>CANEUY010000025.1 GCA_947442065.1 Verrucomicrobia subdivision 6 bacterium | reverse complement strand
TCTCGACCGGTAACCCCAACTCCTGAGCCACCGCCAATGCCCCCAAAGCATTTCCGGCATTATGCCGTCCAGTGGCGGCGACCTGAAATTCGCCCAGGTCCTTCCCCTTTTTTTGAACCCCGAACTTCAGCCCTTCGGCATTCTCCCCTTTCCAGATACCCAGATAATCCGCCCCACACTTCCCCCATCCGAAAGTAACTTTTGCGCGAATTCCATCCGCCGCTTCCATCGCCGCCCCTTCTTCCCGATCCACCACCACCACGGGTCCCACGACCTGAGCCAACACATCCCGATAGGCCTTCACAACCGCGTCTTGATCTTGGTACCGATCCGCATGCTCATGATCCGCATTCAACAAAAGGGCGGCCCATGGCTTCAGGCTGGATGGGGCGCCCTCGCTTTCATCCACCTCGGCAATCAGCCAAGGCCCTTGGGTCCATGCAGCCGACGATCCCAGTGAGGGTGCGTAACCCCCCAGGTAAAACGAAGGATCTTCACCCGCTTCACGGAAAATCTGGGCCAACATTGTGGCGGTAGTGGTCTTCCCGTGGGATCCAAGAACTGCGACGAGCTTCTTCGATTCGGCCAGATGGGAAAGCACTTCCCCCCTTCGGAAACTCGGTATTCTCCGTTTTTTCGCCTCCATCCACTCCGGGTTTTCTTCCCCAATAGCTGCCGAGGCAACGATCACTTCGGCCGAAACAACTGTTTCCGCGTTATGCCCCAAAAAGAATTGAAGTCCCCGATTTTTCAACCGCTCAGGGATTTCTTTCAGATCGGATCCGCTGACCACATGCCCCAGATCCATGAGAATTTCCGCAAGAGGTGTCATGCCGGATCCGGAAACCCCAATCAGGTGAACTCTCCGGCTCCCCTTGATCCAATCTTTGGCTTCAAAGGACATGATGAATCTCCTCAGCGATTTTTTCGGCGGCAGACGGGTTTTCCTTTGCCTTGGCAAACTGACTCATCCGGTTTCGACGACTGGAATCCCCAAGGAGCCGCACGATCCGCTGCCCCAATTCGGTTCCAATCAGATATTTTTCGGCAATCACCTCGCCTGCTCCGTCATCCCCATACGCATGGGCATTCGCCGTCTGATGGTCGGCCGCTGCCGCAGGGAATGGAACAAGAATGGCCGGTAGTCCACAGGCGGCTAATTCGGCAAGGGTTCCTGCACCTGACCGGGCGACCACAAGATCTGCCGCCGCATAAACGGCCTCCATCTCATCACAAAAACCCAGGACCACGGCGTGAAAACCCGATCCCTGATAACCCTTTTGGACGCTTTTCTGATGCGCCTCCCCCGACAAATGGAGAATCTGGATGTGATTCACCTCTCCCCGCATGGCCGGCAACCCTCGGAGCATGGCCTCATTCAACCCCCGGGCCCCCTGACTTCCTCCGAGGACCACCACCAAGTGCCTCTTGGGATGGAGTCCGAGCTTTCGAAGGGCCTCCTCCCGGGTCATCCCCCCCAGGCGGGACCGGACCGGTGTGCCTGTGACCTCAACTTTTGCTTTCGGGAGATGACGACCGCATTCTGAAAACCCAACAAAAACCTTGCGCGCTCCCTTCGCCAGAATTTGGGTGGCACGGCCGGGAATGGCATTCGATTCATGAAGAAAATATGGAAGTCCGGCTAGGCGGGACGCACCCACCGAAGCTCCGGAAACAAATCCCCCCATCCCGAGAATCGCACCGGCATTCCTTTTTTTGATTTCCTCGCTGGCCCGTCGGACAGCGGCAAGGAAGTGAAAAATAAATTTCCCCGAACCCAGAATTCCGGACCAACCCACCGCCGGGATTTCCACTCCATGGACCATTTCTCCGGCTCCCTCCAGGGCCCTTCGGTCTACGGCTTTCGGAGAAATAAAAAAGCTCACATTATGCCCCCGACGACGTACGGCTTCCGCCACCGCCAACCCGGGAAATAGGTGCCCCCCCGTACCCCCGCATGCAATTACCAGTTGTCCCATAAGACCGATCACTTTTTCCCACCCACGATTCGACGGCTTCGCGGTGCTTCCTGGTATTGGGCCTGCCGGTGAAGGGAGAGGAGGATTCCGACCGCCGCAAGACAAAGCACCAGATTCGAACCTCCGTAACTGATGAACGGAAGCCCGACCCCCTTGGGAGGCAAAAGACTTGTGACCACAGCCAGATTGGCCACCGCCTGCATCGCCACGAGAGCCGTCGCTCCGATTCCCAAAGCCATCCCCGTGGAATCCTGAACGTGGCAAGATATGTATCCCCCTGAAAGCGTGAACAAAAGAAACACAACCACGACGCTCAGAGTGGCCACCAACCCCAACTCTTCCCCCAGAATCGGAAAAATAAAATCAGTGTGTGCTTCAGGAAGATAAAACATCTTCTGAATGCTTTGCCCCAGACCGACCCCCTGAGTTCCCCCTGAACCCAGGGCAATCAGGGCTTGAGACACTTGCCACCCTCCCCCTTGCTGGTGGGCTTCGGGGTCCATAAAAGCCATCAGTCTTCCCATTCGTTCAGGCATGCTCCAGGCCAACGCCAAGACACCCCCAATCGCCAACAACCCAAGAATTCCAAGAGGCAGAATCGGAGCACCTCCAACAAAGAAAACCACGGCCGCAACAGCCAACACAAAGACGGCCGAACCAAGATCGGGTTGTTTGACGAGAAATAGAACCGGAACAACCAGGATCAACATCGGGAGGATCAATCCATACCAAGGGCTTTTCATTCTGGCCCCCTGCATTCGCACCCAAGAGGCCGCAAAAATCACCGTGGCAAGTTTCAAGAACTCCCCGGGCTGAAGAACAAAGGATCCAAGATGGATCCACCGTGCCGATCCCTTCACCGTCCTCCCAATTCCGGGAATAAAGGAAGCGACCACCATCAGGGTCGTGCCCAGAAGAATCCATCCTCCGTATTTCAGAAGCGTTTTGACATCCATACGGCTGAACACAGCGCACACCCCGATTCCCGCCACCAGCCAGAGCCCCTGCCTTTGGAGGAAGAAATGAGGTTGGCCCCGGTTATCGGGGGAAAACGCACCAACGCTGGTGAGCATGACCAGCCCTAAGCCGATCAATGCCCCAACACAGACGATCAGGGTGCGCGCAGTGTTCCGTCCCATTGTTTTCTCAGTTCGTCGCCGGTTTCGGCAACATGGCCATATCGGTCGGACCCGCGGGAGCCGGAGCCTTGGAAGGTGTTTCTACCTTGGCCGAAGCTTCTCCTGGAACCTGGATCTTCATTCCGACTTTTAGTTTTTTCGGATCGGCGATCGAATTCAGCTTCGCCAGCGTTTCCGCCTTGGTACCGAATTTTTTAGCGATTTTTGCCAAGGTGTCTCCGGCAGCCACTTGGTATGTTCCGGCAGGACTTGCAGCCTGTTTGGCCACCGCTGCCGCAACCACCGCTTTGGCCGGCGGCGTGTTCGCCATCACCGCCTTGGGCTCTGCCCCCGCACCGGCGACCTCAGGGATCCTCAGTTTTTGGCCTGCTTTTAATTTGGTGTCCTTCAGTCCGTTGGCTTTCACCAACGCCGCCGAAGTTACCCCATTGGCCTTGGCGATTTTTCCAACCGTCTCTCCCTTGCCCACCACATGAACCCGTTCCGCAACCGGTGCCTGCATTACAGGAGCCGTGGCGACGGGAGCGGGGGTTTCGGAAGGAACAGCACCTTGCGACTGCCAAACCTTGTCATCCGGACTGGGCATCGTGCTGGACACCTCGGCTGTCGGGGCAGGGTTGGATTCAGGGGCCTTGGCAACCTCCGCTTGGGGGACCGGGGCGGGCTCGGGCGTTGCCGTCATCCCCGTATCGGGATTCCCCCGAAGGAGGTGATAGGCGCTGATGCCGACGATCACGACGACATGCAGCCCAAGAACCACCAGAAAGATCGTCGAGAGCCGGTTCAGCCCTCCCGTCTTTGCCGGCCGTTCACTGGCTTCGCCCTCTGCCGTAGGCAGATTATTTCGTTTTGCTGAGTATTCTAGCAGTTCATCGCTCATGGTTGGGTTTCCTCCTTAGGCAGTGCGTTGACGCACTCCCTGTATTTCTCCCCTCTGTCCTCGAAGTTCTTAAACATATCGAAACTGGAACATCCCGGGCTCAGGAGAACCGTTTCCCCCGGTTTGGAAATTTCCGCCGCTCGTTGAACCGCCTCGGCCAAATCCCTGACCTGTCGACAGGGCACACATCCGTCCCATGCTTTTTCGATTTTTGGTGCCATCTCCCCAATCAGCAGAGCGGCCCGCACCTTTCCCGAAAGTCCGGCCCGACTTGCGGAAAAATCGAAACCCTTGTCCTTTCCTCCGGCAATCAGGATCACGGGACCCTGCATGCCCGAAACCGCTCTTTCCATGGCATCCAGATTCGTTGCCTTTGAGTCATTCACCCAGGTCACACCCCCGCGTTGCGCCACCACCTCACACCGGTGAGGCAGCGCCCGGTATTCACGGAAGCATTTTCGCACCGCATCCCTCGATATTTTCTCCACATCCGCCACCGCCAGTGCCGCGAGGAGATTCTCCGCATTATGGGGACCACAGAGCTGGGTCTCATCCTGACGCATAACCTTTTCCCCGTAAGCGCACAGCCACCCCTGTTGCAGCGTATAGTCGGCTCCGGAATCTTCCGACGTGAAGGTCACAGTCCGGCTTTTCTTACCGGGAAAGCTCATTCCTTTCCTCACCACCGCGACATCTTCCACCCTCTGGTTTTTAAAGATTCTCTCTTTGGCTGCCGCATATTCCTGCATGTCGGCATACCGATCGAGATGGTCGGGAGTCAGATTCAGATAAACCGCGATATGCGGCCGAAACATCTCGATGCTCTCCAGTTGAAACGAGCTCACTTCCACCACCACCCGGTCGAGTTCCTTTGTCAAAGGCGCAACTTCACAGATCGGGCGCCCCAGATTTCCACAGGCCACTGCTTTCTGCCCAGCCGCATGATAGAGAGCACCAAGAAGCTCGGTCGTCGTGCTTTTACCGTTGGTTCCCGTCACCGCCACAATCGGACAAAGGCATGCCCGCGCCCCGAGTTCCAATTCCCCAAGGACGGGTATTTTGGCCCGGTTCAGCTGCTGCACGACCGGTCGCTGGGGGGATATCCCCGGGCTCAGGATCGCCAGATCAAAATTCAAGGCCGGAAGATGGGCTTGTCCCACGAACACGCGGACGCCCCGGGATTCCCATTTTTTTGAGGAATCCTCTTTCACGGAGTTCGGCAGTTCGTCAAACATGCTGACCTCCGCTTTTTGGGAAAGCAGCCACTCCGCCGCGGCGCAACCGCTGCGTCCCATCCCCACCACAACAACCCGGACTCCGTTCCATTTCTGTGGTTCTCCTTTCACCGCAACTTGAGCGAAGCCAGGCCCGCCAGGGCAAAGACAACGCTGAGAATCCAAAACCGTGTGACGACGGCCGTTTCACTCCAGCCTCGGAGCTCAAAATGGTGATGAATCGGTGACATCGCAAAAATCCTCCGGCCCGTCAGCTTGAAAGAAAGGACCTGCAGGATCACCGACAACGCCTCCATCACAAACACCCCGCCGATCACAGCCAGCAAGATTTCCTGATTGATGCAGATCGCCACCACACCCACGGCACCCCCCAGGGCAAGGGATCCTGTGTCCCCCATGAAAACTTTTGCGGGGTGACAGTTAAACCAGAGAAATCCAAGTGCAGCTCCGAAGAGGGCCGCACAAAAAATGACCAGCTCCTCCCCCCCGGGAAGCCGCGGCAGAAACAGATAGGATGCCAGCTTGGCGTGACTCGATAGATAGGCAAAAAGCCCAAGCACCAAAGCCACGGTCAAAATGCATCCCGAAGCCAATCCATCCAGCCCATCGGTTAAATTCACCGCATTCGAACTTCCCACGATAATGAAAACGAAAAAGAGAATCGCCCCCCAAACAGGAAGGTTCAAAAGGAAAAAATCCTCACGCACAAAGGGAATTTGCAGTTTCAAGGCCGCTTCGCGTGCTTGGGGCATCAGCATCAGAACCCCCGCGACGCCTGCAGCAACAAGCCCCTGAACCATCAGCTTTTGCCGACCCCCCAGACCTCCCGATGATTTTTTTCGGATTTTGGCGTAGTCATCACAGAACCCAAGGGTGCCCAATGCGAGGGTGCTGCCGAGGGCAAGCCAAAGATAGGGATTGGTCGGACGCCCCCAAAGAAGACAGGCCAAAGTCATGGAGAATAAAATCAAAACCCCGCCCATGGTTGGTGTTCCCTGCTTGCTTTCATGCAGGTCGGCCAACTGATGCACTTCGGATCTACTTCGAAGGGGTTGTCCAAGTTTCAAACGGCGGAGAGCCGCAATTACGGTGGGCCCGAACCACAGACAGAACCCAAACGAGGTCAGGGCCGCACCAACCGTTCGAAAGGTCACATACTGGAAGACATTCAAGGGTCCGAACCAGTGACTGAGAAGGCTCAGGTAATAGAGCATTATTTTTTCCCCTCCCTCAGGCGCTGGGCCACCTGATCCATTCCCTCGCAGCGGCTTCCCTTCACCAAGATCCGATCCTCCGCTTGGGCCTGTTGCTGATAGGCAGCGACAAGTTGATCCCGATTCCCAAACCATCGAACCCAATCCCCGGGACGTATTTTCTTCGCGGCCTCGACAAGAAACTTTGCATCCTCCCCGACGGCCAGACACAGACCGATATTTCCGCGGGCAACCACCGCTCCGGACTCCTCATGCAACATGCGACTGAAATCCCCCAATTCCGCCATGGCACCCAGCAACGCGATGTTCCGACCGCTTCCGGGCAAATCCTTTAAGGTGGCCAAGCCGGCGGCGAGACTGTCGGGGTTGGCATTGTAACTGTCATCCAAAAGCCACCCCGCCCCTCTTTTCTCCAATTTGAGCCGTCCTGCCGGAAGATGGATTTTCTCCAACGCTGAAGTCGCCGCTTTGGGCTCCACCCCCAATTCCAATCCGGCTGCGAGAGCCTGGGCGGCGTTCATCGCCATATGCGCTCCGGGAACCGGCAAAACAACCTCCATCCTTCCACGGGGTCCTTCGCAGACAAAACGGGTCGAAGCTCCACCATGCTCGAGATTCTGAAGTCGGTAGTCAGCCCCGGCGGAATGGCCGACGCGGACGATCCGGGCCCGACAACCTTCAAGAGAGATCTTTTCCATGGGATCATCGGCATTGCTGATCGCCAAACCTTCCGCGGGCAGGGCCCGATACAGCGCCCCTTTTTCTTTTGCCGTTGCTTCTTTCGATCCCATGCCCTGGATATGCGCCCAACCGATATTGGTCACGAGGCCGACTTCAGGTCCGGCCAACTCCGCCAAGGGACCGATTTCTCCCGGAGCATTCATTGCCAATTCCACGACGGCCCAACGATCCTCCGCCCCGATCCCCAGCAAAGTGAGGGGCACCCCAAGATGATTATTCAAGTTCCCGTTCGTCCGATGGGTCGGACCCATGGTTCCCAGAACAGCAGCCAACATTTCCTTTGTGCTGCTTTTTCCCGAACTTCCCGTCACGGATGCGACGCGAACGGATAGGAGACGGCGATAAGCATGCGCCAGCCTCTGAAGAGCCTTTTGCGTATCGGGAACCCATAGCAGAGAAAATCCGGTAGGCACCTGTCCGATTTCCTTTTTTTGCACCAAAGCCGCGATCGCTCCTTTTTCCGCCGCTTCCGCAATATGATCATGTCCATCGTGACGCGGCCCCCGGATCGCGACAAAAATCTCTCCAGGTTTGATCGCACGCGAATCAATCCCCACTCCACCCGCCACCCGTTCCCCGTTCCCCCGGATGAGTTCCGCCCCTGCCATCTCGGCGAGTGTGGAGATGGAAAGCGGCTTCATGAATTCCGCCTTTCCGCCAAGGCTCTTTCGATTTCCCGGCGGTCTGAAAAAGGAATTTTTTCTCCTCCGATTTCCTGAAACTCCTCATGCCCTTTTCCGGCAACTAAAACCACATCTCCGGCGACTGCCGATAGAACAGCAGAACGGATGGCTTCCGCTCGGTTTTCCAAAACTTGTGCAACCGTTCCCTTGGGTAGCCCTTCAGCCATTGCCCGCAGAATGTCCCGCGGATCTTCATCTCTTGGATTATCGGAAGTTAACACGACGCGGTCGGCCAGTGTGCCGGCTACCGAAGCCATTTTTGGGCGCTTGCCCTGATCCCGATTCCCTCCTGCTCCGAGCACAATCCATAGCGAGCCTCTCGTTAACGGCCGCAGGGTCTCGAGAACCGCCTGAACTGCATCGGGAGAGTGAGCATAGTCGACCAACACAGAGATTTCCCCCGATCCCGCCACCCGTTCCATTCTTCCGGGAACCGCAGGAGCCCGTCCAAGAGCGGCCGCCACTTGTTCTGCAGAAAGTCCCCCGAGTATGGCAGCGGCGCTGGCAGCTAATGCGTTCGAAACATTAAAGCGGCCCAGCCAGGGGAGGGTCGCTGGAACTTCGCCTTCCGGAGTGCAGAGAACAAAGGAACTTCCGGTGGTCCCCATTTTCAAATCACGGGTGTGAATATCCCCCCGTTCGATTCCATACGACATCACCCTCACCCCAGGGGCACATTGAGCTGCCAGACGCACCCCCATCGGGTCTTCCTGATTTACCACTGCAAACGCACCCGGACGAAGACCGCGAAACAGGAGGGTTTTAGCCGCCTCGTAGGCTTCAAGGGTCGGATGGTAATCGAGGTGATCCCGACCTAAGTTGGTGAAAACCGCTCCGGAAAAATCGACTCCCTCTGTTCTCCCTTGGTCGAGAGCATGGGAACTCACTTCAATGGCAGCCGCCCGGCAACCGTTTTCCCTCATCTCGGCGAGGAACTGATGAAGATCGGAAGCTTCCGGAGTGGTGTGGAGGGCATCCTGCCGACCTTTTCCCGTATCATTCCCCACTGTCCCCAAAAGCCCACAACGGAATCCGCCAGACTGAAAAATGGATTGGAGCAGCATCGAGGTTGATGTTTTTCCATTGGTTCCGGTGACCCCCACCACCTGCAAATCCTTTGAAGGATTCCCGTAAAAGTTTGCAGCCATCCGTCCCAAAGCTCTTCTTCCATTTTCTACCCGGATGTTGGGAACAGAGAGATCGGCCAGTTTTTTTTCCGCAACGACGGCCACCGCACCCCGGGTTACGGCATCAGGAATATACGCATGCCCATCTTTTTTCAGTCCGTTCCATGTGCAAAAAAGAGAACCCGGCCCGACCCGGCCCGATGCGTAGGCGAGTCCCGACACCTCCGCCTGCCGTGACCCTTCCCAATCTTTCACTGCTACCCCCTGCATAACCTCGGCCAGTTTCATAGGCTCGTCCGGCGCGCCACGACCGTCTCGCGGTTGAGGTTCAACTGTTCTGCAACCTGGGTTGCGATGTTTTTAAAAGCCGGTCCTGCCACCTGCCCTCCGTAGTAAACTTTCCCCTTGGGATCATCCACCATGATGGAGACAAGAAATTCAGGGTGGTCCGCCGGCAAAAATCCGATGAAGGAAGAGCGGTGCTTGTCCTTGGCATACCCACCGTTCGACCACTTCTGGGCCGTTCCGGTCTTTCCAGCCACTTCAAAGCCTGGGACTTGTGCGCTTTCGGCCGTGCCCGCCTCGGAAACCACACCCCTCAAGGACTCGACCACCCGGGCCGCCGTCTCGGGGCGAACCGCCTGACATACAACCTTTGGCAAATATTGAAGGACGACCCGGTTATCCCGGTCCACCACCGACTTCACAAAACGTGGTTCCATTCGTTTCCCGCCGTTGGCGATCGCACCGTACGCCAAAGCAAGTTGAAGATTGGTGGCTGAAACCTCGTACCCCATTGGCACCCGTGTGATGGAAACCTTACTCCATTCCTTCACGCCACGAAGTCTTCCCGATTCCTCCCCCGCCAACCCCCCTTCGCCTTTTTGCGCTTTTTGACCGAAACCAAAAAGACGGGCGTATTGATAAACCTTATCCTCCCCCACCTGAATCGCCAATTTGGCCATTCCGATGTTGCTCGATTTCTCCACGATCTGTCGGAGGGTCAACAACCCATAGGGCTCATGGTCCTTCAGCGATTGCCCCGCATAAAACATCTCCCCGTTTTCACAGAAGTAAGTGCTATTCAGGTCGGCCACTCCCTCATTCAACCCGGCAGCCAAAGTCACGATTTTAAATGTCGATCCCGGCTCATAGGTGTCCGACAAGGGACGGTTTTTCAGAGATTCCGGCTCATACGTTTTTCTCTGATTTGGGTCAAATGTTGGCCGGCTGGCCATCGCCAAAACCTCACCGGTGGAGGGACGAAGCACCACGATGTGTAAATCTTCCGGCTGATATTTTTCAATCAAGGCGTCCGCTTCCCGCTCCACCACATGCTGAATTCCCTGATCCAGCGTCAACACCACATGATATCCATCGCGCGCCGGCCGGTCGCTCAAGCGAAAGTATGGTATCTCCCTCCCGCGGACATCCTTGATGATTCTTCTTTCCCCGGGGACCCCCCGAAGATAACGATCCATCGATCGCTCGATGCCCGCTTCCCCGACCTCAAAGGCAGCTGGCCGATCGCCTCCCTGAGCCTGCTGCTCCTGGACATTCACATACCCGAGAACCTGCGCAGTCTCTGTACCGTTCGGATAATTTCGCACCGTCTTTTTTTCCAGATGGATGCACTTCAAGGCCCGGAGTTTTTCCTCAATTTCGACACTCACTCCTTCGGCAATTTTTTGATAACGGTTTTCCGGATCGGCCTGTCCTTTCAGCCATTCCGCTGAAACCCCGAGCAGGGAGGCCAAGATCGGCAGTTCTTTTGGACGTTCGGACAGGATCTTTCCATCCAGACGGACTTCCACCCATGGCATGCTCTGCGCCAGAATCCTGCCGCTCGCATCAAGAATCGATCCTCGTTGGGCCGGCACCGGTTCCCCGCGGGTATGCATTCGGATCGCCTTGTCGCGGTACTCCTCTTGTTTCACCAACTGAATCCAGATCAACCGGACCGAAACAATGGTAAAAACAAGCGCAAGCCCCAGAGTCACCGCCATGATCCGTACCCTTGGATTCATCGCGTCTCCTCCTTGGCCAAGTGGGTCGCCTGCAGATTTCTCCGTGCCGGGGCCTCAACGATTTCCAGTTGGCTCACGCTGACAAGACCCAAACTCATTTGAGCCGACTTCTCGGAAAGATTTTTCGGAGAACGCAAACGCTCGGCCTGCAGGCGGGCGGATTTCACCTGAACATCTAAACGGGCTCGCGAAACCTCCAGTTCCTTCAACTCATCTGCCGAGTGATGGTTCCCCACATTCAACAAAAGCAAGGCGATGGTCAGGGCCGCAAAGAGACTCCCCAGAATCAGGAAGCCGACTAACTTGCCACCCCCCACCTGATTCGTTCGCCGGATCTGGTTTCGGCTCATCGGGCATCCTCCGGGAGCCGCTCTGCCCCGCGCAAACGGGCGCTTCGGGCTCTTGGATTTTCGGAAATTTCCGCCTCACCCGGCACGCCCTCCTCCAAAGTCTTCACCCACCGCTCCGGATTGGGATGCCCGAATGCCATGCCCATCTCCCTTTTTTCCAATTCGGAATGTTCACGAATCCAATGCTTCACCGCCCGATCTTCCGCCGAATGGTAAGTCAGGAACGCGACCCGCCCGCCCGACCGAAGAACCTTCGGAATCGCCGCCAAAGCTTGGTCCAACCTCTCCGCCTCATGGTTCACCGCACGACGGAGGGCCAAAAAAGTACGGGTGGCCGGATGCTTGGCCCCGGGGCGGGGCGGTCGGGTGGCCCGCGACACCGCCGAAACCAGATCCTGGGTCGTAGCCAGCGGACGCGCCCGGACAATGGCACGCGCAATTTTCCCCGGATCCCGATCTTCCCCTCCCGCACGCAACAGGTTCCGCAATTCAGCTTCTCCTAGATGGTTGACGAGATCGGCAGCCGTCGTGCCGGAGGTCGGATCCATTCTCATGTCGAGCGGCCCGGATTGCTGAAAGCTGAAGCCCCGGCCGGCCTGATCGACCTGCGGCGAAGAAATTCCCAAATCCAGCAACAGACCGTCCACCTGCCCCTCTTGCTGGGCTACCTCCGTGAGTTGCCCGAAATTGATCCGTCGAAAGGAAAATCGCTCCGGCCCGACTTCGGCCAGAAGCTTTTTCGCCTCCATTTCCGCATCCGGATCGACATCCAAAGCGATCACTCGCGCCCCCCGGGCCAGAAGAGCACGGCTATGCCCCCCGCGACCAAAGGTCGCGTCGATGAACGTGCGGCCGGGAGCGGGTTGCAACATACGCAGGGTCTCTTCCAGAAGAACGGGGATGTGTTCCACGCCTTAGCTTGCAGGCCTCAACCGGAGGATTTCCCGTCGGACGGGACGGCGCAGACCAATGATTTCGTAGGCATTGCGTTTGGGAAGCTTCACCACACCATGACCCTCCACCCTCCCGGAATCGTCTCGGCGGCAGGAAAAGCCGCAAGCGAGTTTGCCTCTCATCATCTGCTTCCAGTCCATATTCACCTCCTGGGACAGCCGACCTAAGTCGATGGTACGTGCCTCCCGGGCCCGTCCACCGAACTTAGTTCCGGCGGTCGGTTGTCTTTCTTTCCCCCAAATGGAGGATTTCCCGGCACCGCCCCGCCCTCTGGCGAAATGTTTGCCAGGGAAAGGATTCGGTGCTCCGGAAAAGACATGGATCGGCCGGGAGGGCGAGCCCCAAGGGACGAACCGCCGAAATAGAAATCATGAATTCCAAAATCACAAACCAACCTCCTTCGCCACATCCTCAAAGGTGGTCGCCGGGGGGGCGATCTTTTGCCAGCGCCGGGGATCCCATACCTCAAAATGATCAAGACAGCCGACCAGGACGGCCTGACGGCCCAATCCGGCATGTTGACGGAATTTCTCCCGAATCATGATTCTTCCCTGCTGATCCGGTTCCGCCGCCTGAATCACGCTCGCCAATTTCTCAAGATTTTTTCGCCTCACATCCGAGGAAGTTGCGCCGAGCTCTGAAAGTTTTTCCATTTCTCGACCGAGAAAACTCGCCGGATAAATACGCAAGCACCCGGTCGACGAAGGCATCACGAGAAATCTTTTTTCAAAAGCCTCCCCCCTCCACTCCGCAGGCACGGAAAGTCGCCCCTTGTCATCCAAGGAAAACTCAAACCGGTCTGTATAGGCCTCTTTCATCGACATATGTAATTGCTATCCATTAATAAACAGATTTCACCTCGTTTACCCATTTCTACCCACTCGATACCACACGAGTCAACCCCTTTTTCGTCTAATTCTTTAACCCGCAACAACCCTTGGGGGTAGTTCGACAAAAAATACCCTCCCCCACCTTCCTGACTTGCCCCGGGCGCCTAGTTTTACCATTCTCTTTGCTTATGTCCGCCCCTTCCACCATCCCTGCCGAAGAACCCAGAATCCTTTCGCCCCAAATTCCCGCTTGGCTGAACACACGCACGCTCCTTTCGATCACCGTCGTCGTGGGCGCCGCCATTGCCGTTGTTCTATGGCAATACGCCAAGTCGGAAAAAAACCGGGCCGAATCAAATCTTCTTTTCGAAACCAAACCCGGCCCCGAGACTTGGACGAAGCTGATCCGGGATTACCCGGGACAACCCGCCACCGCCCTCGCCATTCTCCAGTCAGCCGCCGAAGCCTCTTCCAAAAAAGACGCCAAACAAGCCGCCGGCCTCTACGAAAAATTTGTCCGGGAATTCCCCCAACACCCCCTCACGGGGGCCGCCCGGTTCGCCCAAGCCAATCAACTGGCAGCGTCGGGAGACAAGGCTGGAGCCCAAAGCGTGTATCTACGCATCATGAACGAGCAGCCCGCCAACGCCTTCCGCACTGGAGCAGCCGTCGGCCTCGCCCGCTTGCAAATTCAGGAAAATCGGACGGAAGCC
>CANEUY010000024.1 GCA_947442065.1 Verrucomicrobia subdivision 6 bacterium | reverse complement strand
TGCAGAACGCCAGTTCCATCGCAGGGTTGCTCCTGACCACGGAAGCCGTGGTGACCGAGCTGCCTGAGAAGGAAAAGGCACCGGCTCCTGCCGGCGGCGGACACGGCGGAGGAATGGACTACTAAGCCATTCGCACAAATTTCCCCCGGGGTACGTCCCCCGAGGGGAGCTGAAAGGGGCGCGGTTCCGAAAGGGGCCGCGCCCTTACGGCTTTCGAGGTATTAGAAGAACGCAAGAAGGAGAAAGGTGACCACAAGGACAGCCTGAAAGATCAGACCGGTCAGGATGGTGAAGGGCTCCTTTCCGGAATAGTGGCATTTTTGGTGGATACGATGAAGAGATTCGAGCCAGACGGGTGGTTTGGGGAGAAGATCCCGAATTCCGGTGATGTAGTCGGGGAGAATCGAGCCGAAGGCTCCGGCCAGAAGAATCCAGAATCCGGTCGAGGCGAGTCGTGGAGAGGATAGGAGTAGGAGAAAAACTCCTCCCCCCAGAATCTGGTCGGCAAACACCACGGGAAGGAGTCGTTGAAGTTTAGTAACGTGATTGGGAGAGGAGTGGACCCAGTGTCCGATGCCTGCATCGCCATGAGGAATGGCATCGAGGGCCAGATGGCTGGCCACCCCGGCAACGAGGGCCGGCAGGGGGCCGCCGGGGATCCATGAGGCGAGAAACATTCCCACCGGAATATGAACGGGGGAGAACAATTCAGGGCCTTTCGAGGATTCAGACTTGGGCCGTGCGGGCCTGAACAGTCCGGTAGGTTTTATCGCCCACGATCGAGGTGTTGATGATAACGAGAGGGGCGTGGGGATGGACCAGTCCCTTGATCAACAGATCCCCGATGACTTCCTGGATCAGTGTCTCCCTTTCAGGACGGTCAAAAGGAAGGGCACGGGCGCGCACTCCGTAGTGGAGGGCGAGTTGACGAGCAAGGGCAGGTGTCGGGGTAAAGGCGTAGATGGGAGAGACGCGAGGTCGAAGTGCAGCCGCCACGCGAGCCATCCGTCCCGTACGGGTGAAAAGGAGGATTCCCTGTGCCCCCAATTCGTTGGCCAAGTGAACTCCGGAGGAGACGATTCCGTCCGCTTCCCCTTCCGTATGGACATCCTTCTCGTATCCGATGGAGCCGGAGCGTTCGATGCGCCGGGCCACCCGATCCAGAACTTCGAGGCAGGCGCGGGGGTATTGGCCGGTTGCTGTCTCTCCCGAGAGCATGATCGCATCGGCGCCTTCGAACACGGCATTGGCAACATCGGTGATCTCCGCCCGGGTAGGGAGGGGGTTGGTGATCATGCTTTCGAGCATATGGGTGGCGACGATGACCGGTTTCATGGCGGTGATGCACTGTTTGAGGATCCGCCGTTGGATGATGGGAAGTTCCTCGTAGGGACACTCCACTCCAAGATCTCCCCGGGCGACCATGATCGCATCCGCCGCGGAAATGATTCCGAGGATGTTTTTCACGGCTGACTGGTCCTCGATCTTGGCGATGATTTTCACGTTCTCACCGTTGTGTTCATTTAAAAAAGTGCGGAGGGCCAGAACATCGTCCGGATCCCGAACGAAAGAAAGGGCGACCCAGTCGATCCCATTTTCCAAGCCGACCTGAAGATCCAAGGCATCTTTTTCGGTAATCGCGGGGAGGTTGACGCGAACGCCGGGCAGGTTGATGTGGCGGCGGTCTCCCAGGGTTCCTTCCGTCAAAACACGGCAATGGAGGGAGGTGGCATCTTTTTGAACGACCTGGAGGTGAATGACGCCGTTGTCGACGAGGAGTTTCTGTCCGGGTTCAAGATCATGAACAAGATCAGGGTAGTTTACGGAGATTGCGGGGGCGGAGGCCTTGGGGTCGACGCTGAGAATGAGGGTGTCACCCACCTGAAGGCGGCGGGGTTGGCCGATCGTTCCGGTTCGGATGGCGGGACCTTGGGTATCGAGAAGAATGGAGATTTCCTTCCCCCGCTGACTTGCCAGAGAACGCAATAAGGGGACGACTTTCCGAACAAATTCGTGGGTTGCATGGGACATGTTGAGGCGGAAAACCTCAGCTCCGCCGTCGATGAGTTGGGAGAGGGCTGTGGGATCAGTATGTTTTGGGCCGAGTGTGGCGATCAGTTTTGTCCGTCGGGCAAAAGGGAGTTTCCAAGGTTGAGAGGGAAGGGAGGAACGTGAGCTCACGAAATCAAGTTATCTGTAAGGTGTAAGATAGTGAAGCGAACGCGCTCAGCTGAAATCATATTTATTTTAAAAAACCACAAGACTATAATCAGCAATAATATACATAGATAATAACTTTAATTATTAATTTGCAATTAAATAACAATAAGCAAATAATATATATAAAGGTTACCGATGACCACTTTTCAGAATCTGATTGTGGGGGCTCTTAAGCGATCGGGTCACACCGTTGTTTTGGTGGATCGGACGTTGAGAATCTGTTGGGCAGCGGGATTGCGCCGTTCTGTGATCGGATCTCCCATAGAGATTTTGTGGAGAGGGGCAGGAGCGGCTCACCGGGAAGTAAAACGGGTTTTGGAGAGTTTGGCGGAGGGCAACGGGTGCAGTGCGGAATACCGGCGGAGTCGGGGAATATCCCGTGGGATCTTGCAGTTGCGGATTGATTTTATTCCCTTGTGCGATCCGACCGGGGAAGTCGTGGGCTTTGCCGCTATCCGACAAATCGCGCATTCGGCCGCATCGGAATTATCCGAAGGAGTGGCAGAAATCTACGAATTGCTGTTTGAACTTCATTCCGAGGAATTTTCCCATTTATTGAAGGCATAGTCGGCTATCAGCCTCCCTTCTGAGGTTATGGGGTTTCCTTTTCCATCCGCTCCGAAAGCCACTGCTTGATCATCGACTGGTAATTCAGGTAACGGGTGGCAGCGAGCCGTTTGATGCGACTGAGCATCCGGGGGTCCATGCGGAGCGTGATGGAGGTGGAGTCCTGACCCTCCGTCCTGGAAAGGGAGGCGGCCATCAGAGCCGGGGAGAGCTGGTGGGAAGCCCAGTAAGAGGCCTCGTCTTTCGGGCTGGAAAGGAAGGGGATCTCCTCCCAGCGGTGAACCACAACGGGCTGGTTCACAGGGACTCCTTGACCTTTCGTTCGTAAAAGTAGGATTCGGCATCCGTCATGAGGCGGCTGGAGATCGGGCGCATCTTCCGCCCGTCGGAACTATAAAGTGAAAAAATGGATTTTCCGGCCAAACTTTTACCGAGACATAGGAAGCGGGAGTGTTCGGCCAAGGCTCCTCCACCCGGCAGGATGCGGAGACAAAAAGGATCCTCGAAGCTCTCATGGACTTCGGTCTGGGGTATTTCCGGAGTGGAGTAGGTCGACCAGTCGAAATCCATAAATTCTATGAAAAATCCTTTCTGAATTGATGTTGCGAGTATGGTGAGAGGGGTCAAGATGCGCGGTGATGGGTCTGATTCTTTCTTGGGAGAAACTTCCCGCCTGGCGGGTGGAGAAGAAGCAACAGGGGAAGAAGGTCGTGGCCACAAACGGCTGCTTTGATCTTCTCCACGTGGGACATGTGCGTTTTCTTCAGGAAGCCAAGGCGTTAGGGGATGTTCTGATCGTGGGGGTAAATGGGGATGCCAGCGTGCGGGAGTTGAAGGGGGAGGGGCGACCCGTGAATGGGGAGGCTGACCGGGCAGAGGTCGTGGCGGGGCTGGGTTGCGTGGATGCCGTGGTTATTTTTCCGGAAAAGCGGGCGACCCGGTTTCTCGAATCCGTGAAACCTGATCTGTATGTGAAAGGGGGGGATTATCAGGCCGACCAGTTGGACAAAGATGAGTTGGAGGCGGTGAACAAGGGTGGGGGTCGTGTTCAGGTGCTGGATTTGACGCCAGGGCGCTCGACCACGGCGGTTCTGCAGAAGCTGAAGAAGTGAAAAAGCTGAGGGTCGGGATCCTCGGGTCTGGACAGGGGAGCAACTTTCTTGCGTTGGCGAAAGTGATGCAAAACGAAGAGTTGCCGATTGAGATCGGATGGGTGGGGAGCGACCGGGCGGAGGCAAAGATTTTGGAGCATGCGAAAAGCATGGGTCTTCCCGCAGGAGCTTGCCGGAGAGGGAAATTTAAAACCAAATTGGAGCCGGAAATTGAGGAAGAGCTGGCACAGAAGCTGGCGGAGGCCGGAACCGAACTGGTTGTTCTGGCGGGCTATATGCGAGTCGTGAAAGAGCCCCTTCTGGCCAGATTTCGAGGAAAGATGATCAATCTTCACCCCTCTTTGCTTCCGGCCTTTCCCGGTTTAAAGGCTTGGGAGCAGGCTTTGGAGGCCGGAGTGAAGGAGACGGGTTGTACGGTGCATTGGGTGAATGAGGTGGTGGATGGGGGATCGGTGATCCGGCAGATGCGTGTGCCCGTGAAGGCCGAGGATACCGCCGAGCTATTGCATGCCCGCATCCAGGAGGCGGAACATCGGTTGCTCCCCGAGGTCGTGCGGGATCTAGCGGAGGGGCGGATTCCGTGGCTCAAGGACCCTAGAAAGAAATAGGGGAAGGTGGAAGGTTTAGGCGGGAGCAAGGCTTAGACTTTTCGATCCAAGAAAAACTTCCCCCTCATCCTCCTGCTTTTCCCCAAAGAAGCTGCCGGCCCTGGACTCGAACCAGGAACAGCCAGATCCAAAGTCTGGTGTGCTACCATTGCACCAGCCGGCAATTCGTAAAACAGTAAGCGAAAGCCAATTAACTTTCGAGGAGACTTTTTCAGTCGCTCACGTCGATTTAGATCAAGTGTTCTGGCAACTAGTCCAACAAAGGGGGAAGACCGGCCTTTTGACGGATGGGATTCATCGTTTTTGAGCCAAGCCGGATGGCCTCCCGGATGGATGAAGCCCGAAGGGTGAGATGTCCCATTTTCCGTCCCGGGCGGGCTTCTGATTTTCCGTAGAGGTGGAGAGAGGCGCCCGGCGTGGCCAAAACCGGAGCCCAGTCGGGTTCCCCTTGCTTCCATAGATCACCAAGGAGATTGAACATGACGGCGGGGGTAAGCGGGGAGACGTCGCCGAGGGGAAGTCCGCAGACGGCGCGAATCTGTTGTTCAAACTGGCTTGTGGGACAGGCTTCGGCGGTGAGATGGCCGGAATTATGGACCCGGGGTGCGAGTTCGTTCACGAGGAGTCTTCCATCGGACAATTCAAAAAGTTCCACGGCCAGCAGGCCGACGAGGCCGAGTTTTACAGCAATCCGGACGGCCAAATCCATGGCGTCTTTGGCGATGGCATCTGGGATACGGGCCGGGAAGATGGTCCTTTCCAAGATGCCGTTCACATGACGATTTTCGAAAGGGGGAAAGGTGACGGAACGACCCTGTGCGTTCCGGGCCACCAGAACCGAGATCTCCCGAATAAATGGCACATGCTCCTCCAGAACGGCACGGGGAACCCGGATCTGTTCCCAGGCTTGGATGGAGTCGGATTTGGGATCGAGGGGAAGTTGTCCTTTCCCGTCGTAGCCAAAAGCGGAGGATTTGAGGCGTGTTTTTCCGGGAAAGCTTTTTAGCGCTTCCGAGAGTTCAGAGGCGGAAGTGACAACTGAATAGCGAGGGGCGGGGAAGCCTGAGGATTTTAGAAAATCCCGTTCCCGCTCGCGGTGTTGGCAGATGTGAAGAATGGACGGATCGGGAAAAACCGAACGGCATGAGGCAATTTGACGGAGGGATTCGACCGGGATGTTTTCAAATTCATATGTGACGACATCACTGGCTTCGGCGAGACGACGGAGGGCGGAAGAATCATCAAAAGAAGCGGTGAGGGTGAGGTCGGACACCGGGCTGGCTGGGCAGGAGGGGTCGGGATCGAGAGTGGCGATGCGATAGCCCATGCGCCGGGCGGTCAGGGCAAGCATGCGGCCAAGCTGGCCTCCGCCAACAATGCCAATCGTTTTACCGGGAGGAATCACGGAAGGTTGCGAAAGAGCGCAATCGCGAAGCGGGCGGCAGCGATGGCACCCTTTTGGCCGACAGGGAAAGTGGCAACGGGGATTCCGGCGGGCATTTGTGCGATGGAGAGGAGTGAGTCGAGGCCGCGAAGGGACTTTCCCGCGACGGGAACACCCAGGACGGGCAGGGGGGTGAGTGCGGCGGCCATCCCTGGCAGATGGGCCGCGCCACCGGCTCCGGCAATGAGGAGGCGGAGACCACGTTTTTGGGCCGAGCGGGCGTAGGCAAAAAGACGGAGGGGAGTGCGGTGGGCGCTGACCACCCGGACTTCCGTGCGGATGCCGGCTTTCCGAAGGAGAGTCTGGGCGGGGCGAAGGGTCGGCCAGTCGGAACGACTGCCCATGATCATGCCGATGAGGGGGCGGGGACTCTTCAAGGAGTTGAGATTAAATGCTTATTGGTTGAAGTGAAGAATTTTGGGTGGAATTAATGGGAAAGGGCTTCGAGGACAATTGAGGGGGTGATGATTTCCGGTAGGAGTTGGGGTGCGGAGCCGTCGGGAGGTCGGAGGATCACGTAGGTGGGGACCCCTTCACGTCCGTATTTCTGAAGGGCGGCGGTGATGGTCGGATCACGACGGGTCCAGTCGGCGACCAAGAACGCGATATTCTTATCGCGGAAGGCGGCCTGAACTTCGGCTCGGGAAAGGGTCACGCGCTCGTTGACCTGGCAGGTGAGGCACCAGGCCGCGGTAAAATCGATGAAGACGGTCCGTCCCGCAGCCAGTTGGCGGTGAACCTCTTCTTCCGACCAAGCAAGTCGGTCGGAAGAATGTCGGGTGGTTTCGGGTTCCGTGGCTGTTTTGAGAATGAGAGCGGGGATCGAGCAAGCGAGGAGGACAAACCCGAGTCCCAACCAACGAAGAATAGGAGTAGGGGGGTAAGAACGTTGGGCTTTTCCGTATTGGAAAAGTCCCGCCGCCAAGAAAATGAGACCGAGCAGGATCAAGGGAGTTCCATGGGATCCCGAAAGTCGGAAGGCCACCCAAACCAACCAGAGAACGGCGGCGAACATGGGGAGAGAGAGAACTTTTTTGAATGTGTTCATCCACGCGCCTGGCTTCGGCAGGAACGAGAGGAGAGACGGGAAGAAAGAAAAGAGAAGGACCGGCAGGGCAAAACCAAAGGCGAGGGAGGAAAAGATGAGGAGAGTGCCGAAGGCGGGGAGGGCAAAAGCGGCGGCGAGGGCCACACCCATGAACGGTGCGGTGCAGGGGGAGGCTACGGCGACGGCGAGGAGTCCGGATCCAAAAGCCCCGGGCCATCCATGGCCGGATCCTTTTGCGGCGAGACCGGAAAAGAGCACGGGAAACTCAAAAATCCCCAGAAGGTTGAGGGATAGAGCAAAGAGGAGGGAAAGGAGGAGCCAGACCACGGGTGGGGACTGGAGTTGGAACCCCCAACCCAGTGCCTGACCGGAAGCCCGGAGAACGATCAGAAGTCCTGCCAGCGAGAGGAGGGAGACCAGTACGCCCGCCCCGAAAGCGATTCCTTCCCGGCGTGCAGCGGAGCGGCTTTCTGCGGAGATTTGAACAAGATGAAGCGCCTTCAGGGACAGGATGGGAAAGACGCAGGGCATCACGTTCAGAATCAATCCGCCAAGAAAGGCGAAGAGTAGGGTTAGCGGGAGGCTGGAGGTTGAGGGGGAAGGAGAATTTAAAGCGACGGAGATTGCTAGGGCGCGGTGGCCGGAGGTGTCCCAAGGCTTTTCGGCGACGAGCAGTCCGGAGAGAGTTTCCGGAAACTTCGCTTTTGGCTTGAGAGGAACTTTGATGACCAACTGATTGCCGGTCTTTTCAGTTTTCGCAGGTTGGAACTCGTCGACGTAATCGCCGTCCGTAGGAAAGAAGGAGAGGGAGCCGACTTGTGGGGAATTGGAGATCGAAAATTCAAGAAATCCACCGTTGAGTCGGACTTTGACGGGGATCATGGGGATCCGGACGGGCATTTCGCGGCGGACTTCGTCAAAAAGTCCCTGCAAATCGATGTTGGGTTTGGGTTGAGTTGGGATGGTGAGATCGAGTTGGGCTTTGCCGGGTAGGCAGGTCTCCTTACAGACGAGCCATTCGACGGAAGCGTGGATGGAGATCTTCGGTGGGACAGGTTGGTTTTGGGGTGGGGTGAGTTGAACGAGGAGAACGGTTTCCTGTTCGTAGCCATAACTGAAAAGAGGTGGGACGAGAATCTTTTCAGGAAAGGGAAACTGGAGTTCGCCGGCGGTCCATCCCGGGGGAAGTTTCCAAGTCACAGAAGGGGGGAGACCCGAGTCCCCCGGGTTGGACCAGTAGATGTGCCATCCGGGGGTGGGACGGAAACGAAGTCCGAGAGTTATGGGTTTTCCAACTTCCATGGATTTTGGCTCGGCCAGCAGGTCTACTTTAACTTGGGGTGTTTGGGCGACCGAACCAGCCCAGAGGGAGGATTGGAACAGAAGGAGGCAGGGGAGCCACCGGAGGAAGGCGGGAGTTGGGCGAGTCATGAGGATAGGGTAAGCTAAAACAAGGCGATGGAAATGGTTTCTCCTGAATTCACAAAGCAGTTGCGGGATTTGCCCCATCGGCCGGGGGTGTACCTCTTTCGGGATCGGTTTCACCGGGTGATCTATGTGGGGAAGGCCAAGGATCTGCACCGGCGGGTGAGCCAGTATTTTCATCCTTCGCGCAAGATGGGGGCAGATTTGAAAACAAGGGCGTTGTTGCAGAGCATTGCGGAACTCGAGACGCACGGAGTGAAGAGCGAGCCGGAGGCCATTTTGCTGGAGGGAAGGCTGATCAAGGAATATCGGCCGCGGTACAATGTCAGTTTCCGGGACGATAAAAGATTTCTCATGGTGCGGGTGGATTTGGACGAGCCGTTTCCCAAGTTTCAAACCACGCGGATGAAGCGGGAGGACAAAGCAAGGTACTTTGGGCCTTTTGCCCACTCGGGGGCATTGCGTCAGACGTTGTCCCTGATGCGGAGAAAATTTGGTTTGCGATCGTGTCGTCCGGAGGTTCCAGGAGAGAGAGATTATCGCCATTGTCTGGATCATGTGATCAAGAACTGCAGCGCCCCGTGCGTGGGAAGAATTTCACGCGAGGAGTATGGAGAACGGGTGAAGCAGGCTTGTGAATTTCTGGAAGGGAAGACGCAAGAGATGAGAGAGGATCTGAAGGCGGCGATGAAGAAGGCGGCGGAGAGGCGGGATTTTGAAAAAGCAGCCTCGTTGCGAAATCTGGTGGAGGATCTCAAGAAAACGACCCGACCGGCGAAAAGGTTTTTCCGGGATCTGCCAACGACAGTGGTACCCGAGCGGGATTTGGAGATATTGCGGGACGTTTTGGGGTTGGGGGCAGTTCCAGCGCGTATTGAGTGCTTCGACATTTCGAACATTTCCGACACGCACAGTGTGGCTTCGATGGTGATGTTTCGGGATGGGAGACCCTCCCGGCCTGCGTACCGGAGGTACCGGATTCAGGGGGTAGCGGGTCAGGATGACGTAGGGTGCATGGCGGAGGTGATTCGCCGAAGGTGTGCGCGCTGGAAGTCGGAGGGAGGTATGCCACCGGATCTGATTGTGGTGGACGGGGGAAAAGGGCAGTTAGGGGCTGCGGTGAGGGAGTTACGGGAAGGGGGCTGGGCGGATGTGCCGGCGATCGGGTTGGCGAAGCAGAATGAGGAGATTTTCCGGCCCGGGCGACCCGATCCGATCATTTTACCAAAGGAGAGCGGGGCGATCCGTCTGTTACAGAGAGTACGGGATGAGGCGCACCGGGTGGCGAACGGGTATCACCAGCTTTTAATGAAGAAACGGATGGAGATGAGTGAACTGGATTCCATTCCAGGGGTAAGCGGGGTACGGAAGCGGGCTTTGTTGAAAAAGTTTGGATCGGTGGGCCGGGTGGCGAAGGCAACGGTTGAGGAGTTGGCCGAGGTGGAGGGGGTAGGGGAAAAGGTCGCGGGGGCGATCGCGGCGTATTTTGCGAAGACGTGAGGTTTGAATGAGCAGGGTTCAGAGGGATAGGGAAGGGGAGAATTGGGCGGTGGAATCGAAGGAGGGTGGAATTTATCTTCCGCAGGTGGATCTTTGGATGGATCCGAAGAGACCGCAGAAGCGGGCGGTGGTGACGCATGCGCACTATGATCATCTGGCGGGTCACCAAGAAATCTTAGCGAGTCCGGGGACGGCGCGACTGTTGCGGGTGAGAATGCCGAAGCGAACGAAGATTCGGGCCGTTCCGTTTGGAGAGCCATTTTCCTTGGGGAGGGGGGCAAGTTTCACCCTTCTTCCGGCGGGGCATATTTTAGGTTCGGCAATGGTTTGGGTGAAACGGCGGGTTGGAAAGAAGGAGACGCAGCTTCTTTACACAGGGGATTTTAAATTGCGCGGGGGCAGGACGTCGGAAAAGTGTCAGCCCAGGAAAGCGGATGTGTTGGTGATGGAGACAACGTTTGGCCGACCCGAGTATCGATTTCCTCCGGAAGAAAAAGTAGTGGCGGAGATGATCGATTTCTGTCGAAAGGCGGAGAGGGAGGGAAAGGTGCCTGTTTTATTGGGGTACTCTTTGGGTAAAAGTCAGGAAATTCTTCAACGTCTGGGTTCGGCCGGGTTTCCAATTCTCATGGATTCGGCGGGGCATCGGATGTGCGAGGTGTATCGGGAGTTGGGGCAAGCGTTGCCTCCTGTGGGCCGCCTGGGAAAGATCACGGAGGAGAAGGTACGAGGGCACATTTTGATTGTACCTCCGTCGATGGTGAGAAGGAAAGGTTTGGAGGTATTGAAAAACCGGAAAGTCGGGGTGGTGACGGGATGGGCTTTGGATCGAAGCGCAATTTACCGTTATCGATGTGACGAGGCGTTTGCGTTATCGGACCATGCGGACTACGGGGAGTTGATCGAGATGGTGGAGAAAGTGAAGCCGAAGGAGGTTCGAACGGTGCACGGCTACGTTCAAGAGTTTGCGATGGATTTGCAGGAACGGGGGTGGAGGGCGTGGGCTTTGGCTGGGGAGACCCAGTTGGTTTTGCCTTTGGGGGGATTAGGGATGGGGAAGGAAGCGAAGCAAAAGAGTCGCCGAAGGGAGATCAACTAGGGGTTGCAAAGCCCGAGTCTTCGATGGGGCTTACGAGGCGGTTCCGCGGCCAAAGGAGTCGAGTTTGATTTCCATGTCGATGTTGCCTTTGACGCTGGCTCCATCATTGATAATCAACCGGGGGGCCTTGATGTCCCCCATCACGTAACCTCCGCTGACAATTTCGATTTTTTCCTTCACGGAAATATTTCCCACTACTCCTCCCGCGATATTCAGTTCAGCTGCGTCCACATCGGCTTTGACCAGACCGCCTTCCTTGATCAGAACGGTCGTTTCGATCGCAATTTTACCCTCCACAACCCCTTCAACAGTAAGTTGTTCGTGACCAATGATTTCACCCTTAACGGTGACTGTTTTCCCGATGATGGTCTGCGGGACATCTCTATCTTGGCTGATTCTCATTTTTACTTCGCGTAACTGCGTAAAAGGTTGTTACCGAGGATGGGAAAGTGCGTCAAGAAAGCCTTCCCCTGTGGGTATAGATTTTGTGGATATCAACCTAGGTTAATTTAACGCTTTTTTATGTAAAAAATTCAGTTGTGAGCATCTTTATTTGGATGCGGTTTGCCAGACTCCGTTCCAATCCTTCGGGGGTGGCGTGCGTGAAAACGTGGCGATCCGCGTGACGAATTCTAGGGACGGCCCATCATTCTCCCGGATTTTTAGGCAAGCCTTGAATCCCTTTTCCGCTTCGTCCCATTTTTGCTGGCGATAGTTCTGGAGAGCTGTTGCAAAGGTATCCCTGAGTTGAAGAGTGGATGTATCCAGTTCCCCAACTTTTCCAAGAAGCTCGTAAATCCGGACTGGCTCTGTTTTGCCATAGACGGTGACTAGATCGATTTCGCGGGCTTCAATTTCCCGTTCGGCCAACTGGAAACAGTCCTCATTTACAATCAGGTCCGTTCCGTAGATCTTGTTCACCCCTTCGAGGCGGGAGGCGATGTTGACCGTGTCGCCGATCACCGTGAATGATTTCGTGGTATTGGATCCGACGGTTCCAATCACGGTATCTCCGGTTGCCAAGGCCATCCGGACATGGAATTTCGGGAGATTCCGGCGGAGGCCGGTGATCTCGGAGATTTCCTTGGCGATTTCGGTGAAAGCCGTTCGCATTTCGAGGCAGGCGAGGCAGGCATCCCGCGCATGGGATTCCCCCTCAGAGAAGGGGCTGGCCCAGAAGGCCATCACGGCGTCCCCGATGAATTTGTCGACAATGCCATGATTCCGTCGAACGACCTCGGTAGCCGCGGTGAAGTATCGGTTGAGGAGCCGAACCATGGTGTCGGCGGTCAGCTGTTCCCCGATCCCGCTGAAACCGGCAATGTCGGAGAAGAAGATGGTGACCTTCCGGCGCTCGGCCGATTGGCGGAGTTCGCCCGTTACGGGATCGATGACATTGGCCACAATGCGGGGATCGAGGAACTGGCCAAACGAGTCCCGGAGTTTTTCCTTTGATTTCAGTTGTTCGACCATGGTGTTGAATGAGGTCGTGAGTTCGCCGATTTCGTCCTCGGAAGTCACGGGAAGGGGGGAGGAGTACTTCCCATCGGCCGTTTCATGGAAGGCACAGATCAAGCTACGGAATGCTTTTTGCAAACGCCCTGTGATCAGAAGGAAGACAAGAAAACCGAGGACGGATGCCGACAGGAAAAGAACGGCATTGGTCCAGATGATATTGAAAATGTTGGCATGGGTTTCTTTTAAAGAATCGATCGTCAACTGGTTCGCCTTTTCCCGGACGGAGGTGATGATGGGATCGAGGTATTCATAGTTGCGGAGGTTCCGGATGGCTTTCCGAGCCTCCTCCGCCTTGCCCTGTGCCATTAGTTCGACCGGAAGGGCCGCTGCTTGGGCAAAACGGTCTACCTCCGATTTGAGAGAATCGAGGGATCCGATCAGCCGGGCCATTTCCAGGCGATCTGCTAGGTCGTTGTGGGAATCCTTGCTTCCTGCCTCTGAAAGTGTTTTTGCTTCCTGAAAAATCGCGTCAATCTGGTCTTGGCATTTTTGGGCCCTCGTATGAATCTCCTCAATCCGTTGCTTGGAGGGGGTTCCTTCATCCGCCAAGCGATGGGCAATGACCTCGATTTCATAGGTAACCACATCCAAGGTGTTCAGACGGGTGAGAATCGGGAGGTGATATTTGAGAATTCCGCCTACTTCTTCATCGGAATCATTGACCAGATAAAGGGTCGTTCCCAAAGCACCTGCAAAGAGGAACAAGAGTGCGATCACCCCGGTCATGATCTTCGTACGGAGGGAATGGCCCATGAGGGGTGAATTTAACTCAAAAAGCAGGCAGGGTCACGCCTTGCGGGTGACAAGCCAGACGGCCTCTTCGCCCTGAGAATCCATCCAGCGTTCGACCCTTGAGAGTTTCGAGGCTTTTAGCCAACCCTCAACCTGCCGGGCGGTCGGTCGGCGGGAGGAAAAAAGAATGTGAGTCGGTTTTTTATTCACCATCCAACGGGCTTCGATGCGGGAAAGACTGGGCTGGAATGGGTCGGGAAACACTCCGAACGCAATCGATCCGTTTTCCCATTTGGGTCGGAGTCGGGATATGGCGCCGGAAAGCCAACGGCGGGTGGGGAGGTTATCGTATTGGGGTAAAATCCGTAGGGTTCCGACCCGCCCTTGGGATCTGGGAGCAAGGTTTGCACTGAAAAGCAGGAAGTCTCTTGGACGTAGGAAACGGGAGACTCTTTGGAGGAGAGGAAGAGGAGAAAGGTTAGGGAGAACACCAAAAAGGGTGATCAGACGGGGAAGATTTCGGGTTTTTGAATTCGGGTTTGAGGGGGTACGTTGCAAAACGGTTGAAAATGAAATGGGGAGTTCTTGGGTTAAGTCGATCTTCCGGCAGATTTTTTTACGGGCAGGAAGGCGGAGAGCAGCTTGGCGGGCAAGGTCCAGGTTGGTGTCGGCGGCAAGTAGGCAATCCGGCGTGTGGAGTTTTTTCAAAAGAAGGG
>CANEUY010000023.1 GCA_947442065.1 Verrucomicrobia subdivision 6 bacterium | reverse complement strand
CGATGTTCTTCTTTGTGAGAACTTATTTGGGGACATGTTGAGTGATGAGGCAGCGGCGGTGGCGGGCTCGTTGGGAATGTTGCCGAGTGCTTCGTTGGGGGAAGGGAGCTTTGGTTTGTATGAGCCAGCCGGGGGATCGGCTCCTGACATTGCAGGAAAAGGAATCGCCAATCCGATTGCGCAGATCCTGTCCCTCGCTTTGCTATTCGAGATGAGTTTAGGGCAGCCCGAGGCGGCCCAAACCATTCGTCATGCGGTGGCAGGCGCAATCCGGGATGGATGGCGGACGTCGGATATTGCGGCTTCAGGGGAGAAAAAAGTAGGGACTCAGGAAATGGCAAATGAGATCGCCCGAAGGGTGGCTTTGGGTACGGGAAAGAGTTAGAAAAGAGCCATGCCTTCGACCCTTTTGGAACTGATGCGTTTGGGTGGACCCATCATGTGGGTCATTCTGGGGGCCAGTATTGTGGCGGTGGCCGTTTTTGCCGAAAGAATTTTGGAATACCGGAGGATGGGGGTGCCTCTGGATCCGTTTCTGGATGGAATTGCCTCTTTGGTGAAGGAAAAGCGATACCAGGAGGCGTTGGAGCGTTGTGACGAGGCTCATGGGCCTGCGGTTCGCGTGATTCAGGCAGGATTGCTGAAAAGGGATATTCCCCTGGCTGATCTACGGGAATCGCTGCAGGAGGTGGCCCAACTGCAAGTTCCGAGGTTGGAGAAGAATTTGTCGATCCTAGCCACGGTGGGATACATCTCTCCCTTGTTGGGGTTGTTGGGGACGGTGACCGGGATGATCCATGTCTTTCAAACGATCAGCGGGGCGAGAGGAACTGTGCCCGTGGGAGAATTGGCGGGCGGGGTATGGGAGGCATTGCTGACGACGGCCGGGGGTCTGGTTGTCGCCATTCCCGCCTACGTGGCCTATAACTATTTGGCCTCCCGAATGGCTTCGGAAGTGAATGACATGGAGAGGGCGGGGATTGAAATGATCCAGATTCTCAAGGAGGGGGGGCGGATCAGTCCTGCCACTGCGGTGAGCACGCCCGTGACGACAGAATTGCGGGTGGAGAAACCCAAGCCATGAAAATCCGGACTTCGGTCCGGGTCCTGCGGGGGCCTCTGGATGTGGCCCCTTTGGTGGATGTGATTCTTCTTCTTCTGATTTTTTTCCTTCTGACCTCCACCTTTGTTTTTCAACCGGGGATTGTGGTCGATCCTCCTTCCCCCGGGCAGTCGAAAGGGGGGGTCAGCGATACGAGGTATGTGGTGACAGCCACCGCGGGAGCAAACCCACAGATTTTTTTTAATGATCGAGCCACTGATCTTGCGAAATTAAGGTTGGAACTGGCTCGATTAGCCAAGACCGAGCCGCGGGCGGCGGTGATCATCCGAGCGGACCGGGATCTTCGCCATGGGGTGGTTGCGCAAATTCTTGATGTGGTCGTGCAAAACGGGCTCTCGGCCGTTCTCGCATCCCGCTCGGGTACGACCAACCCATGAGATGGCGGATGCCGTCCCGGATGAGCCGGCGTTTCGCCGGCTTTCTTGCTCTATCTTTGGGGGCCCATGCGGTGGCTTTTTCGCTGTTCCGTGATCCGGGGGAATTTTTTCCGATTCCTCCCCATGGTTCGGGTCAGGTGACCCTGATGAGGCCTGAGGACAGCCAGGGGATGGCTTCTCTTTTCGAGCCCTCCGCCATCGTGATGCCGCAGGAGCAACCGGAAAGGTTGGCAGGGGGTGTGACTTTGCCTTGGGAGGGGGGCGATTGGCCGAGCCAAACCACCCTGCCAGCGCCGGTGTATCGACCGACTCAGTTGGGACAAACGTCTTCTCCAAAAGCATCCGTGCCTTTATTTCTTCCACGGTTTCCTGAAAAGGAGGCGAAGACACCCCGAGCTGTGCCGGCCTCCTGGTATGAACTGGGTGGGGATTTGAAAAACCGCAAGCCGAGTAAACCGATTCAGTTGCCATCGATGAAAAGCGGAAATGCCCTCGATCCCACCGTGGCCCGGTTGGGAGTGGATGAGGATGGTGCGGTCCGTTTTGTCTGTTTGGAGGGGTCGTCGGGGGATCCAGCGGTTGACCGGGAAGCCTCCAGCCTGTTGCGGACCTGGAGATTTGAGCCGAATCCCAAATCATCGATCGAATGGGGTCGGGTACGAATTTTGTGGGCCATTGAGGCGGCGAGGGAACCCAAGCCATGAATCTGACCGGTTCACAACTTCTTCTCGGGTACCTATGTCTTTTTCTTGGCATCGTTTTTGTTTTGTGGATGTTTGGAGGATGGAAAGCGTCACTTGCGTCACGAAAGGCCAAGCCCACGGTGAAATGTCCCGTGTGTGGCGAAAACAATCCCCGGGAGCATGCTCATCATTCCTTGCGTTGTCGCAGGTGTGGGGCGCGCTATTCCCTCAACCCCGACAAAGCTGAAAGGAGCTAATTATGGGCATGTGGATCGGACGAAATCGAAAAGCCAGGGTCACCTACGGGTTTGATGAAATCGCACTTGTTCCGGGGGACGTCACCGTCAACCCGAACGAGGTGAACTGCGATTTCTCTATTGGGGAGCATACTTTTAAGGTTCCGATTCTGGCTTCGGCCATGGACGGGGTGGTGGATGTGAAATTCGCCGTGGCGATGGGTAAAATGGGCGGATTGGCCGTCCTGAATCTTGAAGGGGTTCAGACCCGCTATGAAAATCCTGCCAGCGTTCTGGAACAGATTGCGAAGGCAGACAAGGACGCATGTACGCACTTGATTCAGAAGATGTATGTTCCGCCGATCCGGGAAGAACTGATCGCCAAGAGGATCAAAGAAATGAAAAAGGCAGGAATTGTTGTCGCCGTATCCTCCATTCCCCAGAAAGCCGAGAAGTATGGTGCGATTGCCCAGAAGGCCGGGGCAGACATCTTTGTCATTCAGTCGACTGTTTCGACCGTCCGCCACGTTTCTTCCGAGTACAAGACCCTCGATTTGGCGAAGTTCTGCAAAACGATGAAGATTCCCGTTATGGTCGGGAACACCGTGACCTACGGCGTGAGTTTGGAACTGATGGAGGCTGGAATTTCCGGATTGTTGGTGGGCGTGGGGCCTGGTGCGGCCTGCACGACCCGGGGAGTGCTTGGTTTAGGAGTGCCTCAGGTCACGGCCACGGTGGATTGTGCCGCCGCGCGGGATGCATACTTCAAAAAATCCGGTCGATATGTGCCGATCATCACGGATGGCGGGATGAACAAGGGAGGGGATATTTGCAAGGCGTTCGCCTGCGGGGCGGATGCGGTAATGATTGGCAGTGCCTTTGCCCGGGCTCAGGAAGCTCCTGGGAACGGCAATCATTGGGGTATGGCCACACCCCATGCCAACCTGCCACGGGGAACCCGCATCAAGGTGGGGGTGACGGGCAGCTTGAAGCAGATCCTCTTTGGTCCGGCGACATTGGATGACGGATCGCAAAACCTTGTAGGTGCCATCGTGACCTGTATGGGTAACGTCGGAGCCAAGACGCTGAAAGAGTTTCAGGAGACAGAGATCATCATCGCCCCTTCCATCAAAACCGAGGGGAAGCTGTTCCAGACCGTGCAGGGTGTCGGGATGGGAACGCGCTGATTCCGGGAATCGGAATCAGCTCTTTCCTTTTTGGAGTGGGGTGGTTGAGAAGTCGGACAGGAATATCCTGCCCTGCACAATCAGCTTTTGTGTGAACCGTCGCAGAAGGGGGAGTTTTTTGTCTTACCACAACCGCAGGCCCAGATTGGACCGTCTTTCTCTACTGTAATTACTTTGGGTGCTTTGCCTGAACCTTTGTGGGAACCATCGCAGTAGGGCGGGTTCTTGCTTTGTCCGCAAGTGCAGAAAGCGAGGGTTTGACCGGATTTCGCATCGATTTTGTAGGGAAAGGATTGCCAGCTCATGGGCTCATCATTGAACAGTCATTGGAGAATGAAAGTGCAAACTGCGGAGGTGGAAGGCGGGAGGGTGTGTGCTACCGATTCTTCTTAAACCAATCGAGAAGGATACGGGTCGGGGTGTTGAGATTGAGTTGGTAGCACTCTTCGAGCGTGCACCAGCGGTACTCGTCGGCTTCAGCGTTCAGGGTCACCTTAGTTTCCGTGGTATGGCCGATGTAGTTTAAGAGAACGAAATGAGCCGGCTTATAAAACTCCTTCGAACGGATGCAGTCCTGAACTAGGGCGAAATCGACATCCTTTAAGGGAAGGCCTGTTTCTTCAAGGATCTCCCTGTGAAGGGCGTCTTCCGAGGATTCACCGGCCTTGATCTTTCCTCCTGGAATTCCCCAAAGGCCCGACCATTTGAGGGTATGGACCATGAGTAGTTTTTTGTCCGGACCGATGATGAGTGCTCCAACAGTGGGGGTGGGAGGGATTGCCTCGGGTTCGGAATGACGGCGAAGGATCTCCATGACGCCGAACATGTCATGGGCGACATGGTCGGGAAGGGCTCGCTGCAGTTTCCTGAGCGAGTCATAACCAGTCAGGACGGCACAAGAGCGGATATTGCCGTAACGGGCGGTCTCGATGTCATGTTCCATGTCCCCGACAAATAGGGTTTCGTCGGGGCGCAGATGGTGATCGGCCAAGATCGAATGGATGGCTTCCCGCTTGTCGACGATTCCGGCGTAGGATTTGTGGAAGTAGTGGTCGACCCCAAGGCGTTTGGCCTGATGGAGGAAATCCTCCTGAGTGACACTGCTTAAAAGGAACGTCGGAAGCTGGTTGTCGTGACAGTACTGAAGAATCTCCTTGGCGCCGGGTAGGAGGGAAACCGTGTGGTGGTGCTCGCGAAAGACTTTGCGGAATATCTTTTCGAGGCCTTCCAAGGCAACGCCGGGCAAGTGTTCCTCGTAAAAACCTTGATAGGGGAGGTAAAACTTTTCACGGAAGGTTTCGCGGTCAAAGAGAGGCTTTCCGTGGAGTCCAAAGACGTGATTGGTGGCATTCAGTACAGGGGTGAGGTCATCCACGAGTGTACCCGACCAGTCGAAGATGAGATTGCGGATCAAGGGAAGAGACTAGGAAAAAGAAAAACTTACGGGTGGTAATCTTGCAACGCCTGTACGGATAGGCCATGGGTACGGATCGATTGGATGCCTTCAATGCTGGCCTCGGCAGCGGCTACGGTGGTCATCACAGGGATCCTGTTTTGGAGGGCCGAGGTTCGGATGAGAACTTCTTCGTGTCGGGCAACGGCGCCCGCAGGAGTGTTGATGACGAGGGTGATTTCTTTGTTCTTGATTAGGTCGACCACGTTGGGGCGGCCTTCGGAGAGCTTGAGAAGGGGGGTAACAGGAACTTTGGCGTCGGCCAGTTTCCGGGCTGTTCCCGAACTGGAGACGATCTTAAATCCAAGTTCATGAAGGTCTTTTCCGATCCGCACGGCCGCCTCCTTGTCCATGTCCCGCACACTGAGAAATACCGTTCCGGAGGTGGGTAGGGGGGGCTGGGCGGCCATTTGGGCTTTGGCGTAGGCGAGACCGAAGGAACGGTCGAGCCCCATGACTTCTCCGGTGGATTTCATTTCCGGGCCAAGAAGAATGTCAGTTCCCGGAAAACGGGCGAAGGGGAAGACCGCTTCCTTGACGGAAAAGTGGGTGGGGATGATTTCTGAAGTGAATCCAAGTTCCTTCAGGGTTTTGCCTGACATGACGCGGGAGGCGATCTTGGCCAGGGGCTTCCCGATCGCTTTGCTGACAAAAGGAACCGTGCGGGAAGCGCGCGGGTTCACCTCAAGGACATAGATAGCATCTTTTTGAACGGCGAACTGAATATTCATCAGACCTCTCACCCCAAGTTCTCGGGCGAGGGATAGGGTAGCGGAACGGATTTCCTCGAGGACTTTTTTGGATAGGGAACGGCTGGGGATGACGCAGGCACTGTCACCGGAGTGGATCCCGGCCTGTTCGATATGCTCCATCACGGCACCAATGACGGCATCTTTCCCGTCCGAGACGCAGTCCACGTCGACTTCGGTGGCGTCTTCAAGGAAACGATCAAGCAAGATGGGGCGACCTGGGGCAACTTCGGTGCACTCCTTCATGTAGCTTCGGATTTCGTCTTCCGAATAGACGATTCGCATGGCCCGTCCCCCTAGAACAAAGGAGGGGCGCAGGAGAAGCGGGAAACCGATTTTTTTGGCAGCCATCAAGGCTTCTTCTGTGGTTGTGGCGGTCCCGTTGGGTGGTTGGCGGAGTCCCAGCTTGTCCAACATGGAGGAAAAGAGTTTCCGGTCTTCGGCACGTTCGATCGATTCGACGGAGGTTCCCAGAATGCGGACTCCGGCAGCCTGAAGTTCCGCAGCCAAGTTTAGGGGGGTTTGTCCGCCGAATTGAACGATGATTCCTTTGACTAAGTCATCTTTGTTTTCTGCCCGGTAGATGTGGATGACATCCTCGGCTGTGAGGGGTTCGAAATATAGTTTATCGGAAGTGTCGTAATCGGTGGAGACTGTCTCAGGGTTGGAGTTGACCATGATCGTCTCATAGCCGTCTTCCCGGAGGGCGAAGCTGGCGTGGACGCAACAGTAGTCGAATTCGATCCCTTGCCCGATTCGATTTGGGCCTCCTCCGAGGATGAGGATCTTCGGTTTCTTGGTTGGGCGGGATTCGTCGTCTTCCACATCGTAAGTGGAATAGTAGTAGGGGGTGTAGGCCTCAAATTCGGCGGCACAGGTATCCACCAAGCGATAGGAGGGGTGAACCTTCATCTTCCCTCGCCATGCACGAACAGCGCGGGTTCGGGTAACCAGCTCTTCGGCAGGGCCGGGAAGGATGCGGGCGAGGTCGATATCCGAGAGACCTGCCTGTCGGGCCTGAAGGAGGAGGGGGAGGGAGGCTGGGTTCCCGAGCCAGCTTTCCTTTTCTATCGCTTGAGCGATTTCCGTGATCTGTTTGAGGTTGTCGAGGAACCATGGATCGATACGGGTGATTTCATGGATGCGTTCGACAGACCATCCTTGGTTGAATGCATGGCTGACATACCAAATTCGGGCGGGATGGGGTGTGCGGAGTTGAACGGTCAACTGATCCTCAGGAACAGGAGGTGTACGGGTTCCGAAATCGAGGCGTCCTTCCAGACCTTTAATGTCGAGAGATCGAAGGGCCTTCATGAAGGACTCTTGGAATGTCCTGCCAATGCCCATGGCCTCACCGACGCTTTTCATCGAGGTGGTCAAAACGGCTTCTGCCCCTGGGAATTTTTCGAATGTGAAACGCGGTATTTTGGTGACGACATAGTCGAGGGTGGGTTCGAATGAGGCGGGGGTGCTTCGGGTGATGTCGTTTTTTAGTTCGTCGAGGGTGTAACCCACGGCGAGTTTGGCAGCGATTTTGGCGATGGGATAACCTGTGGCTTTTGAGGCAAGAGCGGAAGAGCGGGAGACGCGGGGATTCATTTCAATGACGATCATCCGTCCGGTCTTGGGACAAACGGCGAACTGGATATTCGAGCCGCCGGTATCGACACCGATTTCCCGGATGACGGCAAAGGAGGCATCCCTCATTCGTTGGTATTCCCTATCGGTCAGAGTCTGGGCGGGGGCAACGGTGATGCTGTCGCCTGTGTGGACACCCATGGGGTCAAAGTTTTCGATTGAGCAGATGATGACGCAGTTGTCGGCATGATCCCGCACTACTTCCATTTCGTACTCTTTCCACCCGAGGAGGGACTCCTCCACGAGGATTTCAGAGGTGGGGGAGGAATCGAGACCGGATGCCGCAAACTTTTCGAACTCCTCACGGTTATAGGCGATGCCCCCGCCGGTGCCTCCCAGGGTGAAGGCGGGACGGATGATTAGCGGGAAAGTGCCAATCTTCGCCATGGCTCCGCGGGCCTCTTCCATGGTGTGGGCCGTAACGGATTTGGCGCATTCTAGGCCGATTTTGGCCATGCACTCCTTAAAGAGCTGGCGATCTTCGCCCTTGCGGATGGCCTCCACTTGGGCACCGATCAGTTTCACTCCGTGTTTGGCGAGGGCGCCCGACTCGTGAAGGGCCATGGCGGTATTCAGGGCGGTCTGGCCCCCGAGGGTTGGGAGAAGGGCGTCCGGCTTTTCCTTGGCGAGAATCTTTTCCACGACCTCCGGGGTGATGGGTTCGATATAGGTCCGGTCGGCAAATTCGGGATCCGTCATGATGGTAGCCGGATTGCTGTTTACGAGGATGACCTTGTAGCCCTCTTCCCGGAGGGCTTTGCATGCCTGGACACCCGAGTAATCGAATTCGCAGGCTTGGCCAATGATGATGGGGCCGGAACCGATGATCAGGATGGATTTTAGGTCGGTCCGGCGTGGCATCGAATCGGACAATAGTGAAAAGACAGCGATCTAGAAGTAGGAACTGAAAAAAAGTGGGGAGGGATGTGAAAAAATCATTTCCCCAATGGGAAGGAGTGAAAAAGAGCCTCGGCAATTCCCGCTCCTGCTTCTTGGGATGCAAGATACCCCCCCTCCGCTTTGACCTGGGCAAGGACTTCAGGGACGGAATTGGAGGGGCAGGCAAGATAGTGGCCGAATTTTCGTTGAAGCATGGGCAGGTCGTTCAGGTTGTCTCCTGCGACAAAAGTGGAAGAAGGGCTTAGATCGAGGAGCTTCTGGATTTCAGCTAGGCAGGACCCCTTATGGTAATCCACGTGCGCAAAACGGAAGTAGGGTCCGTTCCGGACGGTGGAGATTTCCGGGTGATCTTTGAGAATCTCCGTTACAAGCGTGTTCGCCCGTTCAATGCTTTCCCGGGAACCGGCTATCAGTCCAATCGCCCCCGCATCAGGAACCACGGTGACCTCGTCCGTTGATCCGACTTCGCGCTCAATTCTTTCCAAAAGGGCTCCGTGACGCCCGAAAAGAGCCTCATGGGTTTCCGTACAGCACTTGTTCCAAGCTTCAAGGGAGTGGGCTTGGCCCTCTTTGACCCGATGGATCTCCCTTTCCACCGTGACGATCCAGTCGGGCAGGAGGGGGGCTTGATGGAACACAAGGGCTTCACGAAGACTTTCCCATGATCTTCCTGTGGCAACGACCCATGAGATTTCGGTTTTTTGCCTCGAAAGGTCCAGCCAACGAAAGAAATCGGGAGCAAGCGGTTCCTCTGGGTTTTCGCCCGCCAAGGTCCCGTCGAAGTCGGTGCAGACAAGTTTGGTCTTCAATGGGGAAGATTGAATTCGTAGTGCAGGACGGAAGCAAGAAACAGGGAAGCCGTTTCCGAGCGGAGGACGAGGGGTCCGAGCGAGGCGGGTTGGAATCCGGCGGATCGGGCACGACCGATCTCGGCAGGTGTGAAGTCCCCTTCGGGGCCAATGAGGAGATCCAATGCCGCAAGGTTGCCAGACTCTCGGGCAGTGGCCAAAAGAGTAGGGAGTGGTTTTGCTTCGGGTTGGAGAGAGCCGATGATTCGACCTGTTGCCGGAGCAGGATCCGGTGCGGAAAGGAAGGTGTCGAGGGGAGCAGCCTCGTGAATCTTGGGAAGCCAGTTTTGCCCCGACTGTTTGCAGGCGGAGAGGGCAATCGAATCCCAGCGATGAGAAATCCGCTTTTCTCCCGAGGGTTTTGGGACGGAACGTTCCGAGGCGATGGGCCAGATTTCAGTCACCCCGAGTTCGGTGAGTTTTTGAATGAGAAGATCCATTCCCACGGGCTTGATGAGAGCTTGGCCAAACCGGATCCGACAGGTTGGAGCGGGAGTCCGGGCGGTAGAAAGGGTTTGGTACGCGACTTCGTCGGAAGAGACCTGGGTCAAACGCACCCGGGCTTCCGTTCCTTTCCCATCGAAGACAGCGGCGGAATCACCCGTGCGGAGACGAAGAACATCCACCGCGTGGTGGGACTCCTCCGGGGAAAGTTTTCCTGAAGACAGCTCGGGATTGTAGAAGCGGTGGCCTGGCACAGGTTAAGCCTTAAAAATCTTTTTTGCTTTTTCGAAGAAGGAGTGTCTTTCCGGATGCGTGTGTTCATCACACAGTCTGGCAAAATGTTCCAGAGCTTCTTTTTGGGCGGAGTTGAGGTGTTTTGGAACCTCGACTTGGGTGCGGATATGGAGATCCCCCCGTCCACGACCCGAAACGGACGGAACACCCTGTCCCCGAATCCGGAAGACCTTGTTGGAGGAAGTTCCGGCCGGGATTTTGAGGGTCATTTCACCGTCGAGGCTGGGAATGCTGATCTCTGCGCCCAGGGCGAGTTGGGAAAAGGCGACGGGGACATCGCAAAAGAGGTCATGTTCCTCCCGTTCAAAAACGGGGTGAGATTGCACGGTGAGGACCACATAGAGATCCCCGGACGAGCCGCCCCTTGAACCGGCCTCTCCCTGTCCCACAGAGCGAAGTCGCGAACCGGTGTCGACTCCTGCGGGAATCTTGAGTTTGATCCGTGCATTTTCCTCAACCCGTCCCTCCCCATGGCACGATTTACAGGGATTTTGGATCGATTGCCCAGTTCCGCCACACTTTGGGCAGGTTTGGGCGATGGAGAAGAAGCCACGACTGACGGCAACCTGACCTTGGCCACGGCAGGTGGTGCAGGTGACGGCTTTCGAGCCCGGGGCTGCGCCTGAGCCCTGGCAGGGGGCACAGGTGACCGGACGGCGGATTGTGACTTCCTTTTCGCAGCCACGGACGGCTTCCATGAATTCAATCTCCAGATCATAACGCAGGTCGGAGCCTTGATTTGAGCGATTTCCCCGACGACTGCCCCCGGATCCTCCGAAAGCACCTTCAAAGATATCGCCGAAGATCCCGGCACCTGCTCCTCCTGAATTGAAAACTTCACGAAAGACTTCGAATGGATCGTGAAACCCGCCAGCACCGCCCATGCCCGCTCCCGGGGCAAAGGCCCGGTGGCCGTACCGGTCGTAGGCGTCGCGTTTCTGCTGGTCCGAAAGAACTTCATAAGCTTCGCCGATCTCCTTGAACTTCTCCTCTGCTTTTTTTTCCCCCTTGTGTTTGTCGGGATGATGTTGGAGGGCGAGTTTCCGGTAGGCTTTCTTGATCTCCTCCGCAGTTGAAGAACGGGGGACGCCGAGAACCTCGTAATAATCTTTTTTTGCAGACACGGCTTAAGAGGTGGGGGGTGCTACCGTGACAACGCTAGCCGGACGAAGAAGACGATCGCCCAGTTTAAATCCACGGCGGCGAAGATGGAGAACAGTGCCTTCGGGTTTGCCTGGCGCGGGTTCTTGGCCGAGGGCTTCGTGCCAGTTCGGGTCGAATGGTTTACCCAAGGCATCAATTGGGGTCACGCCGTGTTCGGTCAGGAATCGTTCAAACTGGCTTTGGATCAGTTTTACCCCGGCGACCACAGAGGCGGCATCGGTGGCGGAAGAAGCTGCCTGCAAACCCAGTTCCAAGTGATCCAACAAGGGCAAAAGATCGCCCAAGATGGCCTGATTGGCATAACGGACGGAGTCTTCTTTTTCCCGGACCAGGCGCTTCCGGCTGTTTTCAAAGTCCGCTCGTGCCCGAAGTAGTTGATCCTTAAGGGAAGCAATTTCAGCTGATGGATCGATCGGGGGAGGGTTTGAGGCCGGATGAGGGGAGGAGACGCCCGGGGCTTCGGCTTCATTCTTATGTTCCTTTGCCGTGGGGCTCTCGGGGGTCGGATTGTGATGGGAGTGCTTGGATTTCATGAAGTTATATTTGAATTAGTCAGATTCTAGGATGCAGAAGATATTTATCCAAGGACGGATGTCAATGGAGTGTGCAGAGAAAGGCCGGAATGAAAATTACTGTTCAGACCAAAGAAAGTGACGGTTGCGCAGGTCCTCAATTTTTCGGGTGAAAGCCGCCTGATTGGGACCGCCAGCATTTTCGAGGATCCGGTAAATTGCGAGGGCTCCACGAAAATCGCCCCGCTTTTCCTGGATGCGGGCGGCTTCGGCACCCGCCCGGGCAAACCAGAGATATTCCGGCTGGGTGGATCCATCCGTGGCAGACTTTTGTTTGGCATAAAGAACGTCGAGATAAGCCTGTAAGGCATCTTCCTCTCGCCCAAGTTGTTCGAGGCTTTTTCCACGGACGAATCCTGCTTCGTTTTTATCTGCTGCATCCGCGGCCGAACTGGCAAGAAGGGAGGTTGCTGTCGAAACAGCTCGCTCGAGGCTGGCCCGATCGTTTCCGCCCAGGGCAAATTCACAGGCAAGGCGTCGTTTCGTGATCTCGACCCAAGGGCGCTGATCCGGTGTTTTGTTTCCGAGGAGTGAATTTGCGATTTGAAGCCCACCGGCATAGTCGTTGGCCGCACGGCAGGCATCAATTTCCGCAAGGCGGGCATCCAGTCGCAAGGGGGAGGTTTCCGAAAGAGAGCGGAAAAGCTTCACAGCTTCCTCGGGATTCCCGAGGGCAAGGGCACTTAGCCCGGCATAATACAGGGCATCATCGGCAAGGGGGTCCTTGGGGAACTTGGCGGCCATCTCCCGGAATGCGGCCAAGGATTCGGCATGATTCTTTTCTTCGTAGTGAGTCTGGGCGATTTGAAATGCCAGAGCGGGGGAGAGGGGGCTGTTCGGGAATCGGGAAAGGATCTTGGCGAACTCCGTACGGGCTTGGGCTCGACTTAGTTCATGATTCCGGAGGCGGGCTTCGATGCCCGAGGCCATGGCCTGAGGCAGGAGGTTGGATTTCGGGAAGTCTTTTTCGAAATCAGTAAAAGCCGAGATGGCGGCGGGGTAATCGCCCGTACGGAGAAGGGAGTTTGCACGGCGTAAGGCGGCTTCGTCTTTGAGCGAATCGGCTCCGGGAAGCTTCGCGACTTCGGCCAAGGCCGATCGGCTGGCCGATGAGTCTCCCTTGGTTTCCAGCATTCGGCCGCGTTCCAGAGCAATTGCGGCACGGCGCTTACTCTCGGGATACCGTTGGGAAAACAGTTCCTCCAATCGGACAAAATTGGGAGGATCGGGCTGTCGGGCTGCAGCCAAAGCTGCATTAAAAAGCGACTGTTCGGCGAGAGAGGAATCGGGTGCCGTTCGGGCGGCTTCCTCCCAAAGAGTGGCGGCTTCGCCCATTTTGCCTTCCTTGAGAAAAAGATCGGCCAGAAGCACACGGGCTTGATAGACGGTTGGAGGTGTGAGGTTCTCGCGTTTCAAAAGATTCTTTAGCTGATTGCGGGCCAGGGGGTCCTGTCCCTGTTGGATGAGAGCCTGCGCCATGAGGAGTTCTGCTTCCGGAACGGCTTGGGAGAGGGGGTAGGACTTGATCAGGTTATCCAGATCCGCGATCGCAGCCTCTGCGTTTCCGGCATCCAGAGTGCTTGATGCGAGCAATAAGAGGGCAGGAGAAAAACGACCCCTTTTTTCGTCATCCTCTTCATGTTCCCGAACCGAGTCACGTAGCCGCAGAGAGGCGGCGGGAAGGGACTGGATGGCTTTTGCGGAGGCAAGATACTCCCGGACCGCAGCGAGATAGATTTCGGGATTGCCCGCCCGGTCGATCGCTTTCTCAAAAGCCGACGCTGCATCCGCGGGTTTTTCGCGACTTCTGTCAATCTGGCCGATTGCGATCCAAGCCTGAGCAACGAGGTCACGGGAGCTTTTCCCCTCATCGACGACTTTCTCAAAAAGAGACCTGGCTTCCTCCCCTTTTTCACGAAGGAAAAGCACTCGGGCCTTCCAGTATTTTGCCTCGGTTTGAACTGGGACCGGACTTTCTACCGGGATCTGCGAAAGGACTGAATCCGCTTCATCGGTTTTACCTTCGGAAATCAATGCCTTTACCAGAAGCAAACGGGCAGAATCCTGGGCTGGATTTTTGGGTTGTTGGAGGATGTCCCTTAATTCACGGTTGGCGGCGGCATATTCGTTTTGATTAAGAAGAACGGTGGCCAGACCCAGTTGTGCCTGAGCACCAGCTCCGTTTGGGGGATTTTTGCTTTTTGCCTCTTTCCACGCGGTGGCAGCTTCCTTCCATCTTCCGATTTCAGTGAGAGAGGAGGCCCGGACCAGCAGGACACGGGACTCGATCTCCGGGCCATAACTTTTGGGCAGGGCAGCGAGGGATTCTTCCGGGCGGTGATCCAGCAGGAGGGCTTGGGCTAGAAGAAGCTGGGCTTCAGGTTGGGGGGAGGAGCCGTTTTTTTGGAGCCACGAACGAATGCGGTTGGCGGCATCCCGTCCCAGACCGTCTTGGATCATTTCTTCCGCCGTACGCAAATCTTTGGGAAGTTCCGACGAGGCTAGAACCTTCCATGCCGGAAATAAAAGAAGGAATGCGAAAAGGACTTTCACGGTAGTTTCAGGATCTTTCCGGTCAGGCTTCGTGGATTCTTTGCGACTTCGGAAGGAGTTCCCATAGCTATCACCTCACCGCCGCTTCTCCCGCCACCCGGGCCAAGATCGATCAGATAATCGGCATTTCGCATGATATCGGGGTGATGTTCCACGACCACCAGAGTATGCCCTGATTCGCATAAATCGAAGAAAACTGAAAGGAGTCTTTCCACCTCTGCCAAATGCAGACCTGTTGT
>CANEUY010000022.1 GCA_947442065.1 Verrucomicrobia subdivision 6 bacterium | reverse complement strand
TTACCGCACTTCTGGGCCACGTCGAACCACTTGTCAGAAAAAGCTCCGTTCATGCAGACAAGGACCTTCTTTTGCACCAAATTACGAAGCGAAGCCTCCATCACTGACCAGGCCGAACCTGTCCCAAGAAAAACCGGTTGGGTGGTCTGAAAAAGTTTCCGCAGACCGGGTTGCACCCGGGCGTAGAGGTCTTGAAAGCCCTTTCCACGATGTCCAATCATCGGATGGGCAAAGGCTTGCAGAACCGAGGGGGAGATTTCGACGGGTCCGGGGATAAACAGTTTGATGTGAGGCATGAATAGGGTAGATAGATGAACTATGTCTTTACGCAAACTTATCCTTTCGCTTTTTCAATCCCTGCTCTTCGCCGCGCCGCTCGTTGCCCAAGTTAACTCCCGTGACCCAGGCCGAAGCCCTGACTTTCAGACGACCTGCGACGAAGAGGTCAACAACGAGCGGGTCGCCAAGGCTTTGCCAGCTTCTGACCCTACACCCACTCCTGCCCCCGCCACGGCGCCTTCCCCTGCCCCCGTCTCAACCAATGCCGATAATTCAAAATTGGCGGTGGATCAGATCATCAAGAATGCCATCCGCCGTGACGAGGAGTTGCGGGAACTGCGGGAAGGGTTCACCTACCAACTGAAGCTTGTGACCCAACGCCTCGACGACGACAACAAGGTCATTCCCGACAAGACCAAGACCGTGACAGCCAAAATCAAACCCGGTAAAGACATCACCTTCAGCGCGGACTTCAATGATGACTCCAAGGGGGATGACAACTCCTCCAGCAACAAAACGTATGCGGGTGCGACCGGAGGTCGGGGCTTGCAGTCTTCCCAAAAGAAATCAGACGATGATGATGACGATTCATCCAAAAAGGACGTGGAAGATGCCAAGAAGGTCAATGCCATGCTGGATATGGGGAAAATCGCGCCCCGCTTCAAATACAAGCGGATGCAGGATGAGACGATCCGCAACCGGCCCTGTTTTGTGATTAAATTCTCGCCGAAAGACGACCAACCCTTCTCGACCCGCGAGGAAAAAGTCATCAACAAGGTCGGAGGCACAATCTGGATCGATCAAAACGATTTCAGCATCATCCAGACAAAAGGAAAGTTAACGGAGGATGTCGATGTCGCCTGGTTCCTTGCCACCATGAAAGGAATGGATTTTTCTTACGAAACTTCCGAACTCCCCTCCTTGAACATTCCGGTTCCCTCGAATTTCTATATGACCTTCGATTTGAATATCATGGGATACCGCATGGCCCAAAAACAGGTCAGTAATATGACCGACTATCAACCTGCTTCGGCCACGCCTCCCGCCCCCAATACCCCGCCCAGCAACTGATTCGGTCTTGGGCTAGTTGGAACGTTCGATTGGGGCCCGCACCCGATTTCCCCACTCTGTCCAGGAACCGTCGTAGTTCCGGACATTTTTGAGCCCCAAAAGATACGTCAGAACAAACCACGTGTGGCTGGACCGCTCACCGATCCGACAGTATGCGACGACTTCCTTCTCGGGCGAAAGCGCACATCCTTCCAGATAGATTTTCGCCAGCTCTTCAGCCGACTTAAAGGTGCCATCCTCCTTCACAGCCGTTTTCCATGGAACACTTTTTGCGCCCGGAATATGGCCACCGCGCAAGACACCTTCCTGCGGATATTCCGGCATATGGGTCACCTCACCTTTGAATTCACCCGGTGAACGAACGTCGATCAAGGGCAGCTTTTTCTGGCTAAAGGCCAACGCATCCTCGTAAAAAGCCCGGATTTCGCTGTCCCTCCTCTTGGCAGGGACGGGATATTGCGACGGAGTCACCTTTGTTTTCTCACGGGTCAAAGATCTTTTTTCGGCCACCCACTTGTCTCGACCGCCGTTGAGGATCTTGACTTTGTCATGTCCAAACAAACGGAAGGCCCACAAGGCGTAACAAGCCCACCAGTTGGACTTGTCCCCGTAAAAAACAACGGTGGTTTCGGGGGTGATCCCATTCTGAATACAGAGCTCTGCAAAGGCTTGGGGGGTGATGTAGTCACGCACCAAGGCATCCTGAAGATCCCGGCGCCAGTCGATGTGCACTGCCCCGGGAATGTGACCCGTCTCATACAGCAGCACGTCCTCATTGCTTTCAACGATCCGGACCCCCGGATCGTTCAGATGCTGGGCCAGCCAATCGGTTTCCACCAAAGATTCAGGGTGTGCGTACTGTTTTGTGCTCATAAATCAGATTCCTTTTGATGAATAAAATGCCCGACCATTCCCCCGCATGCAACTTTGCGCCGTGTCATGAAACCTTGGGCTTCTCCTCTTCCAACAACGGAAAGAGTGGTTCGATCCTGCCGAGAACACGACCCGCCTGCTGGGCAGGCCATTGGGGCCAATCTTTGGCACGGCTCTTCACCTTTCCCGTCAACCCCAACTGGATCAATCCGGCAGAGGCTGTACTGGGAATCACACATTCCACCTCCTCAAAAACTAGTTCCAGAACCGCCATGGCATCGGCCAAAGTCGCATCCAATTCGGCGGCCTTGGCCGGATCCTTCGCCAGCTTCCAAGGGGCCCGGGCCTCGATCATTTGATTGCCCGCCTGTACACCCTTCCAAAGCTCTCCCAAAGCGAGGTGAATTTGATGGTTCTGCATGAGTTCGTCCCATTTCTTCAAGGCTCCGAGCACGGTGGCACGAAAAGCCTCGGAAACGGCATCAGGATTCGGCACAGAAGGAATCTTTCCTTCCCGATAACGTCCGATCATGGACCCGGCCCGTTGCAGGAGATTACCAAGTTCATGGGCCAACTCCCCTTTGCGTCGAGCCGCCAAGGATTCCTCATCGAAATCCGCGTCGTGTCCCAACGCCATCTCGCGCAAAACATAGTAACGGAAAGAGTCGGCACCGTATTTTTCCGCCAGTTCCTTCGGGTCAACCACATTGCCGGTGGACTTGCTCAGTTTTTCGCTCTTACGGGTCCAGAATCCATGCACCAGAAGTTTCCTGAAAATAGGAAGACCAAGTGCCTTCAGCATGCACGGCCAATAGATTCCGTGGGCAGGTACCAGAATGTCCTTTCCGATGACATGCACAGCCGGGCTCCAATCCTCGAGCCGACCTTTGCCGCTTCCCGCCCCTGTCACATAATTCAGAAGGGCATCAAACCAAACATAGGTCACCTGGTTTTCATCAAAGGGTAGCGGGATGCCCCAAGCCAAACGGGTTTTGGGCCGGGAAATGCAAAGATCTGGCAGAGGTTTCTCCAAGGCTCCCAGCACCTCCTTGGCCCGGAATTCCGGAAAAATCAGGCTGGGCTGTTTTTGCAAAAGTTCCTTCAACCAGTCCTGATATTTCGACAGTTTGAAAAAGTAGTTCTCTTCTGTGAGTTCGACCACTTCCCCGAAGATTTCCGGCCATGACCCGTCGGGCAGCCTCTCCTTTTCCGTCAGAAACTGTTCAGCCCGAATGCTGTAAAATCCACGGAAGGTACCCTTGACGATATCCCCCTGGGCATGAAGCTTGGTCAGGACTTCCTGCACTAATTTCCGGTGTCGAACTTCCGTGGTCCGGAGAAAATCATCCGGTTCCACGCGCAAATCCTTCCACAATCCAAGAAAATGGGTGCTGATGCCGTCCACAAATTCTTGGGGACTTTGGCCGGCCTTGGCGGCGCTTTGTTGGACCTTTTGCCCGTGCTCATCCAAACCGCTCAGAAACCGGACATCTTCCCCTCTTCGACGGGCAAAACGGGCCAAGGTATCCGTCAAAACCTTTTCATACGCGTGCCCAAGGTGGGGTTTAGCGTTTGCGTAATCAATCGCGGTGGTGAGGAACAGGCGATCCATGGCCCTTCAACCTATCAGACTGGGGCAAAGGATTCGATCTAAAGAAGGTCCTGCGGATCAACATCGACCGCTGTTTTTAATCCATTCGGCCACTTGGGCGCCAAAACCTCCCTCTTCAAATCGGAAATCACCTCGCCCACTTTTCCCACAAGAAGGAATATGTGAAACCGAAATTTGCCCTCCACTCGGGCAATTGGGGCCGGCACCGGATCCGGGACCTCCACCCGGCTTCCCCAAAGGACACGGAGCCTTTTGGCGACATGCTCGGCCGAGGCCTGGGTTTGTGCTTCACTCGGTCCAGAGAAAGAAATCAGGATTGCCCGACGGAAGGGCGGGTAGCCGTGCGCTTTTCGATATTCGAGCTCCTGCTCCCGAAACCCATCGACATCATGATGCCGCGCAAATTGAACTGCCGGATGGAATGGGGTGTAGGTTTGAACAAAAACCTCTCCGGCCACATCCCCCCGCCCCGCCCGGCCGGCAACCTGCACCAAAAGCTGAAACACCCTTTCAGAAGCGCGAAAGTCGGGCAAATTCAGCGCCCCATCGATTCCCACAACGCCCACGCAGGTCACCTTCGGAAAATGCAGGCCTTTGGCAATCATCTGGGTTCCCAGCAGAATGTCGGTACGACCCTCCCGAAAAGCGGTCAGGGCTTTCGCATGAGCCCCCCGGACTCTCATGCTGTCCGAATCCATCCTCGTCAATCGCACTCCGGGCATCTTTTCGGATACCGATTCCTCCAGCCGCTCCGTCCCCGCCCCGGTATATTTCAGCACAGGGGAACCGCACTCCCGGCATTTTCCTGAGGAAGGCCTCTCCGCATCGCAGAAATGACATCGCAACCGCCCTTCCCCCCGATGGTAGGTCATTGGAACTGCACACCTCTCACACTCCTCCACTTTCCCGCAATGCGGACACTGCACGCTCGGTGCATACCCACGCCGATTCAATAAAACCAGACTCTGCTCCCCCTTCTTCCTGCGGTCTTCCAAGGTCTTTGCCAAATCCACCGATAAAAGAATCGGCCCCCCATGAACCGGTTTATCCTCTTTCCGGAGATCCACGATATGCACTTTGGGCAGTTTGGCTCCGTCCACCCGGTGGCTCAGCCGGACCCGTCGGTACTTCCCCCGATCCGCGTTATAGCCGCTTTCCAAAGAGGGAGTCGCACTCCCCAGAATCACGGGGGCCCCCTCAATTCTTCCCCTCACCACGGCCAGATCCCGAGCATGGTAACGGGGAGCCTCCGCCTGCTTGTATCCGCTGTCATGCTCCTCATCCACGACGATGAGCCCCAGGTTCTCCAGTGGCGCAAAAAGAGCGGAACGCGCTCCAATCACAACCCGGGCTCTGCCCTCGCGGATTTCGTGCCAGGACTCCCTCCTCTCCGCCACGGTTTGGCCACTGTGCAAAACGGAGAGCCGGATTCTTTGTCCGAGTAATCGCCCCCGAAAACGGGCCACGGTCTGCGGAGTCAGGGAGATTTCTGGAACGAGGATGATGGCATTTTTCCCTTCGGCCAAAACCTCCTCCATCGCCCGTAAATAAATCTCCGTCTTGCCACTTCCCGTCACTCCTTCCAATAAAATGGGTATCCCCCCGAATTCTTTTCGCCGTTCCTCCCGCCAAGCCTCCATGGCCTGAACTTGCTCTTGCCCCATTTCAGGTCTCTTCTCGGCGTCCGCCCATCCCGCCTCCGGGGCCTCTTCTTTTTGCACAAATCGTTTTTCACTTCGCTCCGCCAAGCCCCGGTCCACCAAAGCCCTCCAAACCGCCGTTCCCAATCCCGTTTCTTTCACCAAATGGGTCAACCAGCCACCTCCACGGGTCTGGAGATGAATCCATGCTTTATGCTGGGATTTCGCATTTTTTAAAATTTGATCGGCCAAATCCTGACGCCCCGGAATTGGCTCGATCCACCAAGCCATTTTACCGCCTCCTTCATGCGAACGGACGGGTCCGGGTAAAATCGTCCGAAGCGCTGCCCCCAAATCACAGGCATAATAGTCCGCCATCCAGCGGGCCAGTTGGCATAAACCGGAAGGAATCAAGGGCCGTTCCCCGGCCACCTCCTCAACTTCCCGCACGTTTTCCACCTCTGGTTCTTTCGGAAATTCCACTGCGTAGGCCATGATGCGCCTCTTTCCCCAAGGCACCCGTAAACGCTGTCCCAGTGCAATCCTGCCCCGCAAACGCTCAGGAATCCCGTAGTCGAATAGACGATCCAAGCCCAATTCGGGCGCCACTCTGACAAATTCAGGAAAATTCACCCCTTGGCTCTGCGCTCTTTTTGTTCCGGATGCAAGTTTCCACCGCTTTCCCTTCCTGATCATTCCCTTTACCATGCTTGAAGATGCTTCTTAAACGACCCCGTCTTTTAGCGGTTATGGCGGTCATTTTGACCCCAGCCGTGCTGATTGCCATTTCCTGGATGGGGGAACTCCACCGTTCCCAGGAGATTGGCCCACTGATTGAAGAGGCTTCCGCCCGTTCCGGTATTTCATCCGCCCTCTTGCGAGCAGTCGTGTGGCGGGAAAGTGATTTTGAGCCTCGTGCCACCGGAAGTGCGGGCGAACGGGGTCTGATGCAGGTCACCCCGGGCGCCGGCCACGACTGGGCTCAGGCCAACCGTGTCCGCTCGTTCCATGAAACCGACCTTTTTGACCCTCGCACCAACCTCTCGGCGGGTTCCTGGTACCTCGCCAGGGCAATGAAACGCTGGTCAAACGCCGATCGCCCGGAAGTTTTTGCTTTGGCTGAATATAACGCGGGAATCACCCATGCCCGGCGCTGGGCCCGTGATAATCCGGCCCTGCGTGCGGAAGACTTCCTCCATGAAATGGATTTCCCCACGACCAAGGCCTATATTCTTTCAATCCTCCAGCGCGCCGATCTTTACGCCGCCGGCAAGGATCCGGGGCCGTTTGAAGCAATCCAAAGGAAGATGGCACTTAAAAAAGAAAAGTGGCTTAAGAAATAGCCTTCTTTCTAAACCTGAACGAAGGAATCCTGATTCGCAGGAGCATATCAAATCATGCCGAACACTCACAATCCCGAGGGGCTTGGGGCTCGGTTTTCGCATTTTCTCCATCGCTACTTTCTCGGACTCCTGATCGGCTCATATGTTCTAGGGGGGCTTTTCCCATGGTTCGGCAAACTGATTTGCCATATTTCCTTGGGCCAGATTTCAGGATTTGGGGAAACAACCTCTTTTTCCATAAGCATGTTGATGCTTGGAATTCTCTTATTCAATGCCGCCCTTTCTCTTGAAAGAGTCCGTGATTTAATTCGCACCCCTCGATTTCTGTTCGCGGGTCTTGCCGCCAACCTGTTTCTTCCTGTCATTGTCCTTTATTTTACCTCGTATGCTATGGGTTTTTGGAGCACATCCGAACACTTGCAGGCCGTCATCGTGGCTCTCGCCCTTCTTTCCGCAGTCCCCATTGCAGGTTCCGCCACCGCCTACACGCAGAACACAGACGGGGATGTCCCCCTTTCGATCGGTCTCGTGCTCCTATCAACCTTCCTGAGCCCATGGCTCATGCCCATCTCACTGCATCTGATCAATTATTTTTCCTTCGGTGACTATACTCCAGCCCTTCTCCAACTGAAGACAGGAGCACCCACTCTTGTCCTATTTCTTTCCGTGCTACTCCCCTCTGTTCTTGGTCTCGGCATGCGCCCTCTTTTGGGAGTTCAACGAATCCAGTCATTCAAACCCACTCTCAAGCTATTGAACTCCACTTGCCTTTTGCTTCTCAATTACGCCATGGCCTCCATCGCCCTGCCCCAGGTCTTTGCATCCCCTGATTGGGGTTTCTTAGCGACGGCGTTGATTTTTGGCTCTCTCCTTTGCACGATCGATTTCTTTTCTGGATGGTGGATCGCACGAATCCTGCGAGCCAAGACAGCACAATGTCTTGCGCTCATGTTTGGGGTTGGAATGAACAACAATGGTACCGCTTTGGTCCTAGCCTCACTTGCTTTCGTCAATTCACCCAAAATCCTCGTTCCGATGATCTTCTATAATCTTGTGCAAAACGTTATCGCCAGCGGCGCCGTCACTTTCGTCTCGGTGCGATCCGACCGCTGAACTCAGCCTCCTGACTTTATCCTTCCCAGTTGAGCATCATGCCATCGGCCAATCCGGCCCCTCGGGCATACTCCACTGCCGTCATCCGTTTCCGGCCTTCTAACTGAACATCCCGAAGAAGAACTCCACCCTTTTTGGCGGCAACCAAAATTCCATGAGGATTCACCTCCACAATCTCCCCGGGTTTCCCTTTTGCCCTTCTCGATAATATGACAGAGAAAATCTTAAGCATCTTTTGATCCTGCCCGTCCGGAATCCAAGTATAGGCACCCGGCCAAGGCTGCATTGCCCGGATATGCGCCTCGATCTCTTCCGGGCTCTTGTTCCAATCAATCTTTCCGTCCTCTTTTTTCATCCTCGGGGCAAGGCTGGCTTCTGCCTGATTCTGACGGGCACTCCGAATCTTTCCTTTTTTCGCCTTCCCCAACAGCTCAAGAAGCAAAGGAGCCGCTTTCCCCGCCAGTCGATCATGCAACATCCCGGTCGTTTCCCCGGCCCGGATGCGTGTGGCGATTTTTCCCAAAATATCCCCTGTATCGAGTCCTTCATTCATCTGCATGATCGTGACCCCGGTCCGCTTTTGCTGATCCCGGATAGCCGCCGCAATGGGGGAAGCTCCCCGGTATTTCGGGAGCAGCGAACCATGAACATTCCAACATCCCTTGTCGGGGATATCCAAAAGGGGTTTTTTTAAAATCTGACCATATGCCACCACGACCATCAGATCCGGTTTTTGATAACGAATTTGACTCAAGGCGGCAGGGGTATTCACATCTTCAGGCTGAAAAACAGTGAGTTGATGGCGCAGGGCGCACTCCTTGATCGGCGAAGGTAGCACTTTTTGCTGACGCCCCGCCGGCCGGTCCGGCTGGGTAATGACCGAAAGAACAAAATGCTCATCCGAGGCAACCAACGCCTCCAAGCAGGGAACCCCAAACTCCCCCGTTCCGGCAAAAACGATCCGCACGTCCTAGACACCAACCCCGGCCGACGCCTTCCTGGCACGCCCGGTCTTGCTGGATTCGAGCTGGTTCAAAATATCGCGCGTCACTTCAAAGGGAAACTGCTCGGCATCAACTTCCTTCACTTTTTTCGAACCGTAAAACTCGAGAACGGGCTTGGTCTCCCGTTCGTAAGTCAGCAGCCGGTCATGAATGACGGCGTCACTCGCATCATCCAGACGGTTGTCCCTGAGAGCCCTGCGTCGCAGTCTTTCCTCGAGCTTGGCGCGGTCATGACAAACGAGATGAAAGAGGGCTTCCACTTTGAGATCCGTTTCCAAAAGCTTTGCCTGCTCCACGTTTCGGGGAATGCCGTCCAAAACTAAATGATCAATCTCCGGCTTGAATTTCCCCAGGGTCACAAGATGCTCCATATGCTGCCGCCATAAATCCACGGTGACCTGATCCGGAACAAGTTGACCCGCACTGGAGTACTTTAGAAAGGCCTGTCCGACCTGCGTGCGTAGATCCATCCCGCGGAACACATCTCCGCACGATATGTGACAAAAGGCGGGAATCGTCCCAAGAATCTTCCCTTGAGTCCCTTTTCCGGAACCAGGCGCACCAAACAGGAGGATCGCTCGCCAAAGCATGACTCTTTCCTACACCCTTCCCCCCGTCTCGCGCAACCCGGCAAATCCACGCCGGGGTGCCAGCAGACGAAGGCTGTTTAGAACAACAATCACCGTGCTTCCTTCATGCCCCGCCACTCCGAGAGTCAGCGGAATCATCGCCCCCATGGCCGCCACCACCAGGACCAAAATCGTTCCCAAAGAAATCACGAGATTCTGCAGGATGATCCTTCGGGTTCTCCGGCTTAAATCATAAGCTTCCGCAAAGCTTTCCAGGCGGTCCCGCATCAGGATGATATCCGACTCGGCCAAAGCCGCCCCGGTCCCTCGGGCTCCCATGGCAACGCCAATTTCCGCCGCCGCAAGGCTCGGTGCATCATTCACCCCGTCCCCCACCATCGCCACCTTTTCCCCCTGAGCGTTCCACTCCCGGATCGCCGCCACTTTGTCCTCCGGATGGAGTCCAAAACGATAATCCTTCAAGCCGACCTGCTCTGCCACCAACCGGGCCGCAGCCTCCCGATCTCCTGTGAGCATGGTCACTTTTAATCCCTGCCGGGCCAGCCATTCCAGCAGCCCACGGCTGCTTTTTCGGATCTCATCCTCCAAAAGAATCCTTCCCCGTATTTTCCCAGACTCATAAAACACTTCGGAAACTCCCGGGGCTGGGGCCTCGATTCCCTTCACCCAAGCAGGTTCACCCAGAAAACTCCTTCTCCCGAGTCGGCATTCCACCCCCTCGTCCGTCTTACCCATCAGTCCACCCCCGCTCGCAGAAGAAAACTCCTTGAGGCTGGTTATCCTCAACCCTCTTTTTTTACTTTCGCGGACGACAGCCACTGAAACCGGATGAAGGGACTGCATCGCCAGGGCGGCAGCTCCCTGCAATATCTGATTCTCCGTGTAACCGCCCTCGACTTCCACCCCACGGACTTTCATCTCGCCGGTGGTCAGGGTTCCCGTCTTGTCCAAAGCCACCCGCTGGATCGACCCCAACCTTTCAATCGGACTACCCCCCCGAAAAAGAATTCCCCTCCGTGCCCCCGAGGCAATTCCTGCCAAAATAGCCGATGGAATCGAAAGGACCAAAGCACACGGCGAGGCCACCACCAGCAAAGTCATGGTTTTGTAAAAAGCAGTACCCATTTCGGGTCGATCCCACCCTGCCAGGCCCCACCAGACCAAAAACATCACGAGACTCAGGGTTAAGATGGCCTGGGTATATCTTGTCCCAAATCGATCGGTAAACCGTTGGGCGGGCGCCTTCTGCTCCTGAGCATCCCGAATCAACCGCAGGATTCCCTCCAAAGCACTCTCCTTGGCTCGACGCACCACCCGCAGATCCACCCGCCCCCACAAATTGAGGGTTCCCGCAAGAACAACAGATCCAACCTCTTTGTCCACAGGCGCCGCCTCGCCTGTCAGACTCGACTCATCCGCACTCGTTTTGCCATCCAGGACTTCCGCATCGACCGGAAAACCATCTCCTGGACGAACGCGTACCCTCATTCCCGGCTCCAAAAGCTCCACGGGAACTCGTTCTTCCGAACCATCCTCCAGAATTTTTACCGCTTCCCTGGGAGCCGCCTTAAACAGCCCGGCCAACTCCCGCTCCGTCCGATAGGCTGCCAATTCTTCAAGCGCCCCGCTCAAAGAGAACAAAAACAACAGCAAAGCCCCTTCATCCCAGTGCCCCACCGCCGCAGCCCCCGCCGCCACCGCCAACATGAGAAAATGAATATCCAGAACTCCCGTGCGCAATCGATGGATGACTTCCTCTCCCGTCTTCCATCCCCCGGCGAGGTACGCAAAGACAAAGAATATTTTTCCCATCCATCCTTCCGTCCACCACCCCAGGATTCCCGCACCACCGCAAACCAGAGCCAAAACCAATGGGACCTTCCATTTCTTTCCGGCTCCCACCACCGAGGGCAACTGCCTTACCTCCAGCTTGACCCCGCTCAACATCTTCCAAAGCCAGAATTTGGGCGCCGTCGGGCAACTCTCCCTTTCCAAAACAATCTTTTCCCCCTCCCTTCGAAGAAAAACACCCTCTTCCCACTTCCCCTCCAGAAGTCGGCCACACTTCCCACAACGGGAATCCGGCGGCGTCCATCGGCAGACACTCTCTCCCCCCAAACTCCGGACAGCTTCTGCCAAACCAACCGCGCTCCTATCCCCTTGGCCCTGCCCGGTCGTCGCATAATCAATACGCCCCTCATGAAAGGAGACGGACACTCCCCTTAAATCAGATGATTCGGCCAGTTCATGAGCCAGAACATCCAGCCCACAGTTTTTAACCACATGCTGATGCATATCTTTAGACTAACTATTCCCATCCCCCTTTGACCAACTTTCCCCGCCCCCTTGCCAACCTCCTTCCCTCAATTATTTTCAGCAGGTGCCTGTAACTGCCCCTCAACGTACAAAACCCCACGCTCCCTCACCCCCCCTAGGCTCCTCCAGCGCCTCCCCAGCCAGTGACGATCTTTCCTTTCTCTCTCGCCACCTGGGGCCGAATAAGGCGACCGAAAAGGAGATGCTCCAAACTCTCGGGCTCTCCTCTCTTGAAGCGCTTGTTCAGGCCACCCTTCCCCAGGGCTTAGCCTCCGCTCAGCCCCCCCGTCTTCCCCCTGCCCGATCCGAAACACGCGCCTTGGCCGATCTGGAGAAGATTTTGGCCACAAATCAGCCCTCCCGCTCTCTCATCGGACTAGGCTATCACGGCACCATCACCCCCCCTGTCCTTCGCCGAGCGATCGTTGAAGACCCCGGGTGGTACAGCTCTTATACCCCCTACCAACCGGAAATATCACAAGGCCGGTTGGAGGCCCTCCTGAACTACCAAACCATGGTCCTCGAGTTGACGGGGATGGAGATCGCCAATGCCTCCCTTTTGGATGAGGGCACAGCCGCCGCCGAAGCCGCTTCCCTCGCCCAAGCCGCCATGACCGATAAAAATCGCAGGACGCTGTGGCTGACCCCGGGCCTACACCCATCGACGACCTCCGTTATCTCCACCCGCGCAGCTGCCCTCGGCTGGAAGATTCTCATCTCGGAAACTTTCCCGGAACAAGATGCTTCCAATCTTTTTGCCGGAATCCTCGCCTATCCCGAAAGCGATGGTCGCCTGGCCGATCCCCGTCCTGCCATCGATCATTTAAAAAAATCAGGTGCCCTCTCGATTCTCGTGGCCGACCCCCTTTCCCTTTTCCTCTTCACCCCCCCGGGTGAGTTGGGCGCCGATGTCGCCGTTGGCAGCACCCAGCGATTTGGCGTCCCTATTGGTTTTGGCGGACCCCACGCCGCCTATTTTGCGACCCGCGTCGCCTACCAAAGACTTCTTCCCGGTCGCCTCATCGGTGTCTCGAAAGATTCGGCAGGCCGCACCGCCTATCGCCTATCGCTCCAAACTCGCGAACAACATATCCGCCGGGATCGAGCCACCAGCAACATCTGCACCGCGCAAGCCCTCCTCGCCACTCTCGCCTCGATGTACGCCATCCATCACGGCCCCAAAGGCCTTCATCAAATCGCCCTCCGTATCCATCAACACACCCAACGGCTCGCCGCCGGGCTTAAAACCCTCGGCCTTACGATCGCCCACCCGACCTATTTCGACACCCTCCACATTCAAGGCTCCCCCGCAACGCTGAAAGCCGCATTCACCAAAGCCGCCCAAGCCCACACAAACTTCCGCCAATTCCCCAATGGGAATCTGGGCATCACTTTGGACGAGCGCACCGACGATGCCGAAGTCGATCGCCTTCTCTCCTTTTTTGGAGCCACCAAGTTTCCGCCTCCCTCCTCGGAGTTTCCGCAAATCTCCACCCCCCTGTCTCGGAACACGCCCGCCCTTCGCCATCCGATCTTCACCTCTCACGCGAACGAAAACGAACTTCTCCGCTATATCCGACGCCTCGCCGCCAAAGATCTCACTCCCGCCCAGTCGATGGTTCCCCTCGGCTCCTGCACGATGAAACTAAACGCGGCTTCCGAACTCACCCCTCTCGGTTGGTCGACCGTGGCTGAGCCTCATCCGTACGCCCCTACCGAACAAAACCCCGGTTACCTCAAGATGATCCATGATCTGGAAACATGGCTGGGAGAAATCACGGGACTGCCTCATGTGTCCCTGCAACCTAATGCCGGTTCCCAAGGAGAATACGCCGGTCTTCTCTCGATTCGTGCTTGGCATCAATCCCGAGGAGATACCCAGCGGGATATCTGTCTGATTCCCGTCTCCGCACATGGAACCAACCCCGCGAGCGCGGTCCTCGTTGGGTTTCGTGTCGTTCCGGTGGCATGTGACTCACAAGGGAACCTCGATCTCACCGACCTCGATGCAAAACTCAAGGAACACGGACCACGAGTCGCCGCCGCCATGATTACGTATCCCTCGACCCATGGTGTCTACGAGACCGCCATCCGGGATATCTGCAAAAAAATCCACCAAGCGGGCGGCCAAGTCTATATGGACGGAGCCAACCTGAACGCCCTGGTCGGCATCTGTCGCCCTGGCGAATTCGGAGTCGATGCCTGCCACCTTAATCTTCATAAAACCTTCTGCATCCCTCATGGCGGAGGCGGTCCGGGAGTTGGCCCTATCGCTGTGGCAGATCATCTCGCCCCCTTTCTTCCTTCTCATCCCCACCAGACTCTAAAAAAAGACCAGGTTGGGGCTGTTGCCTCCGCTCCCTATGGCAGCGCCAGCATTCTGGTCATTCCTTGGATGTTCCTCGCCATGGTCGGAGGCAAGGGACTCGCCCGTTGCACCGAAGTCGCGATTCTGAACGCCAACTACCTCGCCAAACGACTCTCCGCCCACTACCCAATTCTTTATCGGGGTGCAGGAGGCTGGGTCGCCCACGAGTTCATCCTCGATTTCCGGCCTTTTAAAGCCTCTGCTGGGATTGAGGTTGAAGACGTCGCCAAACGTTTGATGGATTACGGATTTCATGCCCCGACCATGTCCTGGCCCGTAGGCGGAACCCTGATGATCGAACCTACCGAATCCGAATCCCGCGAAGAACTGGATCGCTTTGCCGATGCACTCATCTCCATCCGCAAGGAGATCGCTGAAATTGAGTCGGGCAAAATGGATCGTGCACGCAACCCCTTGAAACTTGCCCCCCACCCCGCGGCCGATGTCGTCTCGGATGCTTGGGATCGTCCCTACTCACGCGACAAGGCCGCGTATCCGGCTCCCTGGACTCGGATTTGGAAATATTGGCCCACCGTCTCCCGAATCGATGCCGTTCATGGCGACCGCAATCTCATCTGCTCCTGCCCAACGGTCGAAGAGCTGGCCTCTTAACTCAGAATTTTCTCCGCGATCTCCTCAGCGGGATAGGTCCAGATCTCAGATAGGGTCGGATGATAGTGCGGCATGTCCGCCATCTCTTGGGCTGTCCCCCGATAACGCATCACCGCCATGGGTTCGTGAACCATATCCGAGGCATGCGGACCCACCACCTCTGCACCCACAATTTCCCCTGTTTGTTTTAAAGCGATCAGTTTTACAAAACCATTGAGCTCCCCCATCACAATCGACTTTCCATGGTCGGCAAAAGGATAGCTCGCCGTCACGATATCCCACCCCTTCTCGCGACACTCCCGCTCCGAATACCCCACCCCGGCCGCCTCGGGAGAGGTAAAGATCACTTCAAGCTTCATCCGATAATC
>CANEUY010000021.1 GCA_947442065.1 Verrucomicrobia subdivision 6 bacterium | reverse complement strand
TTTGCCCGCTATGTTTTCAACAACCTGGAGAGCGGACTTGCCAGTGCCGACCTAGAAGTCGGGCGGTGGTACGCAAATCTCGTGAAGGATGAGACCTTGCGGAATAGGGTGACCGGCCTGATTCAAAAGGAATTCGAGGAAGTGAAGGAGGGTTTGGGTGAGCTTTTCCCCGAACCCTTGATCCATCGGCGGCCCCGGTTCCGTTTCACCGTCGAACGGCGGGTGGAACCCCTTCGGGCGCTTCATCAACGCCAGGTCAACCTCCTTGCGGAGTGGAGGCAGGCCGAATCCGTGGGTGCGGAGGTGGCGGAAAAGCTTTTGGGAGAACTTCGGCAGACTATTTCAGCCATCGCCGCAGGCCTGCGAACGACGGGTTAGGGCTTATTTATGGCAAGGAATCCAGGATGGAAAGTCGTCTTGGCGGGCACGGGAATCAATCTGGCTCTCGGAATTCTTTACGCGTGGAGTATTTTTAAAACGGCCATTGAGAAGGATCTGGGTTGGGACCCCGCCAAGCTGAATGATCCTTACGCCATCTGTTGTCTCGTGTTTTCTTTCTCCATGATTCTGGCCGGAAGGTGTCAGGATAAGATCGGTCCGCGGTGGGCGGCGACCCTCGGGGGTGTTCTGGTCGCAGGTGGCTTGGCTCTTGTCGCCCAATCCGGCAGTTATGCTGTCTGGGTCATCGGATTTGGAATTCTTGTGGGTATCGGGATCGGATTCGGTTATTCCTCCTCCACTCCGCCAGCCCTTAAATGGTTTCCAGCTTCCCAGACAGGAAAAGTGGCCGGAATCGTGGTCGCCGGATTTGGATTGGCACCCTTGTATATCGCCCCGTTGACCGAAACCCTGCTGAAAATGGGGGGACTTCACCTCGCCTCGGCTTTTTATGCGGCCTTTTCTCTCCTCGTGGTTTGCGGGTTGGCGACTTGCCTTAAAAATCCAGCGACTCCCATGGGAACCAAACCGGCCTTCCAGGCTCCTTCCGCGATTTCTTTTTCTCCCTCTGCCATGCTCAAAACGAGGGAATTTTATCTTCTTTGGCTGGTGTACTTCATTGGAGCTGGAGGCGGCTTGATGGTGATCAGCAGTATGAACGGCATGGCCAAGAAAAGCATGGGGGATTACGCTTTTCTGGCCGTGATCGTCCTTGCGATCGGGAATGCGGCGGGAAGGGTGGTTGCAGGTGTTGTTTCGGACCGGATCGGGCGCAAGGCCACCCTGTTGATTGTCACCCTTTTGCAGGCGGGGTGCATGCTCCTTTCCATTCCTATAACCCAGCAAGGTCAGTACGCCCTTTTGATTGTTCTCCTCGCCACCATGATCGGCTTCAACTACGGGGCCAACCTCTGTCTATTTCCTGCCTTCATCAAGGATCTCTACGGTTTGACGCACTTTGGCGTGAATTACGGGATACTCTTTACCTCTTGGGGGATCGGGGGATTCGTTCTTAGCCGGGTCCAGCAGATGCTTAAGGCCTCCAGTGGTGACTTTCGTTCTTCCTTCATGGTTGCTGCCGGATTGCTTATGGCCGGGGCAGTTATCTCTCTTTTATTGAAGGATTCGAAGAAAGCTGGCTTGGCGTAATGCTCGTTCACGATAGATTGCCTTATGATTATCAGTGGTCCTGATTTCGTCTTTCTGGCTTTTTCCTTGGTGAAAGCCGTGGCCGTGGCCTTGGTCGTTCTGACCATGGTGCCGGGGAGTGTGACAGCCGAACGGAGGCTCAGCGCATGGATCCAAGACCGGCGAGGGCCCAACCGGGTCGGAATTCCATTTACCAACATCCGGATTTTTGGGCTCGGGCAAGGATTGGCGGATGCGGTGAAGTTTCTCCTGAAGGAGCAGTTCGTCCCGGCAAGCGTGAACCGTCTTTATTTTAATCTTTCCCCGATTTTGGCAATGGTCCCGGCCTTGGTCACCGTCGCGGTGATTCCGTTCAGTCCGGGTTTTGATCTGCGTCCGATTGCGGGTTGGCTGGCCGGCCACTTTTCGTGGGATGACGCCACCGTGCAGGCTTTCCAAGTCAGTGGAGTGGTTGCCAATCTCGATATCGGCCTGCTTTTTGTCTTCGCGATTATTTCCTTGAGCGTTTACGGGATCGTTCTGGCCGGATGGGCTTCGAATTCAAAGTATCCCTTCCTCGGCGGGATACGTTCTTCCGCCCAGATCATTTCCTATGAAATCGCCATGGGAGCTTCCGTCGTCCCCGTCTTTCTTCTTACCCAGCAGCTGAATCTGGGGAAGATCGTGGAGTATCAGATCCAGAACGGTTGGCTGGCCATCCCTCATCTTCGCGGGGGCTGGATCGGAATTCTAACCGGACTGTGCCTGGCTTTTTCCTTTTTGGTTTTTCTGGTGGCTTCGTTTGCCGAAACGAATCGGTTGCCATTTGATCTTCCCGAAGCGGAAACCGAGTTGGTGGGTGGTTATCACACCGAATATTCGGGCATGCGCTTTGCCCTCTTTTTCCTGGGGGAATATGCGGCGATGATTTCAGCTTCGGCCATCATGGTGACCCTTTTTCTGGGGGGCTGGAGCCTTCCTTTACCTTGGTTTAATGGACTCCCGATGCCCGAATCGGTTGTTGGATTGGCCTTGCCGACCTGGTTGGCGGGTCAGGCCATGCCGTGGTGGTTTGGGTTTATCTGCGTAGGGGTATTTTTAGCGAAAATCCTGATTTTTATCGGTTTCTTTATCGTGATTCGTTGGACCATTCCGCGTTTCAAATATGACCAGCTGATGAATCTGGGGTGGAAGGTCTTTATTCCGATGGCCTTTGCGAACATCTTTCTGGTCGCCGCGCTCGTTCTCGCGAGAGGGTGATTCGGGGACGGGGAGAAGGTTTGTGGATGGCGGGAGGTTGAAGCGGGAGGTGTTCGTCCTGCTGCTTTTGGCAGCTTTCTGTGGGGTTTGGGGTGTTTTCGGTGCGGAGAAGGGGCCCACCCTCGTGATCAAAAAGGATGCCCATCATATTGCAGGGGTGGGAACGAACGGCGTTACACGATGGACTTCCACCGTGGCCCGAGATGAGGAAGAGGTTTCCGCGGTGAACCAGAGTGGAAACACCGCAATAGTCAGTGTAACCAATCAAAAGACAGGAAAGACACGAATTCTGAATTATGATGCGGAGAAAGGGATTTTAAGATTTTCGCAGTCGGTGAACTGATATCACCCAAAAGTCCGGTTAGGGGCAGCCGTGGCCATAGGCTCGGGAAGCCGTGTCTGGCCCCCATATAAGTATCCGTTATAAGAGATCTGAATCGTTTGCTAATTCATGAGAACAGCCCAACATATTATTGTCGGTAATTTGATCTAATTTATTAAACCAATATGAATTACTTAACCCAGCAAGATGGGGAGAGTCACCCTCTCGGAATGGTTTTGGAGCGTTGGGCGGCTCATACCAATCTATCGGTCGTCATTGCCAATGCGGGGGGATTCATTGTTTGGGTCAATCCTGCCTTTACCCGGATGTGTGGGTATAATTCGGACGAACTTCTTGGGAGACGTCCGGGCCATATTTTGAGCGGACCGCTTTCCGAGCAGAGACCGAGGGAGGTTCTGAATCATGCGATTCAACGGCAAGTTCCCGTACGAACCCGCATGGTCAACTACGCCAAAAATGGAAAACCATACTGGGTTGAGATTCATATTGAACCTATCCACAACACAAATGGCCATCTGACCGGCTTTATTTCCGTTGAAAGAGATGTGACATCGGATGAACTCCATGAGCATGAGCTGGGAGAATTGTCTGCCTCAATGTACGAAGCCCTTGCTGCGAAGATCAGTCCAAACGGCAGAAAAAGGGTTTCAATCCAATCAGGCAAAAATGGAACGACTCGTGACCCTAAAATCAGGACTTCAAAACAGAACCGCGGAAAGAAGGTATTTAAGAAAGTGCGCACAAAAGGCACGATTTCGAGGAGTTAAGTTCGTTAGGTGGCAAGTTTTCGTGTTTTTAATCTTTCGTTTTTCCGGACTTCAATTCCCAAGTGATTAGGTTTTGTCTTTAATTTCATGAATTCAAATGTGGATCATTGATGCCAAAATGATAAAGACATAGGAGCAATATTACTTATTATTAGGTAATAACCTATACAATATATTGACAAGTTACTAACAATGATTAGCTCTAGCACATGCGGTTGTGTTACTTCTTTAATTACATACATAATGGATCTGCATTTAGTGTTCTTCCTTTTCGCCATATTCCTATTTGGATTCTTCTGTTTTTATCTTTTTACCAACCAGACTCATTAAAGGGGCAGATTACATCCCGTGGACCTGCCCAGGCGGATGCCCTTCAGTCGGACGTGTTGGCTCCGGCATTCGGGGAGGGGATTTCTCCAGCCCACAACTACTCCTCCAAGGATGAGCCGAACCTATCGGACCGGGCGATTCCCATGCGGGATGCGGATGAGGATCCTGAGAATCCGGGAGGTGCGCTCTATCGGCTGATTCGCCCTTACTACGACAATATTTTCGCCGAAAGATTGCCCCTGTATCAGCCGACCTTTGATCCGACGACTTTCCGGCCGGTGCAGGTGGCCGAACCCCCGTTGGGCCTTTACCCCAGAAGGCGAAAGCCTGGCCTGGTGGAGGTCTACCTTTGGGCGGGAGTGGCGCAGTCCTATGACTCGAACGTCCAGCTGACCGCCACCAATCCGATTGCGGATTTCTTTTTCACCCCACGGGGAGGCATCGAGGTGTCCGTGGGGACTCCCGACACGATTCTTGGATTTCAGATCGCGTACGAGGCCTATGAGGACATGTTTTATGAAAACCCCAATCTCAATGCCTTCAATCAGAAGCTTGATTTGGCCGTCCGGGTCGGCCGGGACGATTATATCTGGAGGCCTTATCTGGCCGCTTCCGATCTGACGGGGAGTAACCTGTTGCTGGACGAGCAGACCAACCGAACACGCCGACTCCGAATTCTTCCTGGCGTCATCGGGGATTATCAGTTCACCCAGCTGATGGGGATGAATCAATCGTTCAGCTTCTTTTCCTACCAACACCCCAACGGCAACGGGTTTATCAATCTTCAATCCTACGACACTCGTCAGGAGCTGAACTATTTTATCCTGCATGATCTGAAAGTTCTGGGTTGGGCGGAGTACCGGTATTCCACTCCCTCCCAAGGAGTGGGGGCCTCCGAAGTGATCTTTGGAACCGGTTGGAGGGGGAGGCCGGATCCCCGCATCTATACCGAGATGCGCGTCGGCTATGACTTCATCATGCAAAATGATTCGGTGCCCAGCCGCAAAGACCTCTCCGGATTTCGTTTTAACGGATACTCCACTTTTGACTGGAGCCCGCGTTTCCGTCCGACCCTGAAGTATGACCGGGACTATGTGTTCACGGAGTTCGGGATTAACGACAACTACACTGCCACCCTGATCCAACTTCGTGCGGAAACATTCCTCGGAACCAACTGGTATGTGACCCCGTACTGTGCCTTCTGCTTCTTTGAGTACGAACTGGGCAGTCAATATGCCTTTCAGATCCGACCGGAAATCGAGGTCGCCTATGCCCTGCCAAGCAGTAGCAAGAGCAGTCAGCCCCGTGCTTTCATGAAATTCGGGTATCAAGGCTTCGACATCACCGAAGGAACAGGACCTTCCATTAGTGGAATCCGCGTGGCCGCAGGTTTTGAGTGGAAGTTCTGAATTAAAAGGAGTAATCTATGAATAAGTTGATTCATCAAAAACAAATGTATTTCCCGCGGGGCTTCGTTACTGAAACGGTTTGCTTCCTGCTGATCGCCGCGACACTGAGTGTTGGGTTGGCCACAGAAAGAAAGCCTTCCCCGGTATCTGAAGCGGATGTCGAAAGCGCCGATCTTCCGTGTGAGGTTTCGACCCTCTCGTATCAGGTGGCCCTGCTGGATCGTTTGCATGTGACGTTGCCGGAGGGTGATATCAAGGTGTTTCAGGTGAGCCAAGAGGGAGTGATTGACCTCGAAGGAGAAAAAACACCGGTGAAAGGAATGAACCGGGATGACTTGCTCGCTTTGGCGAAAAAACGGTATCCGGGGGCCAAAAACATCTACTTGGAGGAGTTCCGGCCCAATCGAATCTCCGTGCTGGGCGAGGTTTTTCATCAGCTGAACTCCGAACTAGCGGACGGCCCGATGCGGGTGATGGACGCCATTGCGGCCGCCAATGGTTTCACTCCCTTGGCGAATCAACGCCGGGTGAAGTTGGTGCGGCAAAATGCGGGGAAGGTGGAGGTGTATGAGCTGGATCTCCGTCAGATGATGAAGGGGGAGGGGATGAGGCAGAATCTTCTCCTTCGACCAGGCGACGTGATCACCGTGCCGAGGAATTTCCTCTAAACCACTATGCCTCTGACACCGTTCTCGCCGGATCCTCTCGTACCGTCCAAGCCGAACGCCCATGAAGCCGGGTTGGATGATGTCTTTATCTATCTGCGTAGGAATTTGCCTTTGATTTTGGCTGGATTGGCGGGCGGATTGCTCCTCGGCATTCTTGTTCAACTTTTCACAAGGCCTGTTTACGAAGCCGAGGCCAGATTCACCATCAATCAGCTCCCTTTTGATTTCACAGGGGGGGCGATTGATGCGGAAACCCAACGGCAGATCGTCCAGACTCTCATTCTCAGTTTTGCCTCGGATAGGGTCGAACAAGGGGTGGCTCAGAGCTTGGGGGTCGACGCCGACCGGATTGCATTTCGGGATAGTGAAAAAGCGGTTTCGCTCTATTCCTCGCAAGTAGGTGCCAATGTGAGGATCACTCCGGTTAGGAATACCCGAATGGGATTGATTCGGGTTCAGTCACAAAGTCCTGAATTTGCGGTGAGAGTGGCAAACGCTGTAATCGAGGAAGGCAAGATTCTAAACGTAATCGGGGCTGAACTTATTGAATACCAACGTCTGCGCTCCATGCACAAAGAGCAGTTTGATACTCTCAACAAGCAATATGCCGAATTGCAGATCGAAGCAGCCAAAGTCCGCGAGCAGGTCGAATTGTTGCAGCGCTATATCAGCGAAGGCAAACCTCTTGAATACTTTCCCTCGTTTGAAGCGGATCCGACCCTGAACAATCTCAAAACCCAGTTAATCCTCGTCCAGTCGGAGTACGACCGGATCGCGACCCAGAGCACCCGGGGGCCTCGCCTTCAGGGGAAGGCAGCCGAGGTGGATGGACTGAAACTTCAAATTGCCGGACATGCCAAGAAGCTGGAAACCTCTCTTCGCTCTCGTGGTGAGAGCCTCGAACTACGGTACCAGCAAATGGTCAAGGATCTGGAGCAAATGCGTTTAAATAGCCAAAAGGAGGATATCGCAGGGGCAAAAATTCTTGATGCCCTAGCCTGTCCGACCCAGGCGCAACCGAATGCGAGTTCACTTACCAATAAAGTGGCTGGCAGCAATGTCATGGTCCTTTTGGATTACGCCCACGTGGATCACCGCCCCGTCCGCCCCATTTTGTGGCTCAATCTGATCGCAGGTGGAATCTTTGGAATTTCCGCTGGTTTGCTCTTGCCCATCTTTCTAGCCGCCTCCTCGACCCGGTTGCGGCATTCGCGCCAAATTCGCGAGATTCTTGGCATCGAATTCCTTGGTTATTTACCTCCCGAGTTGTCGATCCAAACCCTCAATATGACTAACAAATTATATGAGCATCCCGGTTATTCGAATGAATTGGCGGTCCTTCGGGATTCGATGCTACATCTTCGCAAAGAACATGAGCCTCCTTATATTTATGCTCTGATTGCTTGTGGAGCGAAAAACACAGCCCATTACATGGTGGCGGATTTGGCAGTTCTATTCGCCGAAGCCGAGAAAAAGGTTCTCGTTATTGATTTGGATTTTTTAAACCCGAGGCTTTCCAATGCTCTCGGCATAACTGTCCCGGATTCCGGGGGTCTATATCGATGGCTTCAAGATGGTAAGACCTTGAAGGATTGTGCTTCCTTTTCAGTCTTCCAAGAATTGGCGGTCCTTTCCCCGGGTGGCAATTTGAGGAGTCTGCAGAATCTCATGGCTCGGAGATCCCTTGACGATGCTCTGGGAACCGAGGGGAAGGCCTGGGACTATATCCTGATCAACTGCCCGGACCTGATTGCGCAAAATGAACTTCCTTTGGCACTCCCAACGGGGCGAAGGGTTATGTTTGTCGCCGAGTATGGGAAAACGACGATCGGGAATTCCCAGAAAGCGATTCAGATCGTCCGGCAAAACGAATGGAAGATTCATGGAATGCTTTTGAGAAATTCGCCCGAAAAAGTAACGCTTCGGGGGGGGGTAACCAAAGTTAGATCGGTCGTATAGTTTGATAAGCTTTCAGAACTGTCCCGTAACAGTGCTCGGGACTGAATCGGGTCTCGGCGATTTGACGGTGATTATTGGGGCGATCCTGGGTCAGGTCTTTTACCATGGCAGAGATCGCTTGGGTGAAAGCTGTCACGTCCCCCACAGAAGCGGTCCAACAGTGGCTAAGTCCGCCCTGGCCGATATCGCTCATCCCGGGGCCTGTGCTCGAAACAAGGGGAAGTCCACAGGCCAGTGCTTCTAGAATCACTATCGGCCAACCCGCCTCGTACCGGGAGGTCATGACAAACCCGTCCAAGGAGTGGTAGGCCGGTCGGAGATCCTCCTGATAGGGCAGAAGGTGAATTCGATCTCGGATTCCGAGACGTTCGGCGAGGAGCTCGAGTTGTGGATCTGCATCGCCTGAGATCATGTGAAGGAGTCGTGCTTTCGGGTTGTTGCGAAAGACGGGTTGGAGTGCCTGGTAAAGAGTTTCAGGGTCTTTTTCAAAGCAGAGACGTCCGGCCGTTCCTAACAGAACCGAATCTTCCGGAATGCCGAGTCTCTTTCGTGCCTGGGTCTTTTGATCTGCTGTGGCGGGCATAAAAAAGTTGATCTGAACGGGATTGTGGATGATGAACTGGTGATCGGGTCGTAGGCCGAGAACATCCCGTGCAAAGGTTGCCTCGTCTTTGGAAATGTTGATGGTGTGGCCCACATTGGCGAGAAGTCGCTCGATGGAAGTGAAGACAAATTCAGCGAGGCCGCCTTGCCGAGCCATCCCGTAGTAGGCATTGGGGGTGTAGAAGAGGGGGGTCTTGGTCAGGTGGAGAAGTCCGGGGAGCCGAATGAGGGCTCCAGCTTTCGAACTGTGCGCGTGAATGATATCGGGTTGGAATTCCAGGATGAGGGAATGGAGACGGAACCAGGCACGAAGGTCTCCCAACTGTGGGGCGTGAGAGATGCGAAGGTTCCGGACCGGACCGCCTTTCGAGACAATCCGCTCCACCAACTTGGTTAGGCCGGCACTCCCGCGAACGTCGGAATAGGCTAGGGCAACCTGTTGACCGGCCTCGTGAAGGAAATCGGCCAAGCCTTCCACATGGCGGAAGACGCCGGTCCATCCGGGTTCACTGACCAAAAGGATGCGAAGTTTTCGTGGTTGTTTCACGGAGTTTTGGAGAGGTGCTTCATTTGCAGGAGAACCAGCACGGCTGGAATGCCCAAGGCAACAATGCATGCCCATGGGTTGAGGATTCGAGAGGCACCGAAGAGGATCAGCCCAGAGAGGAGAAGGCCCGGAACGAGTTTGTTTAGGGGGTGAAGCCAGAGACAGAGAAAAGGTTCATGGAGGGTGTTTGCAATCCGAACGCTTTGGAATCCCGTGACGATACCCGCGATGGCACCGCCAAGAAAGAGTCCGGCAAAACCACCATGGGAGAAGCCTACGAATGCCAAGACGATGGTGAGAACTGCTTCCATCAAACAAACGAGAGCGGCGCTTTGAATGAGACCGAGACCCATGGAGGAATTAGTGGTCATCTGGCTCCAACCGCCCATCCAGCCGAACAGAGCCAAGGCCGGCCATACAATGGGTGGGAGGAAGGAGAAAGAGGGGAGCCACCAGTTCCATAATGTGGGGCCGATCAGGGTGAGTGCCAGGGCTCCGTGAAGGGAGAAAAGAAGGACCCAAGTCCACGATTGGCGGAAAAGAAGGATGCGTTGCGATGGGGTGGTGTCAAAAGCGAGGCTGGCCACGGATGTCTCGCTGGAGGTGGAAGCAACGTTGCTTAATGTCTCCGAAAGGCGAAGGAGAAGGTAAAAGACTCCGGCTTCCGCAGGTCCTGCTATGGCAGAGATGAGGAAAGTGAGTCCGTGGGTTTTTCCGATGAGGGCGATCGTCGTTACATAGTAGGGAAAGCCGTGAACCAAGGTGGTGAGAGCGTCACGAAAGGGGACAGACTTTCTCCATAAATGAACCGACTCCTTGGGTAGATTTCGAAAAAGAAGAAACAGATTAGGAACGATCAGGCAAAGAATCATTGCCACCATTGTGATAAGAGGGGTGCTCCCAAAGAACAGGCAGGCAGAACAGGCGGGTAGGGCTAGAAGGATTCCTTGGGTGTTGGCGGCCTTCACATCGGACAATCGGCCTTCGGCAGCAAGAAGTTCGAGGGCTAGCACGCTGCTCATCCAGAGGGAAGTCAGGATGCCGCTAACCAGAAGGACGGTTTGTCCTCCGGGGGGAAGATGAAGAACATGGGAAAGAAAATCGTTTACGCAAAGTCCGAGGGCAAGGAGAAGGGCACAACAACAAACGATCGCAAAGGCAAGAAGCCCCTGCAGGAGAATCTTGATGGCTTCATCGGTTTTGCCTTCTGCCAAAAGAGGGGCAAGGCGGACTCGGGTTAAGGATCGGACTCCACCATCCAGGAGGGCCAGGGAGACAAAGAGAGAGCTGGAAAGGGCAAAGAGGCCGTACTGTTCGGTTCCCCAAAGCCGGATCATCCATGGGGTGAGGACAGCAAGAAACAGGGCCTTGGCGAAGAAGTTCCCGGTTTGCCAAAGCTGATTTCGGAGCAGTTCAAGGGAATAAGGACGAGAAAACAAGAATTAAGATTAATTACAAACAAAGGGAATGACGATCATTTATGCGGATGGACTGTGGCCATCTTGGCCGCCATGAGTGATGAAGCCTGATCGCATAAGGTTAAATCGAATGTAGGGCGGCCATCTTGGCCGCCATGGGTAGACATGCCGGATGGCGGGGAAAAATCCCCGCCCTACATAATCGCTTCAATGGTAAATCTATGCCATTATCCATTCGCATGAGGTTCCTGCGTTTCATTCCATTTCTTTTGCTTTTGGGCCTGATCCTTTTCTTTGGACTTCGCGCCAGCTCGAACCTTTGGGAATTGGAATGGTTGCCCCGCTGGTTGGTTCAGGGCGGGGAGGATCCGGATGCCTGGAGAAACACAGGAGCGTATTTTCTTCTTTCGCTCGCCGTCCTCTTTGCCTTTCGGCGGCCTCGTTGGCTGATCCTATTTCTGTGTGGATGCCTTGTCGTGGGTGTGGAGACGGCACAAAACATGCTCCCTGAACGATGGCTTCAATGGACTGATATTCTTTATGGGTTACTGGGTGTCAGCTTGGCCGGAGCCCTTTCCTACATGTTTCGGGACGAGGGCCAGAATACCTAATTAGCTTATCTATTTCAGAAATTCGGCTACTGTTGTCCATGAGGTACTTGGGGTCGGTTCGTCTCTCCCAGTCCCTTTTGTATGATTGCCCATCGCCATGATCAGAATGTTGATTTAGTTCGGGATTCTCATCGAATCCTTTCATGGTTTCGTCCTTTTTGCCTGATTGTGTCTTTTCTTGGGGTCCTGACTCCTCTCTCTTTTTGGACGGGCTGGTATCAGCCGGATGGAATATCCGGATTTCAACCTGGTTGGAATGACCCGTGGCTCACCTTTTTCGTCTCTCTGATGATTGTGCTTTTGCTTTTTCTGCCCGTCGCATGGATGACGGTAACTCGGTTTATGGATCTCATCGGGCTGACATTGGCCCATCAGGCCCTAATCCTCATCGGGTTTTTCTTCATTGAGAGAACAGCAGCCAGTCTGGGTGGGACCGCGGCTCAGGCCGTGTTGGAAGGCTTACCCTGGATTGTTCTAATCAACCTGATTGGGTTTTTTCTTCTTCTGATCGTCATGGGCTGTGTGTACGCCTGGAACAGGAGGCAGGGCTTCGTCCTTCAGCCCTTACGTGCCCCTGCGGAAGATCTGGATCGTCGCCTTGTTTCCTTTTTGCGAATTGTCTCCGTCTTTCTTTGTATCCTGATTGTCTTGCCGATGGCCGCCACGGGCTCGATACCCATGCTGACCGGGGGAGAGGGGGTGGATGCCCGTTATGCCATGCTTTCTTCTTCCACGTCCCGACCCTTTTATCATTTTGGGACCGCTCTGGTGCCGGTGGTTGCAGCCGCTTTGGGGGTTTCGATCTTGCGCCGTTGGAGGCATTTCCCAGTACATGACATGCTGCTGTTTCTTGTGATGACTTCCCTGCAGGTGGTGAGTGGGAACCGGCTTCCTTTGGCGATTGCCATGTTTATGGGGGCAACCTTGCTGACTCTGCAGTTCCGGATGCCCCGTTGGTCGATTCCTGTACTTTATGCTGTTTTCCTCACCACCTTCATGATTTTGGGTGGATTCAGTTCCCTGATGCGAACGGATCGGGAACGTCTGAGGGAGGGGGATCCGTTCATGACGAGCCTAGGGGAGGTTTATCTGGGAAATAATGTCATCGATTTGCGGGACGGAGCTTGGGTTCTGGGCTCCTGGGATTTCGATCCACTCCTTGGAAAAACGTATTTGGGGGGACTTGTGGCAATGGCCCCAAGCGGGCTTTTCCCCAAGAAGCATGATTGGCACATGGGGTTGACCGCCGTGAGGATCGTCGGGATGGACGACCAGTCCCATTTCGGACTACGGGTGACCTTCTTCGGGGAGGCGTTCTTGAACTTTGGATGGGCCGGAGTCGTCGGAATGGCGGCGATCATGGGGACTCTTTGGGGAACTCTGCTTCGAGCTGCCCACCTTGTGGCGCGTGGGGATCGGACTTGTCTGACGCGGAATCTGAGCCTGGTGATACTGATGCAGATGTGCAATCCGCTGACCAACACCAGCGATGCCTTCACATTCTGGACTCTGCTCATCTTTCTCGTTGCTTTGTGGTTGGCGGTGGATCGGCAGGCGAGGAAGTGGTCTTCTCACGAGGTGCCCGCATGAGGGCCAAAGTTGCACTCAACGGGCGATTTTCCCGGGCCCACCATCCCACGGGAACGCAGATCGCCTCCTTCCATCTGTTCGACGCCATTCTCCGAAAACCAAGGGAGGTGGATCTGGTGGTCTTTGCCGACCCTGACTATTCGGGGGTTCGGGAATGGGCGGATCTTCCTAGGACGCAATTGGTGCCAACCCCCTTTCGAAAGTGGTCCCGGGCCAGGTGCCAAATCTGGGAGCAGCTCTTCTTCAAGGATGCCGCCCTTCGTTTCGGATGTCGGGTAGGCCATCATCCCATGAACACTTCTCCGGCAAATCCGGGAGAGGTCAAAAGCATCGTCACCCTGCATGACCTGAACTTTCTCCTGCATCCGGAGTGGTACCGGACGCTTTTCCGCCTGGCCTACCGGTGGGTGGCATTGCCGGGGCTTCATCGCGCCTCCCGTGTGGTGGTCATTTCCCAGTACATCCGGGATCAGGTGAAGCGGCATCTGAATATCGGCGAAGCGAGATTGAAGGTGATTCCTGATGGGTTGCCGCCTTTACCTGATGCAGAACCATCGAGCGGCTCATCTCCCTATATCTTTTGCGTCGGCTCGTATCAGCCACACAAGAATCTGGTCCGGCTCATCCAGGCTTATCAAAAGCTTCGGGTGGAGAATCCGTCGCTGAAACTGAAGATCGCCGGACTTCCGGAGAAACGTTTTCAGCAGGACCGGGAACTGGATCGGCTTCTTGAAACCCCCGGGGTGGAACGGTTGGGGTACCTTACGCCCGAAGAGCTGTCTGCAAATTATCGAGGAGCTTCCGTCTTCTGCTTTCCTTCCTTGGAGGAGGGCTTTGGCCTACCCATCTTGGAGGCGATGAGCGTGGGAGTTGTGGTGGTTACCTCTGATGCCTCCTGCATGCCTGAAACGGCGGGCGATGCCGCCATTTTTGTGAATCCCCATAGTGTCGACGACATGGCCTTGGGGCTGCGAACCGCACTCCATCTGGAGCCCCGGGCCAAAGAGAGACTGATCCACAAAGGATTGGATCGGGCCCGCCTTTTTTCTTGGGGAGTTGTGGCACTCCAGTACCTCGACTTGTATCAGGAGGTGCTGAGCGAATGAATCTATCCTTTGAGAAAATCCTGAAGAATCGGCCTCAAAGAAAATTTGAATGGGCTTTGGCCCTTCGGATTGTGGACGGGTTGGCCGTTGCGATCTCACTTTTCTCTGTGATGCGTTGGGATGGTTCCGGATCCTTGAATCGGGAATGTATTTTCCCAAACCTTTGGGTCCTGTATGGAGTCGCACTGATGGTTCTGATCGATCGTTTGGGTGGATATGATTGGCCCTGCTGGGGCTCATTCCGCGGCATTGCAGGACGAACTTTCACCGTGATCTTGGCGGGGGCAGGGGGATTTGCAATTTTTCTTCATTGGGGTTTGGGGATGGAACCTGTCACGTTTCTGCCCCCTTTGTTACTGCAGATCTTCATCTTTCTTTTCCTTGTTGCGCTTTTTCGGTCTTTTTTACCGTGGATGATTCTGGATGTTTTAAAAATCCAGGCGCACGAGCCTTTGGTGTTTGTTGGAAATACCCCCCGGATGCAGCTTTTGCTGAGAGAATCCTCCAGAAAAATGGGCAGAGTCCAGGAGGTAGTGGGTTATTTTGGGGAGGGGTGTGCCTCGCATCAAAATGCCGAATACGTGCGGTTGGGGAGTCTAGGGGACTTGGAGGCCAGGCTTTCGAGCTACCAGATGTCCCGGCTAGTTATTGATCAAACCTGCCTGGACCACGAGACCCTGAATCGTATTGCCAAGGAGTGTGTTCTGAATGGTGTCATCGTTCGCCTCATTCCCGATTCGGTTAGTTTCTGGGTGGGGCGAAGTCATGACCGAATGGTTTCCGGGTTACCCGTTCTGGTGATCGCCAATTCGAGTTACCATCTGGGATCGCATCGATTCATCAAACGGGCGACGGACATTGTGGGTGCATTGGTGGGGCTTTCTATTTCCACTCCCATCATCCTCTTTCTGGCCTTATTGATCCGGTTGGAATCGAAAGGACCGGTGTGGATCCGCCAGAGACGGGCCGGACTCGAGGGACGCAGCTTCTGGATCTACAAACTACGTTCCATGAGGGCCGGGGTGGAGGAGGATCCCCAGTGTTGGGCTTCGCACGATGATCCTCGTTGCACGCGGCTGGGGAAGTGGATTCGAAAGTTCAGTCTGGATGAACTTCCACAGTTCTGGTGTGTGTTGAAAGGAGATATGAGCTTGGTGGGCCCGCGCCCTGAGATGGCGGAATTGGTGGCAAAATTCTGTGAAACGGTTCACTCGTACGGACTTCGTTTTCGCATGAAACCGGGAATGACAGGGTGGGCGGCAATTCATGGATTCCGAGGAAATACGTCCCTTCAGGAAAGGATCGATTATGATCTGTACTACGTTCAGAACTGGTCCTGGCATCTGGATCTTGAAATCCTTGTCGTGACTTTACTTCGACTGAGGAGTAGCGTTTAATTCATCAACATGACAAATCAGCTTAGAATGTTAATTGTGAATCACCACGGGGCCTTGGGGAATGTGGTTGGGCAGTTGGCCAAGCAATCGGGATGGGAAGTGTTGATTGTCGAGAGGGCAGATGCTCTTCGCAAAATGATCAATGAAAAGAAGATGGATCTGGTTGTTTGCGATAGCACGATTGCCCAGGAGAAGCTCGAGCTTACAAGCCGAACCGAGTTGGTGGAGGAAATGCGTAGTGCAGGGTTGAAAGTCCCGATTTTCCTTTTTGAGGATGAGGGCGTGGAGGTGAAGTTGAATCCAGAAGTTATGAAAGACCTTGGCGGGGTTCGAGTTTTTCGGAAGCCCGTTAGCATCACGGAAATGCGGGAGGCTATACTTGAAGTAGGTGAAAAAATTAAGTCTTCAAAGAAAGGAACAGCATGAGCAAAGGCAAGCATCGGAAGGGAAGGGGCTCTAAGGTCAGAGTTCATACATCTAGAAAACTGCGGGGTTTGGTCCGGGGTAAGACAAAAAACAGCAAGGTTCGAAATGAGGGGCGCAGTGCACGTTCTTTGGCCCGTAGCCGGAATGCATCGACGGCTTACCGAGCCCGCTCGCGCTAGTGGGCATCTGAAAAAGCTTCGCAGATCAAAATCAACCCAACCCAGTAGAGTCCGGGGGGAAAGGGTATTGGTGGTCGTCCCTCATTGTGACGACGAAGTCTTAGGTTTTGGCGGAGCGATCCAGAAACATAAAAAGAGGGGGGATCATGTTACTGTTCTATTTTTACGACAGTCCCACAATGCCAGAACTCGGATACAGGACTCCGTCGCGCCGAAAGCCCAAAAGATCCTAGGGTACGATCAGTCGATCTATTTAGGGATCAAGGAGGAGGAGTTGGGCGTGATGGGTCCCCATACCCTTCGGAAGGTAGAGACGGTGATTGGGGAACTCGCCCCGACGGTGGTCTACACGACGTTTCTGGGAGATATCCACCAGGATCATGCGGGAACGTTTCGGGCGGTGCGGATGGCTACTCGGGTTCTAAAACTCCCCAAGGTGAAGGAGATTCTTTTAGGGGAGATTCCAAGTAGCACATCTCAACGGATCCCTACGGATCCACCATTTCGTCCCAACCATTACGAGATCCTCACCCAGTCTCAGGTTATGAAAAAGGCAAAGGCGCTGGATGTTTATACGGGAGAGGAGAATGCCTGGCCTCACCCCCGATCGCATAAAGGTATCTTTGTTCAATCGGAGTATCGGGGAATGGAGATTGGCAGGAACTTTGCCGAGGCGTTTCTCCTTTTGCGGAGGATTCAGGATTGAGCGTGAAAGAAGAGGTCTTTCATTTCGACGTGGCGGTGGTGGGTCTGGGGTATGT
>CANEUY010000020.1 GCA_947442065.1 Verrucomicrobia subdivision 6 bacterium | reverse complement strand
GGGGAAGGAATCCATGGGTCGCTCCACAGGTGATGATTTCCAGCACGCCCGCGTCCTGAAACTTTCGAAATGCGGCTACCAGGTTCCGATGGTAGCGGTCACAAAAAAGATGACGGCAGTGGTTCAGACGGTCGTGATAAAAGCGCGCGAGAGCGTGGAAGGCGGGGTCCTTTTTTGTCCGGTGCAACTCTTTGCCTGCCAGTTCGAGCTGTTTTTCGAGTCCGTGGACATAACGATCCTGAAGAAGGGGGTCGCGCAACATCGCGCAGAGCGGGGGGGTCATCGACATGGTGAGCCGGAAGTAGACCCCGTCGCGGACGAGTCCTTCCATCATGTCGAGAAGGGGAAGATAGGTTTCCGTGATGGCCTCATACAGCCAGTCTTCCTCGAGGAATTCCGGATATTCCGGGTGGCGGACAAACGGAAGATGGGCGTGAAGGACGGGGGCGACGTATCCTTGGATCATCGAAGGGGATTCCGGGATTAGGCGAAGGGGGGTGGATTCCCCGGAGATGTGCCGTGGAGCTGGCTGGACCCAGGCTTGGGACAGGTTTCCAGTTGGAGACGGAGGATTTCCGTCATTTCGAATGATGCCATGCGGTGCCGACGAATCATATCTTCACCCAGATAGGCAAAGATCTTTTCCGCCATGCCGGAAGCCAGGAATCGGCGGAGGGCATACGCAAAAGGGAAGGGGTGGCCTTCCTGCTGGAGTCGGGCCAGGGCGCGGGCGAGTGCTTCCCCGGGGCGAACGTAGGAACGGATGAGCCCCCAGAGTTGCTGAAACGAATAATGGAAGGGAATCGTAACAAACTGGATTTCGTGGTTTGGCGAGGGATCGTCGCGTGGGGTGAAGGCTTCACCGGAAACGGCCATTTGCTGAAAAGACCCGTTCGAAAGGTAGTAACCGAGTTCGGCTTGGAAACGCGTGGCGGGGCGATCGACCGGCAAATACCACTCGCGCGAGCCCGGATGAATATGAATCTGATGAACCCGTTCTCGGCCAGGAATATAGATTTGGAGGTAAACTTTTCCGTCGGGGGATTCTTTTTCGGCATCGCGGAGTTGATGCCAGGTGAAGTCCCAATAGGCAAAGAGGCAGCGGGGGTCGCGTGCGGTGAGAAAAAGACGGCGTGTTCCGTACGATTCGGGCAGTTCGCCTAAAAAATCATATTCGGGAACTCCGGGAGATGGATTCCCGGGAAGAAAGGAAGGCAGTGGAAAGAGGTTTGTTTTTGGATGAATGGGAATCGGGGATTTCCGAAGGCCGGGCTCTGTGGATTTCCTTGCGGGTGCTGTCTTGGGGGGGCGCTTCTTGGAGCGGGATTTCTTCGCAAGGGGAAGCGGCTTTTTGGCCGGCTTCTTTTTTCCGTTCCCTTTTGGTTTCTTGGTCATGGATGAATCACCGACCCAAAACAAGACTCGGATTTTTGCTGATCCTGCGGCAAAATCCAAATCCTTATTACCCATGGGAATGAAACAATTCAAGGAACGGCCCCAACAATCTTTATGAATACCAAGCGGATTATTCCGTGCCTGGATGTCGATCGGGGAAGGGTGGTCAAGGGGGTTCGGTTTGTCGGTATCCGGGATGCCGGAGATCCGGCGGAATGCGCGCGGGCCTACAACGAACAAGGTGCGGACGAACTGGTTTTTTTGGACATCACTGCCTCGTCGGAGGCCCGACCCATTCTGCTCGAAGCGGTAAGGAAAACGGCAGAAGAGGTTTTTCTGCCGCTCACCGTGGGTGGGGGGATTCGTTCCGTGGAGAATGCACGGGAGCTTTTGCGGGCGGGGGCGGACAAGGTGAGTCTGAACACGGCGGCGGTGGAACGTCCGGAACTGATCACCGAGGTGGCGGAGGCATTCGGTTGCCAGTGTGTGGTTCTGGCGGTGGACGCAAGGCGGAAGGGGTCGGGAAAATGGGAAGTGACAACCCACGGGGGTCGGACCCCTACGGGGAAAGATGCGGTGGAATGGGCCAAGGAAGGGGTTCGCCGTGGCGCGGGGGAGATTCTACTCACCAGCATGGATGCGGATGGGACCAAGGAGGGGTATGATCTCGAACTGACCCGGGCGGTGAGTCGGGCCGTGGGGGTGCCGGTGATTGCCAGCGGAGGAGCCGGGACGAAGGAGCATTTTGCCGAAGTTCTGGGGGAGAAAGGCGGGGCGGATGCGGCTTTGGCCGCGAGTTTGTTCCATTTCGGGGAGTTGACGGTGCCCCAAGTGAAAAGACATTTGCAGGAGCGGGGGATCGCCGTAAGACCTCCGAAGAAGACATGATTTTTCCGGACGAACAAAAATTCCTCGAATTGGCAAAACAGGGGAACCTGATTCCGATCGGTCGGGAATTTCCTGCCGATGCAGAGACGCCGGTTTCAGCTTACATCAAACTTTCGGGCCAGCCCGGGGGGGCGGCTTTTCTTTTGGAAAGTGCCGAGACTGGAGGAAGATTGGGGAGGTATTCATTTGTGGGTTCGAGACCGACCGCCGTGATGGAGTTTCGGGGGGGGCGGGTGCGGTTGACCAAGCTGAACGGCGAGGTGGAGGAGAAAGCGCCCGAGAATCCCGATCCCTTGCAGGAAGTGCAGGAAATGCTGAAGGAAATCCGGCCCGTGGCGGCCTGGCCCGGCGATCCGCCTCCCTTTGCGGGAGGGGCGGTGGGATTTCTGGCATTTGAGGCGGTTCGTTATTTCGAGCCGACTGTGGGCATGGCGAAAAAGGACGACCTTGGGGTGCCGGATGCCTGTTTTGCCCTAGTGGAGGAGTTTGTCATTTTTGATCACAAGCAGAAGACTCGCCGCTTGGTTGTGCAGGTGAAAACGGGAAAGGATCCCCGGGCGGATTATCAGAAAGGAATCGAGCGGCTTGAGTCGTTGGCCCGGCGTTTGGCACAGTCAGCAGGAAAATCGAGCACCGAAGTTCCGAAACGGCCCGAAGGGGATCTTTTGGCCGGGGCGACCCCGAACATGACGAAATCGGAGTATCTGAAGATGGCCGCGGGAATGCAGGAGCACATTCGGGCGGGGGATATTTTTCAGGTCGTCCCTTCCCAGAGGTTTACCGTGCCATTTCATGGCCGACCGATTGATCTCTACCGCGCTCTCCGGGCGATTAATCCGTCCCCCTACATGTTTTGTCTGGAGATGGCGGGGTTGGCGCTGGTCGGTTCGTCCCCGGAGACTCACGTGCGGTGTGAAAATGGAAAGGTCGAGATCCGGCCAATTGCCGGGACAAAGCCGCGAGGGTCGACCCCGGGGGAGGACTTGCAAAACGAGCAGGAGATGAAGGCGGATCCAAAGGAGCGGGCGGAGCACATCATGCTGGTTGATCTGGCCCGGAACGATCTGGGTAGGGTGTGTGAATATCAGAGCGTCAAGGTGGTGGAACTGATGGAGGTGGAACGCTTTTCCCATGTGATGCATCTGGTTTCCCGGGTGACGGGGAAGTTGAAGTCCGGGCAGGATGCGTTCCAGGTGATGCGGGCGACCTTCCCGGCGGGGACGGTGAGCGGTTCTCCGAAAGTGCGGGCCTTGCAGATTCTGGCGGAGAGTGAACCGACGAGACGGGGGGCGTATGCCGGTGCGGCGGGGTATTTTTCGTTTGATGGGAATTTGGATTCCTGCATTTCAATCCGGACCATCCTGCTGAAGGGGGGAAAAGCTCATGTTCAGGCGGGAGGCGGACTGGTGGCCGATTCGACACCGGAAGGGGAGTATCAGGAAAGCGTGAACAAGGCGAAGGCCGGACTGGCGGCAGTGGCGGCGGCAAGGACCTTGGCGTAGGATTTTGTCATGTTGCTGGTCATCGATAACTACGATTCGTTCACCTATAATCTCGTCCAATATTTTGGAGAGCTGGGGGCGGATCCGGTGGTGAAGAGAAACGATGCCGTCACCGCCGATGAGGTCGAGAAGATGAGGCCGGTCAAGATTGTGATTTCTCCGGGACCGGGGACGCCGGCGGATGCCGGAATTTCCATGGATCTGATCCGTCGGTTTGGGCCGAAGCTGCCGATCTTGGGCGTATGTTTGGGGCATCAGAGCATCGGTGAGGTCTATGGCGGAAAAGTGGTGCGTGCCGAGCGGTTGATGCATGGAAAGACCTCCCCGATCCGGCACGATGGGAAAGGGGTTTTTGCCGGACTACCGAATCCCTTCGAAGCCACCCGGTATCATTCGTTGCTAGTGGAAAAGGAATCGGTACCGGCGTGTCTGGAAGTCACGGCGGATACTGCGGAGGGGGAGATCATGGGGTTACGGCATCGGGAGTTTCCCGTCCACGGGGTGCAGTTCCATCCTGAATCGATTTTAAGCAAAGAAGGGAAGGACCTGCTGGCCAACTTTTTGAAAATGTAAGTTCGGAGGGAGGTTCTTTGGCGGCGCGGAATTCGTCAAAAAAATGTCACGAAGGGGATGGTGGGAAAAAGGCAGGGGCATGTTAAATTATGCAGTATGGAGTGGTTAAAACTCATTCTTGGTTTGCGTAACCGCCGGCAGGACGGACCTGGATTGTCCAAGTCGACTGTGTTGGAGCTCCGGATGATGTTTTTTGGCGGGGCGTTGGTCCTGATGATCTTGGGGGGGTGGGCTGTCATGAAAAAAATGGAGAAAAACAGCTACGTTTCCACTTCGATCCAAACGATGGATACGGCGGCGGGTAAGAACTGAGAGCTGGAAGTTTCGGTTGAGCTGGGGGGCGCAGGGGCGTAGGATTTTGGTCGAAAGGGGGAGAAAAAGTATGGAACAACGAGGAGAGGAAAGAACACTGCGATCGGAAAAAGTCCAAATTGAGAGGAAGACTTTCTTTCTCGATTTGAAAGAAAATGAACGGGGGCGGTTTTTACGGATCACTGAAGATGTGGGGGGTCGGCGGGACCGGATCATTATGCCCGCGACCGGGATGGAGGATTTTGCCCGGGCGTTGGACGACCTGATTATCTTCGAGCAGGAAGAGTTGGGCCCGAGGGGATCCTAAAAGTTTTCCTCTTTTTGCCCTCCGCGGCCATCGATTGATGGCGGCTTACTTGGGAGGTGTGGGACTTTGAGGAAGGAGTTCGAGGGCCTTACCGGCGGCGAGACGAACCTCCTTGGGTGCGGTTGAATCGGAGGCGATTCTTTTGATCAACGGGGCTGATTCCTTGTCGTGGAGCAGGCCCAAAGCGATGAGGGCAACCATGCGGACTTCCGGATCCTGATCCCCCGTGGCGTTGCGCACCGCCGGGAGAACCCTGGGATCCTGAATGCGCACCGCAGATTTGACGACTTCGACCCTTTCAATTCCAAGGGGATTGGCGACTTCGGCGAGGAGGATATCGAGGCCTCGGCCATCGTTGAGACGGGCGAGGGCGAGGGCGGCCACCACCTGCGTCGTCCGATCCTTTGATCCAAGGGCCGGGAGGTAGGCATCCGGGGTGGTTTTGGTGGCAAGCTCGAGGAGGGAGCGTCGGGCAAAACGCCGGACGTAGGAATCCCGGTCGCCGAGCATTTTGAAGAGATCGGGAATGGCAGATGGATCATTCCGACTGCCGAGCAAGCGCGCGGAAATGGAGCGGGTGAGCCAATCCGAATCTTTCGATGCCTGCCGGAGAAGGGGTAAGGCTTCGGGAGTGGAAAGGATGCGGGAGGCTTCGACGGCCTCGCGTCGAACCGTGGGGTCGGCATCTTTCAGGGCGTTGCGGAGAATGCCGAGGGGAGAGGGATGCTCGGGAGGGTCGAGGGCGAAGGCCCGCAGGGCGAGGGAGCGGATGGCGGGAGAAGAATCGGACAAGGGAAGCCGATAGGGCTGGGAGGTAGGTTTCGCTTGGAGGATTTGACGGGCCTCGGCGGCGGCAAGTTCCGGTTGCCCGGCCAGAAGATTGAGATGGAGGCGTTCCTGACGGAGGTCGGTGCTTTCGGGGAACTGACGAAAACCTTCCTGGAGGGATTCCTGGGCCTGCTGAATTTTTCCTTCCAGCAGGAGCTGATGGATGCGTTGGGCCGCGGCCCCATCCGGTCGGGAGCAGGAGGAGAGAAGGCAAACGGCGAGAAAAAGGACGGGAATCCAACGCATCTGCTGAGTTTAGATTGAAGTTGGGGTTGAAGGGAGAAAGAAAAAGATCAGCCCGTTTGACTTGGGATGAGTCTTTTCTAGATTTTGGGGATGAGAAGTCTTGTCCACCGTGTGTTCCCAAGTGCCAAACCGGATTGGCTGGGGGCGGATCGTGAACTCGAGAACGAGTTGCAGGAGGTGGAGAGAAGAATTTTGCATCAAGCATCCCTGTTTGATGCGGGAGCGGAGGCTTATGTGCGGTATGCCTTGGAGGGCGGGGGAAAGCGATTGCGGCCGGCGTTGGTCCTTTTGGCGGGGAAGGTCGCAGGGGGGTGGAGTGACGCGATCCGGGATTTGGCGGTGATCGTCGAGTTGGTTCACGTCGCTTCCCTGATCCACGACGATGTGTTGGACCGGGCGGAACTGCGGAGGTCCCGGGCGACGTGCAACGCCAAGTGGGGAGTGGAACTTTCGGTGCTGTTGGGGGATGCCCTCTTTGCCCACGGGCTGCAACTGGCCACGAAACTGGAGGATGCGGAGGTGGCGCGGAAGATTGCGGAGGCCTCGAGAAATCTGTGTGAAGGAGAGATTCTCCAGACCCAGCGGCGGTTCGATTTAAAAATGTCGACCTCGGACTATCTGCATGTGGTGGGTCTCAAGACCGGGGCTTTGTTCCGGGCGGCTGCCGAGGCGCCGTTTGTCATTCATCATGCCGCGGAAGCAAAACGGGAGGCCGCGCGTTCCTTTGGGCATCAACTGGGGGTGGCGTACCAGATTTACGATGATTGTCTGGATCTTTTCGGAACGGATGAGGCCAGTGGCAAAACACTGGGAACGGATCTGCAGAAGGGGAAATGGACCCTGCCGGTTCTCCATGCCTTGCAGACCTTGCCCAGGGAGGACTCGGAGAAGTTGCGGACTCAGTTGGTGGGGGAAACCGGGGTCGAGGGGGTTGCGGAAAAGGTAAAGGAGGCAGGGGGCCTGAAATTTGCCCTTCGTAAATCGGTCGATTTGTTGGAAAGGGCGAAGGGTGACCTCAAAGTTTTGGGAGAGGGAAAAGACGTGGGGAAATTGACTGAGATGACCGATCGGTTGGCGGATTACCTCAAGGCGGCGGGCAGCGGATCTAGTTTGGATTAACGGGAAACCCCGGGGGGATCATCCCCCAATGGTCGCTTGCTGGGGATGAGGCGGGTTGATTGCCCTTTTCGGACAACCGTGGGAGGGCTTAAGATTGAGCCGATGTCGGCGGATGCCATCAAGGAACTGGATTTGGAAAACGGACCGACCGACGAGGAGTTGGTGGCGGAAACGGTGAAGGGGAATTTGGCCTCGTACGACGAATTGATCCGAAGATTCCAATCCAGGCTATATGGGGTGATCTATCATCTGACCTCAAACCACGAGGACACGAACGACATGTTGATGGAGGTCTTTGACAAAGCCTACCGGAGTCTTCCGACCTTTCGTGGGCAGTCCTCCTTCTACACCTGGATTTATCGGATCGCGATCAACCGGACTTTTAACTTTCTGGAGAAGAGAAAGAGGCGGCAAGGGTCAATGAGTTTGAACGAGTTGGACGAAGACGGCCTTCCGAAACTGGATTTACCCGATCCATCCGCGAGAAATAGCCCATCGAAGTCATCTATGCTCAACGAGTTGCAAAATAAATTGAACGAATCGATGCTTAACCTGTCAAAAGAACATAGAACAGTGGTAACTCTCTATGATATTCAAGGACTTGCACATGCTGAGATCGCCAAGATTATGGGATCTACCGAAGGAACCGTGCGTTCCAGGTTGCACTATGCCCATAAACAGTTGCAGAAATCGCTTGGCATTTACCTACGGCGATAAAAAATGAGGGAACTATAAACATGAACCAAAAAGACGATTTTACGCAGCTTCAAAAACTTCTTCAGTTGAAGAGGTTGGAGACTCCCGGTCAGGAATACTTTGACCGGTTTGTGGACGCCTTTCACCAGTACCAGAGACAGGAAATTTTACGGGAAGAGCCTTGGTACGCCAAATTGGCGGAAGTTTTGTTTGAGCCTTGGGTTGCGGGTGTGCCCCGGTTGGCGACCGTTGCTGCTTCGGCGGCTTGTTTGATGGCGGGTGTGGCTTTTTTCCTTGGCCCAATCGGCGCCGGTTCGGCCCAATTGGCTGACGGGAAAGTTGCCCATGCGCGCGGAATTATCGTGGCTTCGAGTCAGAATGATGACTCCATCCAAATCCAGCCTGAGCTGATTGAAACAGCCGCGGGTGGGGAAGGGACGCAGCTCCGGTCCCTTTATGTGAACGGGCACGGGGCGGTGGCATATGATTCCCGGCTCGCGTTCTAAGTTCGTTATTCTTTCCCTTCTCGCCGTCGTTCTCGCTCTCGCGGGAGTTGTCGGCGGCCGGGCCTATTATCTTTCGACCCACCGGCCGTTGGCCGTGTTGGCTCCGGCAACGGACAAGGTTCTCCCCACAGCATCCCTAGCCCCTTCCACTCATACCCAGTCCTTGCCTGCCGCTGGAACTGGGGTGTTTGACCGGATTGCAGCGGAGGTCAGCGGTGTGTACGAGCAGGCAGCGCCGACGGTGGTGCGGTTAAAGGCGACGGACGGGCCTGAGCAGTTGGCTGGAACAGGGTTCTTCATCGACGGACAGGGAACCATTTTGACGGCGTATGCGGTCGTGGGACAGGCCAGTGACGTTTCAGTGGAGGTGAATGGTAGGACCTTTCCGGCAAAAATTCTTGGACGGGATCCTCGAAGTGGCGTGGCGGTCCTGAAAATCAATGCAAACCAGACTCCCCATTTGCAATTCGGCGAAGGCATGCGACTGCGGCCGGCCTCGGCGGTGGTCAGTGTGGCGTTTCCGTACGATCTGAAGGCGGAACCAACGTTCGGTTTTGTGGCCGGGTTTGATGTGAAGTATCTGACGCGGTTTTTTGCGACCACCCATCTGAGGGCCAATCTTCCGATCAAGCCGGGGCAGATCGGCGGACCGCTCTTGGACAGCCAAGGGAAAGTGGTCGGGGTCTTGATGCTGGAAATTGACGAAGGCAAGGCCTGCTATGCCCTGCCGATTGAGGCTGCTGCCAAGGTTGCGGGAGACATCCAGAAGTATGGGGAACCTCGACACGGATGGATGGGGGTGGGGGTGATGCCGGATCGAAGCCGGCCGGAACGTGGCGCGCCGGTATTTGTGGATCGGCTCTATAAGGGGACTCCGGCGGAGAAGAGCGGGCTGAAGGCGGGGGATGAGGTGATTTCGATCGGGGATCGTCCGGTGCGGGAGCCATCCGATATTTTGGATGCGGCGTTTTTCTCGGAAGTTGGGGGGAAGGTTCCCGTCAAAGTGAAAAGAGACGGGAAGGAGCAGATTTTCACCATCACCGTCTCCGCCCGGCCGGATAGTTCCCGGATCGTTGAGCCGGCCCCTCTTTTCCCGAATCCATCGGGCGGTCCTGCCAGCCAGGGAATGCCGGTCAAAGCCAACCGCTAACTGTCTCGCCGCCCTGTTGAGCGGCAGATTCTTGTTGTAGACGTTTTGGAGTAAGATCCCCTCATGCAGTTTAAGGATATAGCGCTCATTCTGGCGGGGCACGGTTCCACCAAGAATGCGGATTCCAGTCGCTTTACGAGGGAGACTGCGCACCGAATCAGGGAGAAGGGGATTTTTGGCGAGGTACGGTCGGCTTTTTGGAAGGAGCAACCTTCCTACGCGGATGCAATTCGGGGGTTGAAAACAAAAAAGGTGGTGGTCGTGCCATGGTTTCTGGCCAACGGATATTTCACAACGAAGATTCTAAAGCGGGAATTTGCAGAAACGCCCGGGGTGGAGTGTCGGGTGACGGAGCCGATTGGAATGAGGCCGGAGATTCTGGGGCATTTTCAAAAACGGGCAGAACGTTTGCTGGCGGTGAAAAACTGGAATCCAACTCAGGTGAGTCTGTTGGTGGCAAGTCATGGAACTCCGCTTCATACGGGCTCACGCGGGGCGGCGGTTGGCTTGGCTGAGGAGTTGGCGAAAGACGGGTATCGAACGGTGCATGCTGTTTTTCTTGAGGAGGAACCGAGAATTGCGGATTGGAGGGATCTGATTCGCGAAGGGCCTGTGATGGTGTTGCCTCATTTTCTCGCAGGTGGGTTGCATGGTTCGGAGGATGTGCCGGAACTTTTGGGAATATCGGGGGCGGAGGAGGGTTGGTATGAATCTGAAAAGGGTGAGATCGGCTATGGGGAGCCTTTGGGAAGACCGGAAGAGGTGGAAGAAATGGTTATCGAACTGGCCATGAGCAAGGTTGAGAAGGAAACGTGATGAGGAAGATGGAAGAAGCAGAAAAAATGGGGCAGATCTGCTGGAAGAGAATGGGAAAGTTTTGGGACGTCAGGCATATCCAAGATCAAGGAGTAGCGGTTGGACAGTTGAAGAGTCTGGGGACTCTGGATGAGTTGGAGGAGGTGGTGCGTTGGGATGGGCAGGGGCAGTACCGACCTCTTCGAAGTGAGGGAAATCTAGCTACGGGTTGGCATTACCAGGTGAACTGCGCAGGAGAGTTTCGAGAGGTGATCGAGGTCATTTATCCGGGCTTGTGGGGCAATGCCGAGGCTTGGGAGGAGGGGTGTCTGAAATATCAGTCGTGGAAAGAGGCAACGGCTCAGGCGACGGAACGGGTCCGGAAAAAGGTCATAGAGGCAGGAGATTTGCCGCAAAGGGTGATTGAGGAAAACTGCAAGAGACGCTGTTTGAAGTCGCTTTATTGGGCTGGAGAACGGCCGGTGGCGGAGGTTACGACCATTCCGATGTTGTGTACCGGCCCGTGCGGAATGTTCTGGAGTCGTGTGGAAGGTTAGCTGAAGAGGCCTTTTTTCTTTGGTTTCGCGAGGGCGACTCGGGACGGGTCGCGGGCGTTTTGCAGGGCTTCCTCCGAGGTGATGAGACCTTTTTCGACCAACTCATCCAGGCTGGCGTCGATGGTTCTCATTCCGTCTTTCGCTCCGATTTCCATAATGCCGACAATCTGTTCCATCCGACCCAGACGAAGACAGGACGAGATGGCCGGCGAAACAGTTAGAATCTCCGAGGCGAGAACCCTTCCTTGGCCATCCTCGCGCGGCAGGAGGCGTTGAGAAACCACGGCTTTCAGGCCATTGCCCATTTGGGCACGGATTTGCGGGAGCATTTCAGCGCCAAACATTTCCAGGATGCGGTCGAGAGCCTTGACGGGATCTGCGGCATGGAACGTGGCGAGAACAAGATGACCGGTTTCCGCCGCCTGAAGTGCGATTTGGACGGAGTCCTGATCCCGGAGTTCGGTCACCGCAATCACATCGGGATCCTGTCTCAAGGCGTGTCGAAGACCGGATGAAAAAGAGCGGGTATCCCGGCCGATCTCCCTCTGTTTGATCAGGGAGAGAGCGGGGGGATACACATATTCGATCGGGTCCTCCAAAACAACGATGACGCCCGAGCGTGTCCGGGAAATCTCCTCGATCATGGCCGCCATGGTGGTGGATTTTCCCGAGCCAGTGGCCCCGGTGATCAGAATCAAGCCCTCGGAGAGCTGGCAAAAGCTTTTGACGACGGGGGGAAGGCCAAGTTCTTCCAAGGATGGATTGGAACGATTGATAAAGCGGAAGGCTGCCTCGACCGTGCCTCGGGCAAAGTGGGCGTTTCCCCGAAGGCGCCCGATCCCAGCTACCTCCATGGAGAAGTCGAGATCGAGTTCCGATTCCAGTTTGGCCCGTTGGGTTTCCGTGAGGACGCTAAAGGTCAGTTCACGGCATTGCCGGGGGGTCAGGGGGGGGTAGGGGAGAGATTGGATCACTCCTTCCACCCTGCAGGCGGGCGGTTGCCCGGCCGTAAAATGAAGGTCGGAAGCCCCCCGTTGACTCGCCTCGGACAGGAGTTGAAGAATATTTGTCTCTTCCACGGTTAATCCTGTTCCCTTTGAAAAGCGGCGCTGGAGATGCCCATGGCGGCCCGGCGGAATTCGTCGGCGACGGGCGCGGCAGCAAGGGCGTGCTCCATCGAGACATGTCCCTCCCGGAGAGCCTGAACCAGGGAGTTTGTCATCGATTGATTTTCCTCGGATTGAGAATTTTGCATGAAATCCGCGAGTTCCGTGCCGCCTCCGCGTCGGATCCATTGCCGGGTGGCGGCCTGATTTTCAAAATACTCGGCCACAAGGAAAAGACTCTTTTTTAATCCTGGAACGAGTTGTTGTGTCAAAACCCCGATCAGCTGGGCGGCGAGGAGGGAGGAGGCATCCTCCCGTTCCTCGGGAGTGAAGATACGGTGAAGCCGCTCCACCGCTTCCGTTGCGCTGCTGCTATGGAGCGAGGTGATCACGAGATGCCCGGTTTCCGCCGCCTGAAGGGCGGTGTTGGCCGAAACGGCGTCCCGGATCTCACCCAACAAGATGATGTCGGGGCTTTGGCGAAGGGCGCGTCGGAGCCCTTCCGCAAAGCTGGGGGTATCGGCGCCGACTTCCCGCTGGGTAAAGCGACAGAGATGATCTTGAAACAGGTATTCGACAGGGTCTTCGATGGTGATGATGTGGCGGGTTGCCGTTTGGTTCAACCATTCCAACCCCGCAGCCATGGTGGTGGATTTTCCTGAACCGGTGGATCCGGTCACCAAAATGAGACCGGAAGAACGGGAGAGCCACTTCTGGAAAACGGCAACGGGCAAGCCCAACTGCTCCATGGACGGAATCTGAGTCTTGATGCTCCGGAGGACGGCCCCCCGGAGTCCTAGTTGCCGGTAGAGATTCACGCGAAAGCGGAGTCCGGAACGGGTAACGAAACTGGCGTCGTGGTCGGTGGCATCGGGTTTGGCACCACAGGCGGACCAAAGGTGTTTCAAGAGTTCCTCCGTGGCCTGCCCGGTTTCCAAGCCAAGGAGTTGGTCGCCCAGGCGGATGAAGGGAGTTGCCCCTTCCCGAAGAAAAAGGTCGCTGCCACCTGCCTGGAGGCAGGACTCGCAAAGTGATTCCAGAGCTTCCATACCTTAAGAAGCATGTTCCTGCCCAAGGTTAAATCCAAGCTCCGCGGAGGTTGCCGATGAGTCACGAGGCTCAAGGAAACCTGGCCTTCCGGATGGGGGAATTTTTTTCCGACGGAGGAAAGCTTGGAAAGGCGAAGGGATATGAGTCCAGACCGGGTCAGGCCCGGATGGCGGAGCGGGTGGCAGAAATCATCGAGGACCAGAGGCATCTGGTGGTGGAGGCGGGAACAGGGACGGGCAAAAGCTTGGCTTATCTGGTGCCGGCAGCCTATGCGGCCCAGGAGTTGGGCAAAAAAGCGATCATCAGCACTTATACGATCCATCTGCAGGAGCAGTTGTTTGGAAAAGACGTGCCGATCGTTCAGTCCCTAGTGCCGTTTGAATTTACAGCGGCCTTGCTCAAAGGGAGGCAGAACTACCTTTGTCCGCACCGTTTGAAAAAAGCCCAACAGCATCAGGGGGATCTTTTTGCCGCGGGGCAGGCAGAGCAGTTGAAGGGGTTGTTGGATTGGGCGGGGAGAACAAAGGATGGAACCCTTTCGGACATCGATTTTCAGGTCGATGCAGCGGTCTGGGCCCAGGTATGCAGCGAAGCGTTTGCCTGCACACCGAGGCATTGTGGGGGCCCGACGGGATGTTTTTACCAGATGGCGAGGACGAAGGTGCTGGATGCGAACGTGGTGATTCTGAATCATGCGCTACTTTTTGGTTTATTGGCCGGAGCGGAGGAGAGTGAGGAGGGTCCCAGCGAGGGATATCTTTTCCCGAACGATTTTCTGGTTCTGGACGAGGCCCATGAAGTGGAGGACGTGGCGGCGAAGGCGCTAGGTCTGGAGGTTCGATTGGGCTCGTTACGGTTTCTCTTGCAACGCTTGGTTCATCCCCGGACCAAAAAAGGAGTTTTGACGAGGATCGGGGATGGGAATGCGGTGAAATCCACGTTAGGAGTCCTAGGGATCTTGGAGGGTGCGTTTGAGGAGATTTTGGAAAGTGCGGGTTTGGGGACATCGGGCCAGAAACGGGTCAGGCAACCGCTGGGGGTGAAGAGCGAGTTGGGACCACGCTTGATGGATGTGCGGGCCCAGTTGCTGAAGCTGGCGGAGGATGCGGGGGATGGTGAGGAGAGGAATGAGTTGAGGGATCATGCCAGGAGACTGGAGGGAAGCGCCTTTGGTCTGGGCGAATTTTTAAAAATGAGCCGGGAAGGGCATGCGTACTGGGTCGAGAGAAGGCTGCCCGAGGAGGGAAAGGCCCACCGGGGAGAAATGAGCCTGCATGCCTCGCCTGTCGAGGTGGCGGATAAATTGAGCGAACTGGTTTTCCGGCCCGACTGCACCACGATCATGACGAGTGCGACGTTGGATGTGGGAAGGGGGCTGGATTTCTTTGCCCAGCGGGTCGGCGCGCAGGAGGCGGAGACCCTTCTGGTCGAGTCACCTTTTGATTATGAGAGTCAGATGCGCGTTTATTTGCCCAAGGGGATGCCGGAACCTTCCGAAGGGGAGAGGTTTCAAACGGCGCTTCAGGGGTGGATTCAGAAGTTTGTCGGTATGACCAAGGGAAAAGCATTCGTGCTGTTTACGAGCCGGGCGATGTTGCGAAAGACGGCGGAGGGGATGGCTGCGTGGTTTGAAGAGCAGGGGATCCGTTTGCTGGTGCAGGACAAGGGGAGTTCGAGGACACGGCTACTGAAGGAGTTTAAGGAGGACCGGGACAGTGTGCTCTTTGGGACGGACAGTTTTTGGCAGGGGGTGGATGTTCCGGGAGAGGCGCTTTCGAATGTGATTCTGACGAGGCTCCCTTTCTCCGTTCCGGATGAGCCGTTGTTTGAGGCGAGATGTGAAAGGATCAAGGAGAAGGGGGGGGAGCCGTTTCGGGATCTCCAGTTGCCCGAGGCGATTTTGAAGTTCCGACAGGGGGTGGGCCGGTTGATCCGCAGTCGGGAGGACCGGGGTCAGATTGCCGTGCTGGACGGAAGGATTTTGAGCCGGAGATATGGCCAATCGTTTTTGAAGATCCTGCCCGAGTGTCCTGTGGAGATTTGTGAGTAGGAAAAAGAAAGCTTTTAGAGGCAGAAAAATGCGACAAGGCTTTTACATGGGAATTTATGGCGCGGTTCTCGCCGGATTCTTGGCGATCATTTCCAGCGCTTGGGCCAGGCCTGAGGCCCAGGCGCTTGCCCTGCCTTTTGAGCAGCAGGTGATTTTTGAAGGGTCGATTCCCGGTCAAATGGAGGAGCGAGTCGTGGTGGCTGGAAAGGTGGAAGGGGGAACCGCGATTTTTCAGCAAACGGGGAAACCGGATCTTCTGATTCCCTGGGGGAAAGTGCAAGCCATCCTGCCGATTTTACCGGCTGAGGATTCGGGAGCATCGGTCGAAAACCTTCGGGCGGCGATGAAAGTTCTGCTGGCCAACCGGGCTGATTGGCCCAAACGGCCGGAAGTTTCCGAGTCCACGTTGCAAAAATGGCAGGGAAGAATTGATGGAATCCTGAAACATCAGGAAGACGAACGCAGAAAAAAACAGGAGGAAGAGGAGGCCAAGATCCGTCAGGCCGCGAAGGAACAGGCGGATGCAGAGATTGCTGCCAAGGAGGCGGAAAAATCCCGGCAAATCGATTTGGCCAAGGGAAAGGTAACCAACTTTCTGGGGTTCCGCACCCGGCAGGAGATCGAGGAGGCGACCCAAGCCTGTGACAAGCTGGACAAAACGGATCTGGCGAAAATAGCCGATTATGAAAAAGCGTCCGAATACTGGAAACGTTGCCTCGCTCTGCCGGTAGATACCGCGATGCCGGGAAACCTGGAAAGCCAGAAGGAACCGACCATCGCACTGGCGATCGATTCATCCGCTTCCGGATCCGCACTAACGGCGTTGGCCTGGGCCCTTTTTCTTGTTCCTCTCGTAGTTACGTTGCATGGGCTGGCCCGCTTTTTGGCGCTTTTGCAGGAACGGGCATGGGTCGGAGCGGGCCTCTGGATGGGGATTAGTGGCGCGGCTGGCATTTGTTTGTTCCTGCTGTTCTTTTCTGAGCGCGGAAGCGGGGTGGAGGCGGCGAATGGGGTCAGCACGGAAACCCGGACTGCGTGGGTGGCTTTGGCGAATGCGAAAGAGAAGGAGGTCACGCGTTTCGCGGAGAAAATCGAAATCCCTTCCAGAATCTTCCTTCAGCAAATTGTCGGGAGCATGAAAAACTCCGATGCCGGTTCGACGGCGTGTGTGCCCATCCTCACTCGCCTTCCGGCAGTCGGGGGGGATTCGGGGATCGAACTTGGGGTCGAAGTCCCCCTGAAATGGATTTCGTTGCCAGTTCGGGTTTCTTTCGCAGCTCCCTTGCCGGATCAGGAGCTTTCACTGAAAGTCACGGGAGGAAAAATCGGGCCCTTTTCTGTGGGAGCGAGCGGAGGGGCTTGGATTTGGGAGCAGATCGTTCCGGCGTATCAAGGTGTCGTAACGGGGCTCGGTTTGGATCAAGGGGTAAAGTTGATCCTACTGAACTCAGAGAAGGTGGTGGTTTCGATTCCGGAGATCCGGGCGAAACTCAAACCTAGCCCCTAAGCTGACCAACCGGTGATTTCGAGGCAGGTTTTGACGTAGTCGGCCCGGCGATTCTGGTGCTTCAGGTAGTAGGCGTGTTCCCAAACATCGATCCCGTAGATGGGGGTGCGGCCGGTCATTAGGGGGGAGTCTTGGTTCGGGAAAGGTTCGACGAAAAGTTTTCCGTCTTTGCCGCGACCGAACCAAGCCCAGCCGCTTCCGAAGATGCCCATCGCACATTTGGACATTTCTTCCTTCCACTTTTCATAACTGCCAAAGGTTTCGTCGATCTCCTTGGCCAGTTTGCCCTCCGGTTTCTTGCCGGGGTTGGAGAGGGTTTTCCAGAGGATGGAGTGATTCGAGTGGCCGCCGGCGTTGTTGCGGACGGTGGTGCGGATCTCGGCGGGAACGGCATCGAGGTTTCCTAAAAGTTCCTCGAGAGATTTTTTTTGGAGTTCGGGGTAAGGGGCGATGGCTTTGTTAAGATTGTTGACGTAGGCGGCGTGGTGTTTGTCGTGATGCAGGGTCATCGTCTCGGCATCGATATAAGGCTCGAGGGTATTGGGTGCGTAGGGGAGCGGCGGCAGGGAGAAGGGTCCACTCGGGATTGGGGTAAGGGCGTGGGAGGTGGAAGGGGCCAGGCGGGAGGTTAGTATGCCTGCCAGGAAGAGTTGGAAGAAGGAGCGTCTTTTCACAGCCTGATTATCCCGGTTGACGAAGTAAGCGAAAGCTTTTCGTGGGGGTCGTATTCAGCCAGTCGCGGAGTAACGGGGGCTTGAGGAGGAGGAAGGGTTAAGATATGATTATCAACTAGTTCTATGAAATCGGCTGAAGTCAGAAAAGGGTACTTGGAGTTCTTCCGTGGGAAGAGCCACACG
>CANEUY010000019.1 GCA_947442065.1 Verrucomicrobia subdivision 6 bacterium | reverse complement strand
TACCCTGTTCCGCTCCCGAGGATTTCGGACCTTCCCTTCTCCGATGCTTTACATCACAAGTTGAAGGAGGAAAAAGGTATGATCTGGCGGCTCGGGGCCGACGCCGGGCACAAGCCACGTTTGGCGACGCCTACACCCCCGACCAGGCGAATGAAGTTGTGCTCGCCCTTGATCTCAAACCCCTGCTCCAACCCGGGGTATCCCTATCGGGTTTCGTGAGTTCTTTGACGGAAGAATTTCGGACCCAAGCCATCTCTCGAACCCAAAAAGTGGAACAGGGCAGATGAACGACCTCCGAGCCCCTGTGACCGAGGCGACACGCCGCCTCCTCGCCTTCCTTGGACGAACTGAGATGCCGGACGGAAGTTGGTCGGTTCCCTACACCGGTCCTAACTTTCTCCTCCCGCTCTATGTCATCACCACCTACTTGACGCATCGCAAGGTATCTGAAAAAGAACGACCCCAGTTTATCGCCGGCCTGCTGAAACCCCAGTTGCCTGACGGTTCGGTCGGATTGCATGAGGAATCTGTTCGGGGGGCGGTCTTCACCAGTTCCATTTCGTACGTCGCCTTGCGGCTTCTGGGCGAAAAATCGGACCGACCCGAATTGCGCCGCATGAGGGATTGGATCCATGCCTCGGGAACCCCCGTAAAAGCCGCCGCCTGGGGAAAGTTTATTCTATCCATCCTGAATCTCTATGACTGGTCCGGAGTGACCCCGGTCCCTCCCGAGCTTTATCTTCTGCCGGCATGGGTCCCGGTTCAGCCGATCAATATTTCGGGTTATGTCCGGATCGTCTATCTCCCCATGGCCTATTTTTACGGAAAACGCTGGCAGGCACCTCTCGACCCCTTGCTTCGGGAACTTCGGGCGGAACTTTTTCCCCAAGGATTTGATCGGATCGATTGGCCACGCCACCGTGCAGATCTCGCCCCGACGGATCATATCGTTCCGGAAAGCCTCCTCGTACGTCTCGCGATGCCGATTGTTCGCCATCTGGAGAAATGGATTCCCTCGTTCCTCCGCCAAAAAGCCCTGCGGTTGGCTTACGAACACATCTGTTATGAGGACGAGCAGTCGGACTACATTCGACAGGCTCCCGTCAACGCCTGCTACAACACTTTGGCTCATTTTGTCGAGGGACAGGCAGATCGGGTCGAGCGCAGTTGGCGTCAACTCCCCCTCTATCTCTGGCACCATCCCGACCACATCGCCTGCCAAGGTTTCACCTCGTCGAAAGTCTGGGATACCGCCTTTACCCTCCAAGGGATGACCCATTTAAGCGCCGAACTTACTCCTCGAAGCGTGATTGAAAACGGATGCCGTTACCTGCTGGAAAATCAGATCATCGACGAACTCCCCAACCCCCGCCGTTATCACCGGCTCCCTCGAAAGGGCGGATGGCCCTTCAGCGAACGCCAAAACGGTTGGTCGATTGCCGACTGCACCGCCGAAAGCCTTCTCGCCTTGGTGGATGCGGAGCCGTTTCTTTCAACTCCCCCTCCGCGCTCAGTCATCGACGAAGGGGTTCGCTTTATCCTGAGTTATCAAAATAGGGATGGAGGTTGGGGAAGTTGCGACCGTGTGGTCGGCCCTCTCTGGATTGAGATCTTCAACGCCTCCCATGTGTTCGCCGATATCATGGTTGACCACTCCTATGCCGAATGCACCGGATCGGTCCTTTCAGCCCTTGCCCTGATCCGGAGAAAATTTCCCGATATGCAGCGAACTGGTGTCGATCATGCGATCCGGAACGGGGTTCGCTACTTGACCGACACCCAAAAACCAGACGGATCATGGGAGGCGGTTTGGGGAATCTGCTTCAACTACGGAACTTCGTTCGCACTTCCCGGCCTGCGGTCCGCCGGTCTGCCCATCGATGACCGACGGATTGTACGCGGCAGAAAATTCCTTCTTGAACACCAGTTGGCGGATGGCGGATGGGGGGAACACCCAGACTCCTGCATCGAGCGGCGGCCGATTCCGAACTCCAAGGGGCTTGTGGAAGCGACTGCCCTGGCAGTGATCGCACTTCTTTCCAGCGGATCCAAAGATGACCCCTCCGTCACCAGAGGAATGGAGTTTCTTTTAAAACAACAGCAATCCGACGGAGATTTTCCGCCCCAACCGATCCCGGGACTGTTCTACCGGACAACGTTAATTCGGTATGACCACTATAAGAGGGCCTTTCCATTGAAAGCTTTCGCCCATTACCTGCGGGCGACCTCTGCCGGAGATTGAATTTGTTTTAAGACTTCGGTCTGACCCAACCGGCCATCGCATACGCCATCGGCAAACGGATCCAACTCGCGATCGAGGCAAGATCAGCCCGCATAGTGGTGCTCTGATCTCTCCCCTGCCACGCCCCAAAAAGCGCCTTCAGAAAGGGACCGGCGAAGCTGAAGAAGGAACGGCCGTTCCCCATCAACAAGCCCATCGTACGATCCCTCTCCCTCTCATCGTTCCGCCAAAGGGAAACCACCGCTCGCCGCAAGGAGTTGGAAAAAGCGTCTTCCTTCGAGAAGCAGTCGTACAAGGCCCGGGAAAGAAGTTCAGGAACGCGGCACGCCCGCCGGCGGTTCCTGGCAAATACCCGGAAATCCTTGTTCTGAACAAGCTGGATGGCGTCCACCAGACCGTTGGTGATCCCTGTGGCGGTCAGAGGATGGGTGTGACCTGCGGCATCTCCGATCAAAACTCTGCGCCCATTTCCATAATCGGCCCGGGCCAAAAAGTGGTTCGCTTGCCAGCGAAGATGGCCGGCACGGATCTGTTCTTCGCAGGGTTGCCTCCAGACAGGCGGCAATGTCTCACGAATGGCGGTGATCAGCCATTCAGGATCCTTCATTTCGGTTTTGTATTTTAAAGGAACATCCACGCAGATCCGAACCACGGAAGGCGCAATCTCATACCCCAAAAGGAAACTCGGCTTTCCAAGAAACACATGCCCGTAATCCGGATAGGGCGCCTTCACTCCTTCGAGCAAGATTCCCGTCATGGCCGACATCGCTTTATGAGGACTCGCCCCCCGCAAACTCCGACGAACCACGCTCGATCGCCCATCCGCCCCCACGACCCGATCCGCTTCCAGCCTCTCGCCATTCTCCAAAAAGACACCGCCGTCATCCACAGAAACCACTCTCACGCCAAATCGGAAGTTCACTCCGTCCGTTTGAGCCAACACTTGGCGCATCTCATCCACCAGATCGCCATGATGAAAGGCCAATCCGCGTTGGCCCTCGACGTAATCCAGTTTCACCGGCGACTCACCATGCCCCGGATAAACAACAAATCCACGCCCGCGGGGGCGCCCCTGCGTCGAAGGAATCGATTCGAAACCCAACTGTTGAAGAGCCTCCACCCCTTGGGGATGCAACCACTCCCCGGCAAATCTTTTATGACTCTTGCCTTCAGGCTCAGCTTCCAACAAAACAACCGAACAACCTGCCAAGGCGTAGGCACGGGCCACGGCACAACCAGCCGGTCCAGCACCCACCACGATGATCTTGGTCTTTTTACTCATGAATTTGAGTTCAGCTTCTTTAGCACTTATCTCTGGAAAACCAAGCAAAAGGGCTGAACTATTTTTTTAAGTTATTTATGGAGAATAAGTTCAATCATCCATGCCAGAAAATGGATTTCGACGAGAGCCACTCTTTTATTCCCCTTTGCCTTCTCCATAACAGGGACCTCGAGATCGCCCTCTCCAAGATCAAATTCAGCCGCCCGACGTAACCGATGGTCATTGAGGGTTCCCAAAAAAGATTCCTCATCCTCCTTTGGCAAAACCCACTTTCCGGGTTGTCCGAACGGCGGAAGGGCTTTCAGCCAGCGTTGCATGGATTTCTCCCTTTCCAATCTGACTTCATGCAGGTCCTGAATCCAATGCAGGGCGTCCTCGCCGCGAATTCCTGCCTCCCGCAACCCTTCCCGCCCATACCAAACATTCCCCACCATCGGATCCAGTTCCCCGGGAAGAGCACGATACGCCTCTCCCGTACTCTCCAAAACCTGGCGCAAAAGGGCTGCCTCCGGCGCGGCCAATTCAATGGTCCGCCCCCCCTCAATGGCCGGGAGAATCCTCAAGACTCTGCCTCTTCGAAAGTGGATTTCAGTCCGAATGTCTGCAATCGAAGACAGAAAAGCTCCGCCTTTTCACGAGTTTCCCTCGCCACAACGCTGCACCCCTGCTCATGCACTTCGAGCATGTGTTTTTTTGCCTTCCCCTCATCAAATCCCAAAACTTTTTGAAATACGAAAACCACATAACTCATCAGGTTCACCGGATCGTTCCAAACCAGAACCTGCCATCCCTTGGCAAAAGCCTCGGAAAAGTCCGTCCCATGCTCCGGAACAACCAAAGGGGATTCAATGATGCCGCTTCGCACAACCCTAGGATAATTCCCAGAGACAGTTTTTCAATCCGGTTCGCCTTCGCCATCGGCCAAATTCCCGCTAAAGACCATGGATGACCATTTCCCGGATTCTGGCCCTGCTCGCAGCCGCTTCCCTCGGCCTTCTTCTTTCTGTCAGCCTCGTTCCATGGTCCAGAGCCCTGCTCCCCCGGCTTCCCGCACCGATCAAAATTGCCGAATCCCCGGTGGTGGTTTCGATTGAGGATCTTGCCGGCGAATCGTGGCCCTGGCCCCGCTTAGATCTGACTCTTGCCCTTCGTGCCATCTCCCTCTACCGACCCGATCCCGTCGGGCTCCTGCTCCCGTTGGATGCCTCGGACACTTTGGAACCTGTGCAGGATGATCAACTGGCCAGAGCCTTTGCAGCTTTCTCTCCTCCTGCCTTGCCCGCCACCACATTCCCGTCTCTTGCGGAAACAGAAAAGATTTCCCTTCTCAGGATTCCCCACCGCGGATCCATCGAGAGTCTTCGCCCGGCGGAATCCTTTTTGGCCCCGGAGGAAAGCCTGAGAAAATCCTCCACTCTCGCCGCATGGAAGGTCACCCCCGAAGCGAACGGGGAACTTCGCCGTCTTCCGTTGGTCTTCCGCCAGGAACACGAGGTCATCCCCTCCTGGCTTCTGGTCATGTACGCTCAGGCCCTGGGAGCCGATTTGCCCCATTCCGAACTACAGGGTCGCCAGCTCATCCTGAGGGATAGGCAGGATGTGCCGCTGCAAACCATCCCCTTGGATCTGCGCGGTTCGGTTCCGATCGACTGGGGTCATCCCGACGTCTTTCCCTCGAAAATGGAAATCCGGGGCGTGGTTCTTGCGGCCGAACAGGAGCGGATCGGGGTCAAACCTTATTACGACCTGAAAAGCCTTTCTCAGAAACCGGTCATTGTCGCCGGAGGACTGGCGGAAGTGGATCCGATCATTGATTCCCCGATCGGGAAACGCTCCCTGGCGGAAGCTGTGGTTCGAGCTTGGTCGGGTCTCTCGAATGGTCCGCAACCCGTCCTTCATCCACCTTCCTGGGTCATCTTGGGAACCTTGCTGATCGCTTCGGCCCTCGGTCTTTCCTCGGGAAATCGAGGACGGGTCTGCCTGTTCGAAGGGCTGGCTTTGTCCGGTCTCGTTTTCGGAGCCGGTTGGATCGCCGCGAAAACGGCCGGCTACTCCGGAGCGTTGCCTTTGGCGATGGGATCCTTTCTCGCCACCCTTCTTGCACCGAAGTTAAATCATTGGATGGAGGCCCGCCATGTTCGTTGATCGTGTCCGCATTCATGCCAACGCCGGAAATGGAGGCCGGGGGGCCGTCAGCTTCCTTCGTGAGAAATTCGTTCCCAAAGGAGGCCCGGACGGGGGGGACGGAGGCGAAGGAGGAGATGTGGTCCTCGAAGTCGATCCCCAGCTCAATAATTTGATCGATCTCCGCTTCCGCCCGCACGCCCGGGCCGGCCATGGGGGAAGCGGCAGCGGAAAACAGTGCACGGGTAGAAACGGCAAAGACTGTTTGCTCAAAGTCCCCCCGGGCACGGTTGTCTATCCCCTCCCGCCGGGAGAGGAGGGCGAACCCCTCGTGGATCTCACGAATCCGGGGGAAAAATTCGTCCTTTGCCATGGGGGCCGGGGCGGACGCGGAAATTCCCGTTTTGCCAGTTCCACTCGGCAGACTCCCCGGCATGCGGAAGACGGTCGCCCTGGCGAAGCAGGAGAATTCATCCTCATTTTAAAATCCATCGCACAAGTCGGACTCGTCGGGCTGCCCAATGCCGGCAAATCCAGCCTCCTTGCAGCTTTGTCCGCCGCTCGGCCAAAAATTGCCTCCTACCCCTTCACGACCTTGGCTCCCTATATCGGAGTGGTCGGTTCGCCCGAAGAAACCCGCTTCACTCTCGCCGATATTCCCGGACTGATTGAAGGGGCGAACGAAGGGAAGGGTCTCGGGCATGACTTCCTCCGCCATATTGAACGATGCAACCTGCTTCTTCTTGTGATTGATACAGCGGGGACGGACGGTCGGGATCCTGCCGAAGACTATCGATTGCTTCGCAAGGAATTGCGATTGCACGATGCCGCGTTGGGTCGGCGCCCCTTTCTGATCGCAGCCAACAAAAGCGATCTCCCCGAGTCCGCAAAAAATCTGGTTACACTCCGCGCTGCCGCACGCCGGGCCATTTTCCCTATTTCCGCGAAAAATGGCGAAGGACTCTCGGAACTCATCTCGGCGATTCGACAATCCCTGCCCGCTTGACCGCAGCAGGGGGTTACTTCACATTATTAACCATTCATACCATGAATCATTTTTTTATCCTTTTGGCCCTTGCAGGGTTATCGGGTTGCATGAAGGGAGGCGGACCGCCCAAGGATCCCCCGGTCCCTGTTGAACTCGTTTCAGTCCAGTCCGGCCCTCTCAACGAGAGTTTGGAAGCGATCGGAACCCTGGAAGCCGACGAATCCGTCGACATCAAACCCGAGGTGGACGGAGAGATCACCTCGATCCATCTGACGGAAGGCGCCAGCGTAAAAAAAGGAGCCCTTCTCTTTCAAATCGACGAGAGCAAACAGGCGGCCACGGTGGCTGAAGCCGAAGCGGATTATAACTACGCCAAGGAGACCATGCACCGCTCCGATACTCTTCTTACGGACGGCACCATCTCCCAGCAGGAACACGACCAGACCCGGGCCAGCTTTCAACGGAACGAGGCATCCCTGCATCTCGCCCGCAAACGCATGACGGAATTCACCATCACAGCCCCCTTCGACGGAATTCTGGGCCACCGCTCTGTCAGCGTCGGCCAATATGTCACCCCCCAAACGATCTTGATCAGTCTCTACTCGATGGATCGGATGAAATTGGGGTTTAGCGTCCCCGAACGCTATGCCGCCCGCGTTCATCCCGGGCAGACCCTGCGCCTGAAGGTCGCCGCCTATCCGGAGGAGGAATTTTCCGGTGAAATCTATCTCGTCGAACCGCAGGTCGATATGGCGACCCGCTCCGTCCAAGTTCGCGCGTATATCCCAAATGCCGATCATCGGCTCAAACCCGGAATGTTTGCCAACCTCAGACTTTCGGTCGGCACGAAAGCCAATGCTCTGACCCTTGCGGAAGAATGCCTCTTCCCCCATAGCGGAGGTTTCGCCGTTTACCGTTCGAACAACGGCATTGCGGAACTGGTCCCCGTCGAAACAGGCATCCGCATGGCGGGAGTCGTTGAAATCCTCCATGGCCTCAAAGCCGGTGATCAGATCGCCCGGTCCGGAAATCTCCGGCTATCTCCCGGCCGAAAAATGATTCCCGAAACACCGACCCAGCCAGCCCCCGGCTCATGAATCTTCCCGAGTTTTGCATCCGGCGACCGGTGGCCGCCACGATGTTCAATCTGGCCCTTGCCGTGGTCGGAATCGTCGCCCTTTCCCGACTTCCCGTACGCGAACTTCCCAATATCGATCCTCCCGTCGTCTCGGTCATCACGATCTACCCGGGGGCGAACGCCGAACTTGTGGAAGCGGATGTGACCGAACCGATGGAGCAGGAAATCAACAACATCCCCGGAATCAAAATCCTCCGCAGCGAATCCCGAGAACAGGTCAGCAGCATCACGGTGGAATTCGATTTGAACCGCGATGTGGATATCGGGGCGCAGGATGTCCGCGACCGCATTAGCCGCGTCCGGGACAAACTTCCGGACGACATCAAGGAGCCCATCGTCGCCAAGCAGGACGCGGACGCCCAAGAAGTGATGTGGGTCGCCCTCTCCAGCGCCACCCGCTCCACGCTCGAACTCACGAACCTCGCGGAACGGCAGATCAAAGACCGCCTGCAGGTTTTGCCCGGCGTGGGGGGGATTAATTTCGGCGGCGAAAAAAGAACTTCGATGCGCATTTGGCTCGATTCGGAAAAAATGGCCGCCCGGCAGGTGACGGCGGCCGACATCCGTGCCCTTCTTTCCCGCGAGAACGTGGAACTTCCGTCCGGCCAGATCGAGGGCAAAGAGCGTTCCCTCAGCATTCTTGCCAGGGGACGGATGGATCAGCCCGGCGAATATGCTGACTTGATTGTTCGCGAATCAGGCAACAGCCCCATCCGCCTCCGGGACATTGCCACGGTGGAGGTGGGGCCAGCGGTCGAACAGACCATCGCCCGCTTCCGGGGTCAACCCGCGGTGGGCTTGGGCATCGTGAAACAATCCGATGCCAACGCCGTCGATGTCGCCCAACGGGTCCGACGGGAACTGGAAAAGATCAAACTCATCCTGCCTTCCGACGTCCAAGTCGATATCCCCTTTGACTCCTCCCTTTATGTCGAGGACGCCATCCATGAGGTCATCGTCTCCCTGATTATTTCGATTCTTCTGGTCGTTGTTCTCATCTTTCTTTTCCTTCACGAACCCCGTTCAACCATCATCCCTTCCGCTGCCATTCCGATTTCGGTTCTTGGAACTTTCGCCCTCCTTTACGGCCTCGGGTACAGCATCAACATCCTCACCCTCCTCGCCCTTGTTCTGGCGATCGGCATCGTGGTGGACGACGCCATCGTCGTTCTTGAAAATATAGTCCGCCACATCGAGGAAGGAATGGCCCCTTTCGAGGCCAGCCTTCTTGCAATGAAGGAAATCACCGGCGCCGTGCTCGCTATCACGGCCAGTCTGGTGGTGGTCTTCCTTCCCATCGCCTTCCAAAGCGGAACCACCGGAATTCTCTTCCGGGAATTCGCCGTAACCTTGGCCGGTTCCGTGACCATTTCGGCCTTTGTGGCCCTCACCCTCAGCCCCGCCCTGGGCGCCCATTTTCTCAAACCCCCTTCCCCCCATGTCCCGGGATACGCAAAGATCCTTGAGGCTGGCTTAGAGAAGATCTCCGCCTTTTATGCCTCCAGCCTTTCTTCGGCCCTACGACACCGTTGGATCCTGCTGGGACTGGGAGCCGGAACATTCGCTCTTACTGTTCTCCTCTATCGAGCCATCCCCCAGGAATTTCTTCCCGAAGAGGACAAGGGAACCATTGTCGCCGTCATTGTGACTCCGGAAGGCTCGACCAGTGAAGCCACCGATCAGTACGTAAGACAGGCGGAAAAGATCGCCTCGGAATACCCCGAAGTGGAAGGCTATTTCACCGCCGTTGCCCTCGCCCGGGGAGCTCCCGGACAATCCAATCTGGGAATCATGTTCATGCGCCTTAAGCCGGACCGTGCCCGCTCCGGACTGCAACTGGCCCGCCCTGGAGCCCGTGGCTCGATGTTTACCCGCATGATCAGCGAGATCCGCGGAGCGGTCGTGATTCCTTTTCTTCCCAAAGCCATCGGTCGCGGATTTGATGCATCCTTTCAGGTGATTTTGCAGGGCCCGGATTTAGTTCAGCTCGAAAAAAGCGCACGCCAACTTCGGGATGAAATCGATAAAGCTGGCTTTTTGAGCCAGCCCCGGACGAATTTTAATTACGAAAAACCTCAGCTGAATCTCGAAATCGACCGAAACCGGGCCGCCGCACTTGGGATTTCGGTCCGGGACATCTCCGAATCCCTGCAAATCCTACTTGGTGGGCTGGATATCTCCCGGTTCAACTTCGAAGGCAAACAGTACGACGTCATCGCACAACTTCGGCGTACCGACCGCCTGGTTCCCGATGAGCTCAACAGCCTTTATGTCCGGGCCCAAAGCGGCCAACTGGTGCCGATCCGTGATCTCGTCCGCGCCAAGGAACAAGGTTCCGTAAACTCCATCTCCCATTTTGCCCGCCAACGGAGCGCCCAGGTCAGTGGCCAGCCCCAAGGATGCACCCTGGGTCAGGCCATCGACAAAACCGAGGAGATCGCGAAAAAAATCCTTCCTCCTGGCATCAAGCTGGAATTCGACGGGGAAGCCCGGGAACTCCGTTCCGGCCGGGGCGAGGCTTGGCAGATTCTCATCCTCGCGGTCCTGATCGTCTACATGGCGCTGGCTGCCCAATTTGAAAGCTTCATCCATCCCATTACCATCATGGTGGCCCTCCCCCTCGCCGCCGTGGGTGCCCTGCTTTTGCTCTTCGTTCTAGGTTTCTTAAACAATCTTGCCCTGATCCCCCAATACGTCCCCCCGGGCGTGCTTCCCAAGCCTCTGGCATTTCTTTTCGGAATCATTCCCGAAATCCCCTCCATGAGTCTCAATCTCTACAGCTTGATCGGCTTGGTTCTACTGCTTGGCTTGGTGACAAAGAACTCCATTCTTCTGGTTGAGTTCGCGAATCAGAAAAGGGCCCAAGGAGTCCCTGCCATGGAGGCGATGCTCGAGGCCGGACGGCTCCGCCTTCGCCCCATCCTGATGACCGCCCTGTCTACTGTGATCGGGATTTTTCCCGTGGCCCTCGGCCTGGGTGCCGGAGCAGAAAGCCGCCGTCCGCTGGGCGTCGCCGTGGTCGGGGGCATGCTGACCTCGACCTTCCTGACGTTGTATCTGGTGCCGGCGTTTTACGTCACCGTGGACCGATTCCGTCCCGCCCCCAAACCCTCTTCGCCGACCTTGTCCTAACCGATTTTGCTTCCTACTTTCAAACTATGACGATGGCTATGCCTTATGCGGCGGAAGACTCGCGGGAACGCCGGGACATGGTCATTGCGGCTGCATTTACCCTTCTTTATTTTTTCCTTTTTGCCTTTTTTTGGATCTCCTCCCAAACCCTCACCAGTTTGCAAAAAAAAGCACCCGATTCTCCCCTGCGAACGAATTTAAAAGTTCAACGCCTCCAACAACCCCCTCCAATGATGGCTCCCCCGATGCAAAGCCAGTTTGTCGATGCTTCCGGATTAAAAGAGGTGGAAAAACCAGACCCCCGCACCGCCCTTCAAAGTGACCGGAATACGGCCGCCTCCAGCAAGGTGGTGAACGGAAACGATCCCACCTTGGGAGGGCAGGAAGGAAAAAAAGACGATTCCCTCACGATGCGGGACAGCCAATTCTCCCCCAATCAGGCTTCTCCGCCCCCTTCGGCCCGCCTCACCCCATCCCCTCCCAAACCGGCCCAGCAACCCCCGAAACCGGCCCCCGCCCTCCCAAAAACCGATCTTTTAAAACCCACGCCAGGACCGGGTACACCGATCCAAAAAGCCGATGACACCCCGCCCGACACCAAACCGGATCAGGACCCAAGCCAAAACGACAGCCAACCCTCGGCAGCTCAAGCCGCCTCCAACGCCTCGGACTCTTCCTCGGCCATGGCCCCACCCCCCGATATCTTCCGCGATCGAAGCGCCGTCTCGGGAGGAGCCCAAATGGGTCAGGATGCCTCCTTTGCCTCCATGGCCACGGCTCTGGGGCGTTATCAACACAAGCTCTACCTGGCGATCGGTTCCCGCTGGAACCTCAAGGTCCAGCAAACCATGGCCCAAATCGGGGTTGACCGGGTCGTCGTGCGTTTTCATGTGAATGCGGACGGCTCGATCTCCGATCTCGATATTATTCAGGGCAACCCAAACTCCATCCTTGGAGTGATCAGCGGGGATGCCATCCAACAATCCAGCAACCTGATCGGTCCTTTCCCAAATGACCTAAAAGCCGAAATGCCCAACGGCTTCCCCTGGCAGCTGGCTTTTCGGATCTACTAAAGGATCGGGACTCGCCAAACCCCCAACGATCGTTAAGGTATTTTCTTTATGGGCCTAGAAGTCATCACCGCTTTGCAGGATCTGACCAAGATCAATCCGTTCATTATTGCGTTGATTCTTTTCCCTCTTGTCAGCTGCCTGATCACCGGACTTTTCCTATCTACTGTCATTTTTCTCCGCCTACGCCGTGAACGAGTCGCCCCCAAAGAAATTATCGATGCCATTCGGGCTCTCAAGGCCGGCGGAAACACCGAAACTCTGGTTCGTCTCTGCGTCCGGAATGATTCCCCCCTCGCCCGACTGGTGAACAGCTCCTTGGAACATTCCTCCCTTCCCCGGGCGGAAAATGTGGAAGTTCTCCAGACCTTGGCCCGGACCGAGGTTGCCCGACTTGAACGCGGCATCGTTTATCTGGAAATCTTTGTCGGCGCCTCCCCTCTGCTCGGTCTCGTTGGAACGGTATCCGGACTGATCACCATCTTCGCCGCCGTCGGCACCGAAAATGCGGATCCTGCAAAGATTTCCGCCGGTATCGCCGAGGCTCTTCACACCACCGTTCTCGGAATCTTTACCGCGATCGTCATGCTCTTCCCATTCACCTTTTTCAGCAAAAAGGTGGACGTTTTAGCAGTGGAATTGGAAGAGTATTCCATGCTCCTCCTGAAGAAACTCTACACCGAAGAAGTCGCCGCCTAAGGCCCTTCCGGGCTCGCCCGCGATGAAGTTCAATCCCAGCCGACGCCGCCGAGCCGAAGTCAACGTCATCCCGTTGATCGACATTCTCTGCATGCTGCTGATCTTTTTTATCGTCACTACCACCTTCAAAAAGAAAACCGCTTCGGTCGACGTCACTCCTCCCAAATCGGAAAAGGGTACGGAAAAAGTCGAGGAAGCCAAAACCGCCCCACCCGAATTGACGATGAAATCCGCCAAAGCCGCCGAATACGCCAAACTTTACGAGGCGGACAAGTTTCCCCTGTTCCTCGGCGACCAAACCCTCAACCTCAACGTCAAATCCGACACCTTCCGTGCTGATTTGGCAAAAACCCTGAAGGACCGCAAGGTGAAGAACGTCATTCTGAATTTCGACGAAACCACCCCGATCGCTATTTTCTTCAAATTCTTCGACGCGTGTGAGGACGCCGGTGTTCCGATCTCCGTTCGCACTTCCAAGATCGGTGGCGCCACTGCCACCCCCTGAAGTCCTCCCCCCATCCTATCCTACCGATCCGTCTGTACGGGGATCCGGTTCTCCGTCAACCCGCCGCAAAGATCCGGCCTCCGGACGAAAAGATCAACGAAATCTCCAGGATTCTTGAAAATACCATGCGGGAAGCCGACGGTATCGGCCTAGCAGCCCCGCAGGTTGGCCTTTCTATTCAATTTGCCGTTGTGGATCTCCGAAGGGTGGAAAAACGCCCCTCCACCATGGAAATTTCAGGAAAGCCGGTGGACTGGCGGGTTCATATGCCACTTTTTTTCTGCAACCCCGTTCTTACCCTGACCCGCAAACGCGATGAGGAGGACGAGGGTTGCCTGAGTTTTCCAGGACTTCACGGACCGGTTCGGCGTAGCCTCCGCATTCAAATGGATTATCTCGATCTCCAGGGACGCCCCATGACCTTGACCGCCGGGGGACTCCTCGCCCGGGCCCTGCAACACGAGGTGGACCATCTGCTGGGCGTTCTCTTTATTGATCGGATGGCTCCCGATATCCGCCGCTCCATTGCGCCCGCCATCGAGGAAATCCTCCAGATCCAATCGTCCCAAAAAGGAGCGCGCTGACGGAATGCTGATCCGCGCAGACGCGATCCTGGAAGCTCCGGGAAAAATCCACCGACCCGGTCAATTACGGATCCGGGCGGACATCATTCAGGAAGTAGGGTCGGATCTAAAACCCTTTGTCGGGGAAGAAATACTGGATTTTCCCGGACTGACGCTGACTCCGGGATGGATCAATCTCCACGCCCATCTCGAACTGGCTTCACTGCATGGGGTTCTTACTCCCGGGAAAGATTTTCCGATCTGGCTGAAACAGATTCTGGGGTGCCTCCCCGGTCTGACCCCGGAAGTCCGTCGAGAGTCGATTTTCCGCTCTACCCAAAATGCCCTGCGAAACGGCACCACCTCGATTCTGTCCATTACGTCCGACATTCAGGCAATGGCCGGATTGACTTCCACAGCTTCGCGGGTTTGGTGGGCCCTGGAGTTCATGGATCTACAGAACCCACCTGAAGTTTCACCTGTTCTTGAGCGTGCTATGGCTTGGTTATCCCGCAATCCGGCCAATGCCTGGCACCTTGCCCTTTCTCCGCACGCACCCTACACCGCATCTCCCCAACTATATCGAGAGATCGCTGGGCTTTCCTTGCGGCACAAACTCCCCTTCACCACTCACCTGGCCGAATCCCCGGAGGAAACCGCGATGCTGGGTGGAAAAAAGAGTTCATTTCAGGACGTCCTGCCGAAGGAGTTTCACCGGAATGACTTTCAAAACAGCCAATCAGCGGTCGACTGGTCGAACCGCAACCAGGTTCTCCCCTCAGGGGCGATTCTTGCCCACCTCAATGAATTCCAACCGTCCGACCTCCCTTATTTGAAGGAAAGAGAAGCGACGGTTGTTCATTGCCCTACCTGCCACGAATGGTTTGGTCGGAAGCCCTTCTCTTTTGATCTCCTCAAGGAGAATAAGATTCCAGTTTGCTTGGGCACAGACAGCCCAGCCAGCTCGGGGAATTTGTCATTGGACCTGCGTGCGGAAGCACGTCTTTTCCGAGAATGGCATCCTCATGTTTCCGCTCATGAAGCGTGGGAAATGATCACCACAACGCCGGCCCATGCGCTGGGTAGTGGCCTTCAACTCGGAACATTAAAATCTGGAAGTTGGGCAGACTGGGTTGGTTGGCGCCTCCCGGAACCCCGGGAAGACCCGATTCCCCAGATTTTGGAAAGTCACGACCTGGCGGAAGTGACTTGTGTGGCGGGAAAAGTTGTCCACCACGAACAGATTTAACCTCGTCCACGCCCCCCTCTCCTCGGCACGATTCATCCCCATGGCCTCTCATTCTTTTCACGCCCGGCTTGATGCCCTTCAACGGAACCGTGAAAGGCAGGGTTCCGAACGTACGTTCAAAACACGGACCTCAGGAATCTGCTTTTCCGACAACGACTATCTCGGACTTTCCCGGCACGAACAGGTGATTGCATCCGCCCAACAGGCCCTCCGGGATTATGGTACCGGGGCTCGGGCAGCCCGCCTTCTCTCCGGTCCCTGTCCCGAACACCACCGCCTTGAGGAGAATTTGGCCCAATGGAAAAAAACCGAGCGCGCCCTGTTATTTTCCAGCGGTTACCTTACCCCTCTTGGCGTTGTTCCAACGCTGGTCAGCCCGGGAGACACTGTTCTCATGGAGCGACAGGCCCATGCCTGTCTTTTTGACGGAGCCAGACTTTCAGGAGCACGTATCCGCCTCTTTGACCGAAAAAACATGCCTGAACTAAAAAAGAATCTCGTTTCCACCCGCAAACTTGCACCGGAAAGCAGGATTCTGATCATCGCCGAATCCCTTCATTCGATGGATGGGGATTTCGCCCCACTTCGGGAGATCATTGACCTTAAAAAGGAATCGGGAGCATGGCTCCTGCTGGATGAAGCCCATGCCGGGGGTATTTGTGGACCCGCGGGAGCAGGTTTGGCGGCCGAACTGGACTTAATCCAACATGTGGAAATTCAGATGGGGACAATGGGCAAGGCCCTGGGTTCTTCCGGTGGATTTGTTGCCGCCACGGAAAAGATCATTCATCTCTTAATGAACGAGGCGCGAACTTTCCTCTTTGGTACAGCTCTGGCTCCAGCCTCGGTTCAAGCGGCACAAACCAGCCTGACCATTCTCCGCTCCCCCGAAGGGGATCTCTTGAGGAAAAAGTTGGCCGAAAACATCACGAATTTCCGGTCGGCCTTCTCCCCCTCCGTGTCTGGCCCGATTCAACCGGTCTTCCTCGGTTCCAACCAACTGGCCACAAAGGCATCCGATCAACTCCACAGTCTCGGCTTGGATGTCCCTGCCATCCGCACCCCGACCATTCCGAAAGGCACGGCCCGACTGCGCATCAGCCTTTCCGCCCGGCATTCAGACAAGGAAATCCAACAATTGGGCCAAGCCCTGATGGCCCTTCCCAAAGAATGAAGTACGAGGAAATCATCCGGTTGGACCGGCAACATCTTTGGCATCCCTTCACTCCCCACTCCGTTTGGATGGATCCATCCTTCCACCCCATCTCGATCGCATCGGGGGAAGGCCCTTGGCTGATTTCGAGCGATGGCAAACGATATCTCGATGGCAACTCCTCCATCTGGACCAATCTTCACGGACACCGCCAACCGATCATCGACGAGGCGATCCGCAAACAAATCGGGCAGATTGCCCACTCTTCCTTTCTCGGCCTGACCCATGAACCGGCCGCCCGCTTGGCCGGACAACTGGTTGAATACGCTCACAGAAAAGGATGCTCATCCCATCTGACTCGGGTCTTTTATTCAGATGACGGGTCCACAGCCATGGAAACGGGTTTAAAGATGGTTCTTCAGTCCTTTGCACAGAATGGAGAACCCCAAAGGACCGAGTTTCTCTCCCCGGATGGTGCCTACCACGGCGATACAGTGGGAGCGATGAGCCTTGGACATAGCGACCTTTTTCATCGTCATTATCGCCCTGTTCTTTTTCCTTCCAAAAAAGTCATGCCCCCTGCCTGCTACCGATGCCCGTTTAACCGTGCAAAACCGGAACAAGCCGATGCCCGCACATACCGGAAATGTGGTTTTGAATGCGCCAGCCTGGCGGAGGAGGCGATTAGTCTCGCAGGCGACCGGTTGGCCGCCTGGGTTCTCGAACCACGGGTTCAGGGGGCCGCGGGAATGCTCATGCATCCCCACGGCTACGCCGCCAGAACTTCCGCTGCGGCCCGCCAAGTGGGCGCCCGGGTCATCTTTGATGAAGTTCTTACCGGTTTGGGACGCACCGGCATGCCTTTCGCCTCCCATGCGGAGGAGGTGACCCCGGATATCCTGGCCTTGGCCAAGGGACTGACCGGTGGCTATCTGCCTTTGGCGGCAACGTTGACCCAAGAGGGTATTTTCCAATCCTTCAGCGGAAGCCCGGATCGGACCTTCTTTCACGGGCACAGTTACACGGCCAACCCTTTGGGCTGCGCCGCCGCTTCAGCCAATCTGCAACTTCTCAACGATCCCGAACAAAAGAAACGCCACCAGGATTTGATCCTGAATCTGGAACATCTTTCCGGCAGGTTCTGGACCCATTCCAGCGTCGGGGATGTGCGCCAGGAAGGCGCCATCCTTGCCGTCGAGTTGGTCGCTGATCGTGCAACCCGCACCCCTTTCCCCACAGAAAAAAGGATGGGGGCCAGAGTTTGCCAGTCGGCACGGGATCATGGCCTGATCACTCGCCCCGTCGGGGACGTCC
>CANEUY010000018.1 GCA_947442065.1 Verrucomicrobia subdivision 6 bacterium | reverse complement strand
TGCCTTCCCCCATACGCAAACCCCTCCCTGCGGCCCCCGTTTGGCTTCCGCCGAACATCTGGGAACAAATCGAATCCACCGGAAGCGATGCCTTCCTCGCGGCGTACTCCCACGGCCTCCGCATCGAACGCTGGGGGGAAACCCTCCGAATGGTCTCTCCGGTTCCACCCTCCGATTCCCTCCGCTCCTCCCTTCTGAACCCGCCGGCTCCCCGCGCTTGGAAACCCACCCGCGTCCTTTTCCATCTCGAGGGGACCCCGTCAGCCGAGTTCCTCCTCGGTTCCGGTTATACTGGAGAAGCCAGGGAACTTGGACTGACGTATGGGATCGACCTCACCCCCGGAATCGCCCCGGGTCTTTTCCCCGATCAACGGGATAACCGCATTCGGCTTCGCTCCCTCCGACCCCAAAAGCTGCTCAACCTCTTCGCCCATACCTGCGCCTTTGGCACGATCGCGGCCGCCAACGGAGCCGAAACCCTGAATATCGATTCCTCCACCCGCTCTCTGCAGCGTGGAAAAGAAAATTACGAACGGAATCAGCTCAGCGGTCCCCGCCACAGATTTTGGACGGAGGATGTCCGCCGAATCCTTCCCCGGTTGGCCCGCCGTGGCGAAAAATTCGACGCCGTGATCCTGGACCCTCCCACCTTCGCCCACGGCGGGCGCGGCCGGGCTTTCCGCATTCAAAGAGAACTCGAACCCATGCTTCTTGCCTGTCTCCCCCTGCTCGCTCCCCGCGCCTCCATGCTTCTTTCAGTGAATGAAGCCAACACCACTCCCGCCTCACTTGAGACTTGGGCCCGGGAAACCCTTCACCGGGAAGGGATTTCGGCCCGGCTCGAACACGGCCAGAAGCCGCTGGATGTCCCCTCCGACCGGATGCCCTCCACCCTCTGGATCTTTCCGGAAGATTGACACCTTGCGGATCCGATCGAATTTAACTCCGTGTGACAGCACTCCCCCTACTTCCCGCCACCGCCCTGAATCTCTTCCAAGAGTTTGTTCCCCTCAGTCTGGGTGCCGCACACTTTTGGCTCGAAGTCGTAGCCGGGGTGCTTTCCATTTTGATCGCACTTAGCTTCTTACTCCGCTTTTTCGGATCGGAAAATGCCCGACCTGGCCTACTGGTTCTCGGTGCAGCTATCGGAATCGCTCTCCTCGCCGCCGCCCCCACCGTCATGGAACTCTACCTTCTTCCGTTCATCCCCACCCCGATTCTTACCGGTGTCGACAACCTCTCGCAATGGGTCGCCCAGTGGGCTCACCATTCTCCTTGGCCCGCACGCACCGCCCTCCTTTCGTTCAGCCTCCTCCTCAGCATGCTTTTTGTTGTTGTCCCTCTGACCAAGTGGACTTTCCGGGTACCCGCTTTCCTCGCCCTCATCGCTTGGCTGGCCGGACTCACCGCGGCCGCCTCGGTTGTCACCCTCATCCGGACCCAGCTTCCCGCACCGCCGACTTCAGAAACAAAAATTAAAAAATTAAACTGATTTGTCGGCAAGCACCCTCTCGAGAAGCTCCCGGGTAGGACCAAATTTTTCAGGATCCATGGAAGGAGGCGGAGGGACGCTCGGCCCCACCACCAAACAACAGACCGCTCCGGGAATGGGAATCTGAAAACGATCCCACGAAGAGAGCTCCCACTTCCAACTCACCCGTGTCGTTACCGGGGTAATCGGAACACCGCTTGCGGCGGCGACCGCCAACACCCCGTCCTGCACTTTGCACCGGGGCCCCCGTGGCCCATCCGGTGTAATCCCGATGTCCCGTGCCCCCTCCTTCTCCAATTCCCGGATCATCTCCCTCAACGCATCCGCCCCCCCTTTGGAAGTCGACCCGCGAGCCCCATCGACGCCAAACCGGCTCATGACCCGGGTGATCAACTCCCCGTCCCGACTGCGGCTCACCATCATCAACATGCGGCGTCCGGGACAATATTTTTCATAAAGAAAAGGCATCATCAGAATCCGGTTGTGCCAAAAGGCAAAGATTCTGGGTTTTTCCAGATCCCGGCCAAAAATGTTTTCGGGATCTTCCAGACGGAATCGCAGGGTCCAAGCCAGAAGACGGATTAACGCTGCAACCAGCGGAGGGCTTTTCTCAGCGAGAAGTTTCTTCACGCGAAGGGCCTCCGGTTCCACCAGCGGGTGATCGATTTCCACGGAGTCTCCAGCACCAACTCCCGGATCAACTCCTCGGTCGAAGCCGCTTTCGATTCCTCCACCCTCCGCAACGCCAGCATCGCTGGAATCAGAATCATGACAAAAACCACATAAAGAATAACAAACCCGTTCACTTGAATTTCCGTCCCAAACTTCACCCCATGGAGGGCGTCCGTCAACAATCCCCAACCCAAGGGGGCCAGTCCGGCCACCAGACTCGCCGCCACACTGAACAGGGCAAAAAAGTGACTCCGGCCCATCGCCGGCACCGTTCCCATCAGCAATCGCATGTGCGCGCTGTTATACAGGGCCAACCCGATCCCCGCCGTAGCCTGTTGAAAAAGAATGGGTCCCCACTGAAAAGGCAGGAGATGGGCCGCCACCGCACCCCATCCCAACCAGTGAATTCCGAAAATGAAGGCGGCAAGAGTCAGAACGGGCCGACTCCCCACCCGATCCAACATTTTCCCCGTTGCCAATGACGTCAGGACAAAGAAGGCCCCCCAAAGCAGCTGAAGAATCATGAATTGGGCATCCGTGCATCCCAGTTGATCCCGGGCAAACGGGACAAAAATCAGTCCTCCCCCGGAAAGGGCCAACATCATGATCGAATGAAAAATCACCAGTCGGAGAAAGGGAGGATGCGTGAGCATCGCGCCCCAGGGAACAGGTTCCGTCCCCTGGGCGGAAACAGACTGGGTCGGAGTATCCGGAATTCTTTTCAGATACAACAGAGAGAGCCCCGCCAGAATTAAACTCACCGCAAAAAGAACCCCGAAAGCCTGCGGGCTGTTCACATGTCCGAGATACAGAGCGCTCAGGCCAACCGTCAGCAACAAGGCGGACTGGGAGGCCGCCTGATCGATGGATAAAAAACGGCCCCGAACCGATTCAGGGACAATCGCACTGATCCACGGCAGATATCCGCTGAGGGAAATCCCCCTCGCGATATTGAAAAGAAATAAAATAAAAAGGACCAGAATCTGGCGAGAGGCGTCATCGATCGGCAACGGCAACCCCACGACGAAGGCCACGCCGCCGATGAGCAGACTCCGGCCGACCCAACCCCGAAGCACAAAGTTCCGATACCCGATTTTTTCCACAAACTGGGCGGCAGGAATCTGGAAGATGTTCATCAATGCCCCCAAAGCCGCCACCACCCCCAGCACGGTTGCGGAAGCTCCCAGTTTTTTGAAATAAAGCATCATGGGCAACCCCATGATCAGATAAAAAGAACTGGTGTTGAAAACCTGAAAAAGAAAAGCGTTCAGCAGTGGGCCGCGGGCGAGCCCCAGCCCGCCCCCTTTCACGCCGACGTCTCCCGCGGACGTAGCAGCGGGAAGAAAATCACTTCACGAATCGAATCCGCCCCGGACAACAACATCGCCAACCGATCCACCCCAACTCCCAATCCGCCTGCCGGCGGCATGCCGTGCTCCAGCGCCTCGAGAAACTCCGTGTCCACCTTCTGGGTGTGCTCCCCCACCTGGTGACGGAATCTTTCCGTCTGAAGAATCGGGTCGTTGAGCTCGGAGTATCCGGGAGAAATTTCCTGCCGCCCCATGATCAGCTCATACACGTCGACGACGGTCGGGTCCTCCCGGTTCAACCGGGCCAAGGGCACCAGTTCGGCCGGAAGATGGGTGATGAAAACCGGATTCACCGCATTCGCTTCCACTTTTTTCTCGAAAACTTTCTGCGTGATTTCCGCCGGGGCCAGATTGGGCTCCAGTTCCAGTCCCAACTCGCGCGCCTTTTTCTCCATTCCCTCCCGGGAGAGCCCGAACCAGTCCGCCCCTGCCGCTTCCATCACAGCATCCCGGTACTTTTTGCGGGGCCATGGTCCGGCCAGGTCGATTTCCGAACCATCGCTTTGGCGGATTTTTGTGCCGCCCGTCAGTTCCTTGGCGGCCCCGACAATCATTTCCTCCACCAACCCCGCCATCCCTTCGAAATCGGAATAGGCCCAATACGCCTCCAGCATGGTGAACTCGGGATTATGCTTTCGGGAAATCCCCTCGTTCCGGAAGTTCCGGTTGATTTCGAACACCTTCTCCATCCCCCCGACCAGGAGCCGCTTCAGATAAAGTTCCGGCGCGATGCGCAGATAAAGATCCATTCCCATCGCATGATGCTTGGTCTTAAACGGCTCGGCGGCGGCCCCGCCCGCAACGGTCTGCATCATCGGAGTTTCGACTTCGGTAAATCCCTTGGCCTGGAGAAACTCCCGGATAAAACGGACCAAGCTGATGCGCAGCTGCAGGGCTTTTCGCGATTCCTCATTCGAAATCAGGTCCAGATGCCGGTGGCGGTGACGGGTCTCCGTATCCACCAAGCCATGCCATTTGTCCGGCAGAGGAGCCAACGATTTGGTCAACAGGGTCAGACTTTCCACGCGAACCGACGGTTCCCCCGTCTTGGTTGTGAAAAGAGTGCCCTCCACCCCCAGGATATCGCCCAAATCGATCAGATCGAAAACCGCCCGATCTTTTTCCGGCAGGGACGGCTTCTGGACGTAAATCTGCAACCTCCCCGCTCGATCCAACAGGTGAAGAAACTGACTTTTCCCCATGTCGCGATGGGAGACAATCCGACCGGCCAACCGCACCTTCCTCCCTTCCTCCCATCGGGCCCGGATTTCCTCCGTGCTTTCCGTTCCGGGAAAGGGACCGCCGAATGGATCCACCCCGATTTTCCGGAGTTGATCCAGCTTTTGCCGACGAGCGGCCAATAAAGGGGAAATGTCCTCGCTCATGAATCCATAGGTTTAGCCGAAAAAGGCCCCCCTTGGAAAGCGCCGTCCGGATTAGGTGACGAGTTCCGGGTAGGCCCGTTGCGCAACTTCTTCCAAAATTTTCCGGGTCTTCTCCCCCGAATCCATTTGGAGCAGACGTTCCGTCAACTCCTGGCACTCCCCGTAATGCAGACTCTGGATCGCCTTTTTCACCCGGGGAACGGATACGGATCCCATGCTCATCTCATCCACCCCCAACCCAAGCAAAGCCGGGGTCATGACCACATCGCCGGCCATTTCCCCGCACACTCCCACCCAGATTCCATTCCGGCGGGCTGCCTCGACAACCCTACGAATCAAAGCCAATACCGCGGGATGGGTCGGCTGATAAAGGGCCGCCACCCGCTCGTTCGTCCGGTCAGCCGCCATGGTGTACTGAGTCAGATCGTTCGTTCCAATGCTGAAAAACTGAACAAGCGGTGCCAAATGATCGACAATGAGGGCGGCGGAAGGAACCTCGATCATCGCTCCAGCCTCAACTTCCGTTGCCGCCGGAATATCCGCCGCCTTCAACTCCTCCCGCGCCTCCCCCAACAGAGCCAAAGCCGCTGTCAGTTCCTCACGGGTGGCGATCATCGGAAACATCACCCGCACTTTTCCCCCGGGATTCGAGCGGCAGATCGCCCGTAGCTGGGTTTTGAAAATATCCGGCTTTTCCAGGCAGTAGCGGATGGCCCTCCATCCCAGAAACGGATTCGATTCCGGATCGAGTCCCTGATGGCTAGGTAGTTTGTCTCCCCCCAAGTCCAGCGTCCGGATAATGGCCAGGTGGGGCCGTGAAGTCTGGACCACCTGTTGATAGATGTTTACCTGCTCCTCCTCCCCCGGAAACTGCACCCGGTTGAGAAAAAGAAACTCCGTCCGATAAAGACCAATCCCCTCCGCCCCGCTCTCCGCAATCAGCGGCAGATCTTCCGGCAACTCCACATTGGCAGAAAGGACCAGTTTCCGGCCATCCCGGGTGGCCGCCGGGGTATCCCGCAAGGCCTCGAGTTTCTGCTCCACCGCCAAACGCCGTTTTTCAATCTGCCCATATTCATAACGCGTCTGTTGGGTCGGATGGACGATGAGCAGCCCTGCATAGCCATCGAGAATAACCGGGGCGCCGGATTCACATTTTTCCAGCGCGTGATGCAGACCCACCACCGCGGGAATATTCAGGGAACGGGCCATGATGGCCGTATGCGAGGTGGTGCTGCCCACCTCCGTCACAAAACCCAGCGCCATCTGCCGATTCAGCAAAGCCGTGTCGGAGGGTGACAAATCGTGCGCCAGGATGATGCTTGGGGCATCCAAGGCATACAGGTCCGCCAGCTTCCGCCCCACGAGGTTGTAAATCACCCGCCGCCCCACATCGAGAATGTCGGCCGCCCTCTCCCGAAGATATGGATCTTCCATGTCCCTCATGCTTTGGGCATAGGCATGGATCACATGTTGATAGACGTGCTCCACGCAGACCTTGCGGAGTTCAAGTTGCCGGCGAACGGCGGCAGTAATCGTACTGTCTGCCGCCACCAAAAGATGGGCCTCAAAAATCTCCGTCGGGCCGTCTCCCAGAGAACGGGCCAGATGATCCTTGATCGCCTGAATCTGTTCCCGGGTCTTGAGGAGCGCCGCTTCCAGGCGTCTTAACTCATCCCCAATCTGCTCCTCCCGAATCGGGGTGATCCGGACCCGGATTTCTTCGTGATTAAAAATCGCCAGCCGTCCGCTGACAACGCCGGGCGAAGCAGGGATTCCGGCAAAACGGATTTCCGTCCCGGGAACAGGATTGCTGTCGGAGGGGTTCACGGGAGAGAACTATCTCCCTTGGGACTACTCCTCGTCGAACTTTCTTTCTATCAACGCAAGCAACGATTGGATGGCAGTCTCCGCCCCCGGCCCAATCGCGATGATGCTGATCCTCGAGCCCATTCCCGCGGCCAACATCATCAACCCCATGATACTCTTGCCGTTGATCGTTTCCCCGTCCTTCTCAACGTGGATTTCACAGCGGTGCCGGTTGGCCTCACGGACAAACATGGCGGCCGGACGGGCATGCAGCCCCAACCGGTTTTGGATCACCGCCACCTTGGACAGCTTGCCCCCGCTTTCGGAATTCGCCGCCATCTTCAGCTCTCCTTTAGCTTGAGCCGGGACATTAGCTTCTCATTGAAGTCCACGGCGGAAAACTGGCCCATCGTCTTCATTTTTTGGTCCAGAGCCGCCACCTGGACCAGGCCGGCCAAATCCCGACCGGGACGAATGGGGATCCGCACGTGAGGAATCTTAAATCCAAGGATTTCATAGAATTGTTGATCCAAGCCGGTTCTCTCGATCTCCTCGATTTTTTCCCACTCCACCAGGCTGACCACCAGATCCAGCCTCTTTTCCGTACGAATCGCCCGCCCCCCGAAAATGGCGGCCACATTGATGATCCCGATTCCGCGCACCTCCATAAACGTCCGGGTGACCTCAGCCGAAGTGGCCATCAGCTCCCTCCCCTCGATCAACCGCAGCCGGGTGATATCGTCCGCAACCAGGGAGTATCCCCTCTCCACGAGACCCAGCGCACACTCGCTCTTCCCAATCCCGCTTTCCCCCCGGATCAAAACCCCCACCCCCATGATGTCGACCATGCTTCCATGCTCACTGGTGGAAGGTGCAAAATCCTCCTCAAGGCAAAGCGTGATTAGATTGACGAGGCGGGGAGTGGGGATGGGCGAAATAAAAACCGGTACCTTGGCGGCTTGAGCTTCCTTGAGAATGATCGGGGGCGGTCGATTGTCCCGGCTGAAAACAATACAGGGGATCTTCCGGCGAAGAATTGCCCGGATCCGTTCCACCTTCGTCCGGGCGTCCAACGAGTTGAAGTAACTGATCTCGCTTTTCCCGATCAGCTGAACCCGACGAAATGCGAAATATTTGATGAAGCCGGTCAGGGCCATGCCCAGACGGTTCACCGCTCCCTCGCGGATGAGCTTCCCCATTCCCTCCTGCCCGGCCACCAGCTTGAGCTGCAGGCGGGAGGCATGCTCCGTGTAAAAATGCTCCACCGATACGGTTAAAGGCTTTTTCATTCTGTTGGTCCCCTAATCGGAATAGCCCCGGGGGTGGGTCCGATGCCAGTCCCAAGCGCTGGCCAAAATTTCCTCCAGACCGGAATGTTTCGGTTTCCAGCCCAGTTCCTTTTGCAATTTGTCGGCCGCCGCCACCAAGGCCGGAGGATCCCCTGCCCGGGCCGGTTTTTCGGAGATGCAGATTTCCTTTTGGGTCACTTTTCTCGCCATCTCAATGACCCCCCGGACGGAATGCCCTTGCCCGGTTCCCACGTTGAAAGCCCCCGCCTTTTCCCGATCCAAAGCCAGAATATGGGCCGAAGCCAGATCCCTGACGTGAATATAATCCCGGATGCAGGTTCCATCCGGCGTCGCATGCCCGGTTCCAAAAATCTCGACCTCCTTCCGTTGCCCAAGGGCAGCCAGAAGAACGTTCGGGATCAGGTGGGTTTCGACCCGATGATGTTCCCCACGCTCCGAAGAAGCCCCGGAGGCATTAAAATAACGGAGGCAGGTGGGTACGATCCCGTGGATCTGGGAATACCAGGCAAGAATCTGCTCAAACATCAGCTTGGAGTGCCCATAGGGATTGATCGGCTTCTGCGGCGTCTCCTCATTCATCGGAACTTTTTCGGGCACGCCGTACGTGGCACAGGTGGAGGAGAAAATAATCTTCCGGCAACCCGCCGCCACCATCGCGTCCAACAGATTGACCCCTCCCGAAACATTCACCCGGTAATAAAGCGAGGGATCCCGCATGCTTTCCGGCACCAGCGCCTTGCCGGCAAAATGAATCACCGCCTCCGGCCGTTGTTCCCCCATGACCCTGCCTAAAAGATCCCGGTCCAACAGGTCCCCCTGCAGAAAAACCGCCTGGGGGTGGACCGCCGCCCGATGACCTTCGCTCAAGTTGTCCCAAACCACGACCGAGTGGCCGGCCTGGATCAACTCTTCCACGCAAACTGAACCGATATATCCGGCTCCGCCTGTGACGAAGACTTTCATGTTCGGATCAGCGGGAAACCTACTCCTTGAGATTCATCGCCAAAAGGAATTCGACGTTGTTCTTGGTCTTCTTCAACCGGCCCAGCAAAAGCTCCATCGCCTCGACCGGAGGCAGGGAAGACAACGCCCTCCGCAGGATGTGAATCCGGGGCATTTCATCCGCATGATACAGCAGCTCCTCCTTCCGGGTCCCCGATTTGGAAATGTTGACCGCCGGATAGATCCGCTTGTCCATCAGAGCACGATCGAGATGGATCTCCATGTTCCCCGTGCCCTTGAACTCTTCAAAGATCACTTCGTCCATCTTGCTTCCGGTATCAATCAACGCCGTGGCAATGATGGTCAGGCTTCCCCTCTCCTCCAGATTGCGGGCCGCTCCGAAAAACCGCTTAGGTTTATGCAGGGCGTTCGCATCGACACCCCCGGAAAGGATTTTTCCGCTGTGGGGCTGCATCGTGTTATAGGCTCGGGCCAACCGGGTGATGCTATCGAGCAGGATGACCACATCGGTCCCCTGTTCCGCCAAACGTTTCGCCCGCTCGATGACCATTTCCGCGATGTGCACATGCCGATCGGGCGGTTCGTCAAAGGTCGAACTGATCACCTCGCCCTTCACAGAGCGGGCCATGTCGGTCACTTCCTCCGGCCGTTCATCGATCAATAAAACAATCAGATGCGCCTTCGGGTTGTTTTCGGTGATGGCGTTGGCGATTTTCTGCATCAACACCGTCTTACCGGTCCGGGGAGGCGCCACAATCAGGCCCCGTTGCCCGAAACCGATCGGGCTGATCAAATCAAACGCCCGCATCGCCATATCCTTGAGCTTTTCGCTTTCGAGAATCAGACGGCGGTTCGGGAACAACGGCGTCAAATTATCAAAGTGAATCGGCGGTTTGCGCTTGTTGACGTCCTCGCCGCTCACGGTCTCGACAGTCGCGAGGGAGAAATAATGTTCCTTCTGTCTCGGCGACCGGATCTCCCCTCCGACCCGGTCCCCCCGGCGGAGACCGTATTTGCGGATCAGCCCCGGATTGACATAGATGTCCTCCCGGGTGGCGAGATAGTTGTTCGCCTGCAAACGCAGAAAGCCGTATTGGTCGGGGAGAATTTCCAAAATCCCCTCTCCGGCCACGCGGCCGTTTTCCATCGCATGCCGATGGAGAATTTCAAAAATCAGCTCGTACTTCAGCAGGCCGCCTGGATTTTCGACCCCGACTTCGGTCGCCTTGTCGAGAAGCTCCTGAAAAGGCATTTTTTGCAGATCATCGAGCCGCAAAAGCGGGCCCGTCGGCCGCGGTTCCTCCGCCGCCGGTTCGCCTCCGTCCTGATTCCCGCCGTCCGGCCCTCTCCGATACTGGTCATAGTCGTTCCGCGGATATCCCCGTCCCCCTCCGAATCCCCGACGGTCCCGCCCACGGCCCCGCTGAAAACGCCTCGGGCCGTAATCGTTCCGCGGCCCGTAATCACCCCCGGGTGCTCTGCCGTAATCCTGATTTCCCTGATCTTGTCCTTCTCCGTTCATAATTTCCCTCTCTTGCCCCGTTTCCCGGCGAGTCGGCGTCAGTTCCTCTGGGAACCCGACCACCGCTCCGCTTGGTCGCGCAGCAATTCCAAACTTCCTTCATTCCACAAAACCTGGTCGCACGCTTGGGCCTTCTTTTCAGCAGGCCACTGCTTTCCGATCCAAAAGTCCGCCGCCTCTGGCGACAGACCCCGCTCGGACAAACGCCGCCGGGAAATTTCTGCCCGGCAACCGATCATCACTTTTCCATCGAAGGATTCCTCCACCCCAGCTTCAAAAAGGAGGGGGATGATCACCGCCACCGAACGGCGGGGATGGAGGCAAAGGCTTTCGCCGACTTCAGATTTCCAAGTTTTACGAACGAGAGGATGGATGAGGTGGTTGACAGTGGCGTAAACGGAAGAATCCCGAATCATCGTCGCGGCCAACAACCCGCGGTCCAAATCTTTTGAGGAAGATAAGATCGACTCCCCCAGTGCGTCAACCAGTTTCCGGTACCCCTCCGCCCCCTTGGCATAGAGCCGGTGCACGATCGCATCCGCATCAATCACCGCCCACCCCTTCTCCTCAAGGATCCTGCCGAAGGTCGATTTCCCTCCCGCGATCGTTCCCGTCAACGCCCAAACCCTCCCTCGGCCGAGCTTGGCTCCGTCGGATTCCGGGGTTATCTTGTCTTGTCTCATCGATGGCGGCCGTAGTTCAGTTGGTAGAACTCCAGATTGTGATTCTGGCTGTCGCGGGTTCGAGTCCCGTCGGTCGCCCTTTATTTTTGCCCTGGGATACGCGGATCGTTTTTTCCCAATCCATCAACGCGGGCCCCAAGCGCGCGTCCGGCACGTTCAGTTCATACCAATCCAGAAGCTCCTCCGCTTTCTCGCGCATCTTCCGCCAACGTTCTACCGAAACATCCGCCTCTTTCAATGCCTCCTCCTTTTCCTTCAGGTCCCCCTCCGCACCCCCCGCTTTCAGTGCCTGACGATAGCGAAAAATCGCCGGCCGAAGAAAAGGGTCTGCTGTCGCCTCCAACTTGATCAATTCCAGGGACAGCCCCTCTGCGGAGTCATTTCCACGAACCGTGGCCTTCGCGACCTGAGCCGCCAGCTCCCTAAGTCTTCGAATTGTTTCTTCCGGAGTCTGCGAAGTCGTTCCCATCGTCAGATCGGGTTCAGCCAGACTTCGCCGCCAAGCACCCTCTTCTTCCGCCGTGTCGGACCAAAACTTTCCGGGGCAGCCCACCGCGACCCATTCCTGCAGACGCACACGGTTCGAAGAAGCAATGGCCCGGGAAAAAAGCCGGGAGGCCAGAAGCCGCCGCAATTCCCGGGTTAAGGAGTCGCCGGCGAGCACCCCCTGATCCGGCCATCCTTGGATTCGACTCAAACTTGCCTCCCCCAATCCCCCCGCCCGCGCCGCGACCCTCTCCTTCATCGCTTCATCCCCCGGAACGGCCCGACCCGTGCACCCCTCTGCCAGCCAACGGATGGATCCCGAACCCTTCCGTTTTTCCGCGGCCGCCAGAATCCGTGCCGAAATTACGGCAGAAACCCAGGCCGTTGTGAAATCCTCCGATCCCGGATCCGCCTGCAACCGGCATTTTCTTTGGGAATCCCATTCAAGAACGGGGGATGGACCTACCCCCGGGACGAGACGGCTCCGGATTTCCAAGGGCGGGTTCAAACGGGTGAGGGTCAATTCATCAAAAAGATCTGTTGCCGCCGCCGAAGCGGTTGCGACCCGGCTCGCTTCCGTCCGGTCTTTGGACTCCACCCGAATCTCAACGCTTTTGCCTTCCGCCCTGACCGTGGCCGCCCCCGCTTCTTTCCCCACGAGAAAGAGCCCCAAGAAAAAAACCAGCCCTGCCGGGCTCACGCGGCTTTTCCGGACTTCCCCTCTCCCCCCTTCGCCGACCCCCCGTCTCCGGATTTTTTCTTTTCTCCTCCGCCCGCCTCCTTGGCCGCTTTTTTATATCCGGGGCTGCGGTAATCCGTGATGTAAAATCCACTTCCCTTAAAAATAAAGCCCGCCCCCGTCCCCATCTGTTTCTCGATTTTGCCTTTTCCCCAGACTTTTTTCGGACACTTGTCCTTCGGACAAACCTTCAGCGGAGCATCGTTCATGGAGTGAAAGATATCCAGATGCGCCTTGCACTTTTTGCAGACGTATTCATAGGTCGGCATAAGGAAAAATCGTATCCTTTCGTTCAGAAAATTCCAGTCACAAACCTCAGGCCCGGTGAAACAACAGACAGGCGTTCTGCCCGCCGAATCCAAACGACGGCTTCAGAACCACCCGCACTCCCTTTTCTCCTTTGCCCTGGACCATCCGCACCGGGCATTCCGGGTCCGCCTGCCAGAAGGGCCCGACGGTTGAAGGCAAAAAATCCTCCGCGAGGGATTGAACGGCCAATACCGATTCGACCGCTCCACAGGCCATCGAAAGATGACCCATGAGCGCTTTGGGGGCGTTTAACCGGGGCTGCTTCTCCCCGAAAACCTGCGCCAACATCCTCGCCTCCGCACGGTCGTTGGCCGGAGTCCCCGTTCCATGAGCCACGACCGAATCAACATCTTCCGGCCGGATCCCTGCATCTCTTAGGCAGGCTTCGACGCAAGCCACAGCCTCTTGGGCATCTTCCCTGGGATCGGTCACCCTCCAGCCATCACACCCTTCCGCCGCTCCGCGAATTTCCGCCAAAATTTTGGCCCCTCTTTTTTTCGCTCTCTCCTTTTCCTCCAAAACCAAAAAGCCCGCACCCTCTCCCACCACAAACCCCGTTCTTTCCCGGCCAAAAGGCTGACAGGCTTGCTCCGGCCGGTCCCGAAACCCCCGGACCAATGCCCCCAGCCGGTCATATCCCATCAGCCCACCCGGATGCGCACGGCCATCCGCCCCGCCGGCCGCCATCCAGTCGGTTTCCCCTTCTCGAATCATGCGGAATGCCTCTCCGATGATCTGGGTGGAAGCCGCACAAGCCGCCAAACTCTCCAATCGGGGACCCCCGATCCCCGTTTCACTCGCTAACTTGGCCAATGGATCTTCCCCCTCTTCCTCCGGCCCCGGCCAACCAATCGCACCGGCCAATCCCCCATCCCTTCCCGGTTGGCTCATTTCCAACGCCTCCCGCAACGCCTCCCTCGCCCAAAACAAACTTCTCGATTCATTTTCTGGAACGGTCTCTTTCACCCGAGCCAACACCTGAATCGGCGCCTGTTCCCACCCCGCCCAATCAATCGCCCGGATGGCCGGTTCCCCACTCTTGATCCCATCCCAAAAAATCTTTCTTCCCAGCCCATAGGCCGTGACGGCTCCCAGTCCCGTCACCACCACCTGCCGGCTCATTTTTTTTCCTCCAACATTCGGGCCAACCGTTCGACAAGTTCCGCCACCGTCGGATCCGGTTCCGCAAAAAGAATTTTTTCATCCAGCACCCGGCCCACCGCTTCCTCCAGCCGAAAGGTCAAATCGATCCGATCGATGCTCTCCGCTCCCAAATCCGCCCCCAGCTTCTGCCCATCTTCCACCGGTTCCTTCCTGCGCAAGGTCTCAACAACGGCTTTTCGGACAATGCCCGCCAGTTCTTTGCCCGTTTTCAATTTTTTTGCTCCTTCGCCAGAACCACGGCCTCGGCTCCATCCCCGATGGCTTCAACGAGGATGATTTTTTCCATTCCCCGGGTCATCCATCGCCGGGCTCTCCACTCCGCCTCCGCCCTTGCCCCGGACCTTGGCCGCAGGGTCTCCACCGACCCGTTGGCTCCAATCTCGATCGCGAGTTGCGCAGCGGGAAGATTCGGTAGCCATTCGAGCAACCAAAGAGGCGGTTTTTCTCTCCAGGCGCCGACCACGTCGGCCGCCGCCATTTCCCGCAACCACCCGGGCCAACCTCCGGCCCAGCCAATCCCAACGATTCCAATCTTTCTTCCGTCCCCATGCCCGCCCCCCGCATCCGCCCAGGCCAGCAACCCCGCCCGAACCATCGCCCCCCCGATGCTCCCCATCCACCGCCCCGCCTTCGACCCCCATGGGTCGGGTCCGGGATTCGAGCCCCCCCATCGCCCCCTTCCCAAAACTTGCAACCCCTCAATCCCATGCTTGCCCGCCCCCGCCCAAGGCGTATTCTTTCCCTCTTGTGTCTTCCCACTCGGAGCATTCCGAGGGACATGAGAAACAACCTTCAACGCACTTCTCCGGCGGTCCGGTGACCGCCTTGAATATCGGGCCGATTCATTCGCCCGCACTCTAACCCAAGAAAACCCAACATATGAACAATTTCGAAACTCTTTTATCGCAGTCGATGCAGAATTTCCGCGAGGGAACCATCGTCAAAGGCCGCATCATCGAACGCCGCCCCCGTGAAGTCATGGTCGACATCGGCTACAAATCCGAAGGAGCCATCGACCTGAACGAATTCAGTTCCACGGACGACCTCGCCATCGGGCAGGAGATCGAAGTCCTTCTCGAACGTCTCGAAAACGAGGACGGCCAAGTCATCCTCTCGCGCCAAAAAGCCGCCCACAAACAGAACTGGGACAAAATCGTCAAGCTCAGCGAAGCCGGAAAGACGGTCCAAGGCCTCGTAAAAGGCATTGTGAAAGGTGGTCTCATGGTCGACGTCGGCGTCGAAGCCTTTCTGCCCTCGTCCCAGATCGACATCAACCCCCCGAAAAACCTGCGCGAATTCCTAGGCCAGACCCTCGAATGCCGGATCGTGAAGCTGAACGAAGACCGCAAGAACGTGGTCCTCTCCCGCCGCGAACTGATCGAAGAAGAACGGAACGAGAAACGCGCCAAACTCCTCTCCCACCTCGACAAGGGAGCCAAGGTCAAAGGCCGTGTCAAAAACCTCACCGAATTCGGAGCCTTTGTCGACCTCGATGGTCTGGACGGCCTCCTCCACGTCACCGATATGACCTGGGGTCGCCTCGGTCATCCGTCCGAGCTTCTGCAAACCGGTCAGGAAATCGAAGTCCTCGTTCTCGAGATCGACAAGGAACGCCTCCGGGTCTCCCTCGGCCTCAAACAGATGTCGGAAAATCCCTGGGACAAGATTGCCGAAAAATACCCCGTCAATCTCAAGGTCCGCGGAAAAATCACCAGCCTCGTGCCCTACGGAGCCTTTATCCAGCTCGAGCCCGGCGTCGAAGGTCTGGTTCACGTTTCCGAACTTTCCTGGACCCGTCGCATCGCCCGGCCGAGCGACATCCTCCAGGAAGGCCAGGAAATCGACGCCATCGTCATCACGGTCAGCAAGGAAGAACAGAAACTCTCCCTCTCGGTGCGCCATCTCGAGCCCAATCCTTGGGAAGAGATCCATCTTCGTTACCCCGTGGGTCGTCCGGTCAAGGGAGTCGTGCGCAACACGACGGCCTACGGCGCCTTTGTGGAACTCGAGGAAGGCATCGACGGCATGATCCACGTCTCGGACATGTCCTGGACCCGCAAGCCCGCCCACGCCTCCGAGGTCGTCAAAAAAGGCGACACGGTGGACGCCCAGGTTCTCGGCATCGACAAAGCCAACCAGCGCATCTCGCTGGGATTGAAACAACTCGCCGAAGACCCCTGGAAGCAGGTCGAAAACCGTTTCAAGATCGGTCAGATGGTCAAGGGAACGATCAGCAAAGTCGCCAGCTTCGGTGCTTTTGTTCAGCTCGAAGGCGAACTCGATGGTCTCGTCCACATCTCCCAGATCTCCGAGGAGCGCGTCGCCAAAGTCAAAGACGTCCTCAAGCCCGGCCAGGAGATCGAGGCCCGCGTCATCCGCCTCAACAAGGCGGAACGCCGCATCGGCCTGTCGATCAAAGCCGCTGCCTACTCGGACGAAGCCTTTGAAAAAGAGCGCAACGCGCTGGAAGACACCTCCAAATCGGCCGACTTCCTCGGCGGAATGGAAGCCGCCTTCGAAAAGGCCGAAGAGGAATACCGCCCGGGCGAAGGCAACAAGAGCTAAACGGACACTCCACCCAAACCACCGGCTTCTCCTATGGCCTCCGAAGACATCCTCCTCGAGACCGAAGAAAAGATGGAAAAAACCCTCCACAAGGTGGAGGAGGATTTCCAGGGGGTTCGCACGGGGAAAGCCTCGGCCGCCCTGGTGGAAAATCTGCGGGTGGAGGCCTATGGCTCCACCATGCGCCTCAAGGAGCTCGCCGGTATCACGGCTCCCGAACCACGGCTTCTGGTTGTCCAGCCTTGGGATGTCACCACAGTCGATCCGGTGCGGAAAGCCCTGGAAGAATCCCAACTCGGCATCACCCCGCAGGTGGACGGAAAAATCATCCGTTTACCCATTCCCCAGCTCTCCGAGGAGCGCAGGCGAGACCTGATCAAACTCATCGGAAAACTGGCGGAAGATGGCCGGGTCGCCCTCCGTCATGAACGGCGCCACGGCCTTGAGGCACTGAAAAAGGAGCAGAAGGACGGAAAAATCACGGAAGACGAACTTTCGCTGGGTGAAAAAGAGATCCAAAAACTCACGGATCAGTACACGGGCAAGATTGAAACCCTTGTCACCACGAAAGAAGCAGAACTCCTGAAGGTATAATTTCCCTGGGGGATGGGCTCATCTTGAATCCGATCGTCGAGTTGCGGGATGTTTCAAAAAACTTTCCGCACCCCTCCCCCAAACCGGGGCAATCCCCCATCTTCCGGGCTCTGGATCACGTCAGTCTTGAAATCCAACCGGGCGAATTCCTGACCCTCCTCGGTCCGTCCGGTTGCGGAAAAACGACCGCCCTGAGGATGATCTCCGGCCTCGACACCCCCACCGAAGGTCGGGTCTTCATCGACGGCACCGATGTCACGGAACTCCCCCCTTATCGGCGGAATGTGAATCAGGTTTTCCAAAGCTACGCCCTTTTTCCCCATCTGAACGTCGGGGATAATATCGAATTCGGCCTGACGATGCAGGGGATCGAGCCCGCCGAGCGGAAACGCCGTATGCTCGAGGCCCTCGCTCTGGTTTCCCTTCAGGATCTGGAAACAAGAAAACCGGACCAGCTCTCCGGAGGACAACGT
>CANEUY010000017.1 GCA_947442065.1 Verrucomicrobia subdivision 6 bacterium | reverse complement strand
CAAAAGCTTTGGGAGAAACGGGGAGGATGTCCGCGTATTTCGGGATAAAGATATCCCGAGTGATCACTTTCCACTCTGGATGAAAGTGAAATAAGGATTAAGGGACAACTTCGACAGGTACCCCGGGCCTTACTGCATTCACAAGTTTGCTGGCATTCCAATTGGCTAGCCGAAAGCATCCGTGTGATCCGGTTCGGGAAATGTCTTCAGGCTCTGGGGTGCCGTGAATTCCGTAGCCTTGCAGCGAGAGGCCGATCCAGGCCGTGCCGACAGGGTTATTGGGACCCGGGGGAAGGACCAATTTGTTGGTGATACCTTCCTTGGTGGCCACATCGACCAGTACTTTGGGATCGAACGTGTAGTCCGGATTCGGTGCAATATTGACGACCGTAAGGGGTTGGTTGGGCACCTTGTTTTTGTTCGCTGCAATGGAACAAGGAAAGCAAGCGACGACTCGATTGCTTGCATCGAAGGCCAAAAGAGTGGTCTCCGACAGGAGGATCACGATCCTGGAAACGGGGGGGAGCTTGCGAGTACCTTCCAGATTCGGAAGGGTAAGTTTGATTCCGGCTGTCATGTTGGTTGCTCCGGGGTTGAGTTCCCTGAGAAAGGAAGGGGTGGAATGGGTTTTTTCTGCGAGCATTTCCCAAGGGTCGTTATAATCAAGAATTGGAACTTTGCTCATGGCCAAGAACCCCTTGGGCTTGGGAATGACATGGAGAAGATCCTCCTCCGTCAGGGTATAATCCGTATAGGCATCCCCGGGTTTTCCGAGGTTGAGGCGGGTTTCGATGTCTAACTCCCCCGTAGTGGCCAGAGCCCGATGAATCTGAAATTGCGAAACGGCTCGCCGGCTTCTTTTGGCGAAATGACCGTCAATTGTGCCACATGAAAAATTCAATCGATCGAGGAGAGTCTGCCAGCCGGCCATCTCGATCGTATCCCGGGGTTTGTCCGTTGGAACGGGTTCAGCCCGACGTACATCTTTTCCCATGGGAGGTTTGGGAGGCCCGACCCAAACCGGTTTTTCTGCGGGTTTTTCCTGGGGAGGAACGGGAGCTACGGACGGGGGGAGTTCACTTTTTTTTTATCCGCTTCGGCATTTGATTCAGGGCCGGAAAACACTTCGGCACTTGGGTATTTCTTGGCGAGATCCTCTGCCCTCTGCGCGGGAGGTTTGGGTTGGGGTTGCGGAAGGCGGAGCATCCCGCGGTCGCGAAGATAAAGGGCCGTTCCCACAAGAATCAGACCGGAGACCACCAGGCCGATGAAAAGATTCCCGGATTTCTGGCGTCGGGCCATCACAGATTAATAGACATCCTTGAGGTAGCGTTTTTCTGTTTTGGCGAAAGTGACCGTTAACCACTCTTCGGCCTGTTCGGGTGTTTTTCCGCCATGCTTGACGACGATCGCCAAGAGGGCGGCGTGGACATCCTTCGCCATCCGTTTTGCGTCTCCGCACACATAGAAGTAGGCCCCATTTTCCAACCACCGCCAAAGTTCGGCGCCTTCTTCCTGCATCCGATGCTGAACGTAAATCTTTTCGGCCTGATCCCGGGAAAAGGCGGTGGAAAGCCTGTGGAGGCTTCCGTTTTTTTGGGCCGCAGCGAATTCATCCCCATAGAGGAAGTCGCTTTGGGCATGTTGGTCGCCGAAAAAGAGCCAATTTTTTCCCGCATGACCGTGCCTCTGGCGGTGTTGCAGAAAGGCACGGAAGGGGGCGATGCCGGTTCCAGGCCCGACCATAATAATGTCACGATCAGGGGGGGGGAGGTGAAAGTGACGCGTGGGTTGAACATAGACGGGTACGGAGGCTTGGTCAGCCAGATGGGCGAGGTAACCTGACGCGAGGCCCTGTTTGCTGCGCCCATGGGAGGTGTATTGGACGACAGCAACGGTCAGGTGAACCTCACCGGGACGGTGATCGGGGGAGGATGCAATCGAGTAGAGGCGGGGGGCAATCTTGTTGAGGAGGCCGGGAATTTCCGCGGGCTCAAGTTGAACTCCTGGAGCATCGTGTAGGACGTCGACCACATCCCGGTCGAAAACGTACTCCTCCAGTTTTTTCTCGTCGGCACAAATCGTCTGCAACTTATCCCGGGCCGGGCCGGTGGCTTTTTCTGCGACCGCTTTGACGAATTTTTTTCCGACTCGGTTGAGGATGGCGGAGGTTGCAAGGGTTTCATGCAGGGCAGCATCGTCATGAAGACCTAATTTTTGGGTGAATTCACGAACCAGGGTCTCGGGATTCCGCGGGAGGACGCCTAGGGAGTCTCCACACTGGTAGGTCGGGCCGGAAGAGCCCAATTGGATGACAATATGGCGTGTGTCTTTGCTCGAACCCTTTTGATTGAGCTGACGATTTTCCAGGAGTTGGGAGGCAAAAGGGTTGTTTCGTCCGAAGGCAGGAGTAGCGCTAGGGGCAGGGGACGTGGACATGGTCAATTATCGTTCCCGATGGATCCGGTGGGGCAGATGTCGAGGGCGCGTTGGGCGGCGTCCACTTCTTCCGGTGTCTCGGGTTGTTTGAAGAAATAAACGTAGGTTTGATCTTCGTTGTATTTCAAAAGCTTTGGAGCTTCTTCGAGGCATACGTGGCACGGAGTGCAGCTATCATCGACGTACCATTTGCCGGGGACGTTCTCTTTGAGGATGCGAGTTTTGTCAGCCATTGGGTTAGGAAAATACACACGTCATCGGGTGGGGCAACATCGGAACGACCTGTTCGGTAAAAAAATATGCCCGGGGCGGGGGTCGAACCCGCACGGGGATTTCTCCCCAAGGGATTTTAAGTCCCTTGTGTCTGCCATTCCACCACCCGGGCGTGATGAAACTCTAGAATGGGAGAGTTTCTTGGGCGAGAAGAGGATGGTGGGAATCGAAAAAGATAACCGTTCGAATTAGGGGGTTTGTGTAAACAGGGGAACAGGTTGTCCCGGCGGGGGTTGGATGATTTGCATCCCCGGACGATTCTGGGCGAATTGTTGGGCGAACCATGCTTGAGCTTCGGGATCCCCGTGGACAAGCATGACCCGGCTGGGTTGGACCTCCTGGCAGGTCCATTGGAGAAGATCCTCCCGGGTGGCATGAGCGGTGAGATCGAAGTAGCGGACTTCGCATCGGATGGGGACCTCCCGGTTGTCGCCCCAGTCGATCAGACTTCCCTGCCCGGCTTCACGAAGAATTCCCGCGGGCGAGGAGGGCTCGGTGTAGCCGACAAAAAATATAGAATCGTGTTCCCGGGGGAAAAAGAGACGGGCGATGGTGTGGCTGGTCGTCTGGGGGGTCATCATTCCCGAGCTAAGTAGATAGATATGGCCTGCCCGCAGGCGCAGTTGCGGGAGACGGCGGGGATCAAAGGTTTCCGGTTGGGCTTCCGGGATCAGACGCAGGTTCGCATGTTGACGGGGATTAAGGGACCGTTGCCGGTCGTAAACTTCGGTCATAACCCGACCCAGACCCCCGATATAAATCGGCGCTTTGGGGATTTTTCCCTCCAAACGCGCATGGTGAAGCAAGGCGAGAACCTCTTGTGTTTTTCCCATAGCAAACACGGGGAGCAGGACGGCACCACCTCTTTCGAAGGTGTTCCGGATGCCAGCTAGAAGGGACTCTTCGAAAAAAGTACGGTCTTGGCCCGGGATCGCGGGTTGCGCGCCACGCGTGGTTTCCATGATGAGGGTATCAAAGGCCCCTGGACGCTGACATGGAAGCATGAGGGTCTGTCGCTGAAGGTTCAGATCGCCCGTGTAAAGGGCCCTCCGTCCCTCCGCACGAATCTCCGTCATCACCGAACCGAGGACGTGTCCGGCATCGTGAAAGACGAACTCCCATGGGGCATCTTCAATACGAAAAGGGCGGTTCAAGTTGGCGATTTCCCAGGTCACGGCACTGTCATCGACTCCGCGGTGGGTGTAGAGGGGGTAATCGGTTCGACCCAGTTCCCTGCGCTGCCGCGTCATCACATTGACCGAATTATGAAGAAGGGGTTCGGTGAGGGCGGCCGTGCCGGATGTCATGAGGACCTTGGCCCCAAGGTGGGCAGCTGTGACCAAGGGCAGGGATCCGATATGATCATGATGGGCGTGCGAGACAAGGATAGCTCCAAGATCTTCGGGGATCTGATCCATCAGGGGGGTGGCTTCCCAGCCATCGAGTCTTGGATGCATTCCAGCATCCAGCAGAACGGAATGTTCGCCGGATTTGAGGAGGTAGGAGTTTGCGCCGATTTCCGGCGCACGAGTCAGATTGGTGAAGGTAACCATGAGCGGCGGACCGAGGGAGCGGACCGCCGAATCAGAGGGAGCCCCGAAGTTGCATCAGGACTTGGGAGGGTAGCTGGTTTCCGGGAAGAGAGGCGCGTCCCGTGATCCAGTCGCGGATCAGTTCGCTCCGGCGCTGATTGAGGATCTGGGCGGAAATTTTGGGGAGGGTCGAAGTCATCGTTTCAGCGGAGGCGGGATCCCTTTTCACCAGGTAAACTGCGATCAGACCACCTTCCACCTGGATTGGATTGCTGACTCGGCGGGGTTCCATCTGGCTTACGACTTGGCGGATGCGGTCGGCATCCTTGAAGGGAAGGGGCTTGTCATCGGCCGGGCTGAAAACAGGGAGCTTGACCGGAACAAGGGAGGCAACTTTTGAGAGATCTTCCCACTTTTGTCCGGAGGCGAGAGCGGCGTTGGCAGTCTGAGCGAAGGACTGGGCCTGTTGGGCGGCCATTTCGAGGCGGGCCTGCTCTAACCAGCGGGCACGGACTTCTGGGGTGACTTCGGAAAGAGGCCGATTTCTTGCAGGCTGGGCCTCGCGAAGGTGGAGGACGAGGTAGCCATTTTTCGATGGGAGATAGTCACTGACCGGGTCTTCCGGGGTGAGGGCAAAGGCAGCAGCCGTGAGTCTTGGATCTGATTCACCGGGGAAAGGAGAGTCAGAAGGCGTAAAAGGTCCATGGGTTCGGATGGCCAACTTGGCTTGGCCTGCAGCTGCGGAAAAGTCGGGGCGACTTTTCCCCTCTGGAAGATTAAAAAATTGCGAGGTAAAGGCAAAGGCGGTCTCCCCGGTTTTCCGGCGGGCTTCTTCCGTGGTTCCCTGGTTGAGGATTTCAACCACGTCCACCGTCCGGCGGGCGGGGAGGGCAAAAACCGCCTCGTTGGCTTTGTGGTAGGATTCCAAATCCTGGGCTTTGGGTTCCGGCGGGGTCACTTTCGAAGAATCCCAGCGGACGACCTGAACCTCTGCTGGACCGAAAAGGCGTTGGAGACGATCTTCCGCTTGGTTGGGGAAAAGAACAGCCGTGGAGGCCAGAGCCTCCAAAAGCTGGTTTGACCGGACTTGGTCCAAAACGGCCTGATCGAAGCGCTCGCCGCTGAATCCTTGGGGAGATAGAAAGTTTGCTGAAAACCTTTGAAAAATTTCGGGGTCGTATTTCTTGTCCTTTTGAAAGAGGGGGTTCTTTTTAATGGCTTCGACCAGTTGTTCTGGGCGGGCATCCAGACCGGCAAGATCGGTCGCTTGGATTTCAAGCAGCCGGATCCAGGTCTGGAAATTGAGAAACTCGCTTTGTTCAGCCGAAGGAATCCGGCCTGTCTGAAGGGTGATTTCCAGAAGTGTCTGGCGCTGGGCCGCGGCGAATTCATTCAGGGAGAGGCTACGACCTCCGATTTTTCCCATGGTCTGGCTGTCCGGATCGACACCCCCCTTGGGGGTCCAGTTGCCAAAGAAAATGAAAGAGATGCCGACTACGGCAAGTAGTACGAGAAGGAGCCCTTTGAATTTGTCATGAAGGAAAGTGATCATGTCTCTTTTTGGCTTGTCAGGGGGGGCGGAGGGAAGCGCAAAATCAAGCGCATGCGACAAATTTGCTTTTGTTTTTTTCTGCTGTCGTCCTGTTTTTTGGACCTTGGCCTCTGCCAGGATCAGATTCGCCTGAAAAACGGGGAAGTGATTCAGGGGACTGCGGTCAAATTTGATGAAACCTCGATGACCCTAACATTCAGGTTTTCAAAAGGGACCTTGGGGTACAGTCAAACCGATCTGGCGGAGGTGATTTTGAGCGAGCGTCCGGGAGTGGCGGAAGGGCGGAAGGCTTTGGCCGCCGGGCAGTGGGATCAGGTCGTGGAAAAATGGAAAACGGCTGTTGATGAACTAATGGGGGTTGATAGTCCGTGGGTTTTGGAGTGTGCCGGGGGCCTTGGCCAGGCCTATTTGGCTCAGGGAAAGGTGGCGGATGCCGAATCCTTGTACGGAAAAATGAAGAAGTTTTATTCCAGTGGCCCGGCGGGGCTGCGGGCGGATGTGGGGTTGGCGGAGGCAACGGCCGGAAAAGACACGGATGGTCTGTTGAAAAAACTTCAGCTTTTGGAGGGACAACTCCAAGAGGGATTGCGTCCTGTCCGGGCCGATCGGGAAGCATTGGCGGAATATTATTTTGCCCGTGGCAAGGCGTACGAAAAAAAAGAGGAGTGGAAAAAGGCGTTGGAAGATTATCTTCGGGTAAGCGCCCTTTATCCGGAGCCTCCCTCGCTTGGTCTGCGTGCGGATCAGAGGGCCCAAGCCCTTCGGCAATCGAGAAAAGACCTCGTCACGGACTAGGGGTTTCCGTTAATTTATTTTATGCAGATATTCCGAAGCAGGTTTTTCACTTTTTCCTTTTCACTTCTTTTGATGACTTCCTTGCTTTGTGCTTCGGAAGGCGAGGCGGGGAGCAAGGGGAAAAGTGTCTGGAATATCTTTCACGAGGGTGGGATCGTCATGTGGATCCTTTTGATCGCCTCCATTCTGATTCTGGCTTTCACCATTGAGGCTTTTATCAAAATCCGTGTCGCGAGGCTTGCGCCTCCAGCTGTCCTAGCCCAGCTCAAGGATGCCATTGTCTCGGGAAACTATCCCTTGGCCTATCAGGTGTGTGCGGCAAACCCCTGTTATTTGGCTCGGATTGTCCAATCTGGAATCGAGAGGTTAGGGCGGGGGAGGGAAGCCGTTGAAAAAGCGACAGGAGATACCACTGCGAAGGAGTTGAATGAAATCAAGGCCAACATCCAGTATCTTTCCGTGATCGGGGTGGTCAGCCCCATGGTCGGTTTGACCGGAACTGTTTTAGGTATGATCAAGGCCTTTCAGACTTTGGGTTCCTCCGGAGCTGCCGACCCCAGCAAACTGGCCGGAAATATTTCCGAAGTATTGGTCGCCACAGGGGCGGGACTGTTCGTCGCGATTCCCGGATTTATTCTTTATTATGTTTTCCGAAACCGGATACAGACGGTTTCCGTCGCGGTCGATTCCGAGGTGAATCTTCTTCTTGAAGACATCCCTTTCGAGCAGCTCACAGGGTACCGGGTGAGTGATTATCTCGGGGGCGCGGCGCCAACCCCGGGCGGCGTGGCCTAAGGCGGGAGGTGCGTGCCATGTCCAGGCACGGAAAAAAATTCAGTGTCCACACGGCCGGAGGGGATGAGGATCCTGAATTTCAGGTTGCCCCGATGGTGGACGTTCTTCTTGTGCTCCTCATGTTTTTTACGGCCACCACCACGACGGAAATCAAGAGTCAGATCGCCGATCTGACATTGCCGGAGGCACAGGACGCCAAGGACCGGGAGAAAGGGGAGGGGCAATTTATGGTCAACATCAACCGATTTGGCGGGGTGGAGGCTGCGGGAAAAACGGGTCTCCAGGAGGAGGCCCTGGCTCAACTCATCAAAAACGATTTTCAGAGCATGAAGAAGCTGAATCCGAATGCCAACTATCGCGTGCTGGTAAGGGCCGACAAGGATCTGGGCTGGGATAAAACGAAAGTCGTTCTAAAGGCCGCGGCGGCGGCTGGCGTGGCAAATGTGGTCTTTGCCTCGACCAAGGGTGGGAAGGGGTAACGTATGGCCGGAGGTGGAGGTGGAGGAGACGGGGATTATGGGCTGCAAATCGCTCCGATGTTGGATGTCATGTTTGTCCTACTTCTGTTTTTCATGGTGATGGCGGGAAAGCAGGTCAAGGAGGCGGAACTAGGGGTTCAGGTCCCGGGTGCTTCTCAGGCCTCCAGCACGGCAAAAACACCCGTCACAATCCGGGTCGGACCGGAAGGTGTGGTCACTTTTAACGATAGTCCGGTAGACGGCCGGGAGGATCATGAAATGCCGAAGCTCCGGGGCCGATTGAAGGCGCTGATCGACGCTTCAGCAGATCAATCTGTGATCATTCGCCCGAACGACAAGGCGCCCTATCAAAGGGTGATCGATGTATTGAATGCCTGTGCGTCAGAGCGGGTCAAAAATCTTACGTTTGGAGGGTAGGAGCGGACGGGGTTAAGCCCGTCCCATGTATTTCCGCTCCCGCGTGTCGACTTTGATCAATTCGCCCTCCTTGATGAAGAGGGGAACCTGCAGGGTCAGACCGGTTTCCATTTTGGCGACCTTCATGACGTTGTTGGCCGAATCTCCCCGGATTCCCTCCGGGGATTCGATCACCTTGAGGGTCACGCTGGCGGGGGGTTCGACTGAAACGGCCTTTCCTTCGACGAAAAGGATTTCACAAGCCATGTTTTCCGAAAGGAATTCCTTCACATCCTCGACCAACTCGGGCGTGAGGGTCAGGTTTTCATAATTTTCGGGATTCATGAAGGTGTATCCCGTATTGTCGTTATAACTAAATTCCCACTTGTCACGGGAAACACTCACTGTTTCAAGTCGTTCATCCGAAGCCAGGCGGTGATCCGAGGACAGGCCAGATCTGAGCGAACGGAACATCGCCTGGACAAAGGCCCGTTTGTTTCCCGGAGTGCGGTGGGTGATTCCCATCACAATATAGATGTCCCCGTCCTTGCGGACAGCCATGCCCTTTTTCAAATCATTCGCGATAACGGCCATCGTTGTAGTCTCCTTCTTTGTTTTCCGTTTTAAAGAAATCTGAAACGGGTCAGATCCTGAGAATCCACCAGTCCCACGGGACGGCGAGCGGCATCCACCACTACCAGATCCTCGATGCGATGTGTCTCAAACATATGCAAAGCTCTTGCCGCCAAGCTGTCAACGGGGATCGTGACGGGATTTTTGGTCATGACGGATTTCATGGGGCGATGGCGGATTTCCCGGTCTTTTTGGAAACCACGGGCAAAATCGCCGTGGGTGTAGATGCCTGCGACCTTGCCCCGTTTATCCAGGACAATCGCAGCGCCGCAGCGCTTGGCGGTGATTTCCGCCAGGGCTTTGGACACTAGGGTTTCCGTTGTGCAAAGGGGTATGGCCGAACGTGGGCGCATGATCTCGCTTACTTTAAGTAGCAGGTCCCGTCCGATCGCCCCTGCCGGATGAAGCCTGGCAAAGTCTTCCCTTCGGAATCCGCGGCTTTCGAGGAGAACCATGGCTAGGGCATCCCCCATCGCCAACATGGCGGTGGTGCTCGAAGTGGGAGCCAGATTCAGAGGGCAGGCTTCCTGTTGGACGGAGACATCCAGCACAATATCCGACTGACGGGCCAGATGGGAGCGAAGGTTACCGGTCATCACCACAATCGGAGTGCCCAATTTCTTCAGCAAAGGGACTACTCGGATCAGTTCGTCCGTGCTTCCACTGTAACTCAAAACCAGAACGAGATCTTTTTTGGAGACAACCCCGAGGTCGCCGTGGGCCGCATCCACCGGATCAAGGGTGACGGACGTGGTTCCGGTACTGGCCAGGGTAGAAGCGATTTTGTGGCCAATATGACCTGACTTTCCAATTCCCGTGACGATGATTTTTCCGCCATTTTCGAGCCTTTGACGCATTAGGGAGACTGCTTTTAAAAAGGAGGGACCGATCCGCCGGCGAACTCTGCGCAGGGCCGCGATTTCGATGTCCAACACCCGCCTAGCCTTTTGGAGTTGATGGGGGTTTGCCATAAAGGTGAAAGGTTATGGGATACCGACTTCATGGGCAACCCGCATGAAGGCTTGAGGGAACACCCCGAAGAATGCACGTTAGGGGGGTGAAATCTTGGCCCGAGCTCTTTCTTGCCCTTCGATTTCTCCGTCCCCGCCGCACCTTTGTTTCGATCATCACAGTTTTGAGTTGGTTGGGGGTGGTGGCGGGGGTTCTTGTGTTGATTGTGGTTCAGTCGGTGATGCGGGGATTTGAGGACGAACTGACAAAAAAGGTGATCGGCTTCCAATCCCATCTGACGGTTGCGGGGCAGGCCCCCTTGAAGGATCCGCAGCATTTGATCGACCTGATTCGGCAGGAGCCCGGGGTGCTGGGGGCAACGGGTGCCGTACTTGGGCCTGTTCTGGCGGAAACCCATAACCGGATTTCAACGCCCCGGATCAAGGGATGGGATGCAGCGACTGCTTCTTCGGTTCTACCTTTGGCCGATTTTCTTGTATCCGGGACGTGGACTCCCGGTCCGGATCAATTGGTCGTCGGGTCGGAATGGGCGCAGGCGAATCATGTGGAATTGGGGGCGGAAGTGAATCTGCTGGCGCCGCAGCAATTCAAGGATGTGATCAACCCCAAGGGCACAGGGAATCAGCCAAAAAAAATCCCGCTCCCGCGGGCGTTTCGTGTGGCAGGAATCTTCACCACGGGCATGTATGATTACGACTCGGAATACCTGATTACCGATCTGGCGACCGCCCAGGAACTGTACGCGGTGCCGAATGAGGTTCACGGGATTGCCATCCGGTTGCAGGATCCCGATCAGGCGATCCGGGTGGCCCAAAGTTTAAGGAACCGCCTGGGAGAAGGGGTTCGGGTCATGACTTGGATGGATCACAATCAGCGACTTTTTGCCGCCGTGGCAGTCGAGCGGCGGGTGATGAGTTTTCTTCTGTTTTTTATCATGGCTGTGGCGGCTTTGGGACTCAGCGGTACCTTGATTACAGTGACCGTCCAGAGGGCCAAATCGATTGGAACTCTGGCCGCCCTTGGGGCAACTCCCCGGCAGATCGCCACGATTTTCACCATGTACGGAGTGGTGGTGGGGGTTCTGGGGGCGTGCACGGGGGGGGTCGGGGCTTGGTTGGTTCTGGTCAACCGAAACAGCCTGAGTCAGGCAATTGGGCGGATCACGGGCCAGGATCTCTTTCCAGCCGAGATTTACCACTTTTCCGGACTTCCCGTGCGGTATGATGTAGGGGTTTTTCTTGGAGTGGCTTTCGCCGGTCTGGCGTTGAGCGTGCTGGCAGCTCTGGTGCCGGCTTGGGTGGCCTCGCATGCGGAGCCCTCTGCGAACCTGAGGCGAACATGACGACTCCACTTCTCGAAGTCCGGGATTTGAAAAAAGGCTATCGGCTGGAGGGCAGACCCCCTTTGGAAATTCTCCACGGAATTGGTTTTCAGCTTGCGCCCGGGGAATGTCGTCCGGTTTGCGGGCCTTCCGGAGCCGGGAAATCCACCTTGCTCAGTCTGCTGGGGGGGTTGGAGGAGGCGGATGGCGGCGAGATCTTTTGGAAGGGGGAAAAGATCTCGGGGCAGAGTCGAAGCCAATGGGCCAACTGGAGGAGAGGGGCCATCGGATTTATTTTTCAGTCCTATCACCTCCTGCCCGAGCTGACGGTGGAAGAGAATGTACGACTGCCTGCCATGCTCGCTGGCGTGCATGTCGGGGAACGTTGGGAAGACTTGCTCGATCAGGTGGGGATGACCCTCCGCCGTGATCATTTGCCCGGGGAACTTTCCGGGGGTGAACAACAGAGAGTGGCAGTGGCGCGGGCCCTGATTCTCGAGCCTGATTTGATTTTGGCGGATGAACCGACCGGAAATTTGGACGGAACTTCCGCTTCCGCGGTGCTTGATTTGCTTGTTCGAATGGTCCGGGAGAGGCAAAAATCTCTCTTGCTCGTCACCCATGACGAATCCGTGGCCGCCAAGGTGGGGACTCCCCTTCGGCTATTGGACGGCAGGTTGGCGTAAAAGGAATTATGATCATCTATATTGACGGGAAATTTTATCCGGAAGAAGAGGCCAAGATTTCAGTCTTTGACCACGGGTTGCTTTATGGCGACGGGGTGTTCGAAGGAATCCGGGCCTATGAGGGAAGAGTCTTCAAGCTGGAGGAGCATCTCGCACGGTTGGAAGACTCCGCCAAAGCCATCCTGCTGAAACTGCCCTGGAGTCGGGATGAAATCCGCGAAGCGGTCCTGGAGACCTGCCAAAGAAACAAGATCCAATCCGGTTATCTTCGTCTGGTGGTGACGCGTGGAAAGGGGTACCTCGGTCTTTCCCCGGACCGTTGTAAAAAACCGACCCTCATCATCATTGCAACCGACTTAGAGCTCTATCCCGAGAAGTACTACCGGGAGGGACTCAAGGTCGTAACGGGGGCCACTTGGCGTCAATCTCCCGCCTCCCTGGATCCGGGAATCAAATCCCTGAACTATCTGAACAACATCCTTGCCAAGATTGAGGGTCAGCAGGCTGGAGCCCAGGAGGTGATTCTATTGAATTCCCAAGGGTTGGTTTCCGAGTGTTCCGGTGACAATATCTTTTTCCTTCGGAATGGGGTGTTGGTCACGCCCAAGCTTTCTTCCGGGGCGCTCAACGGAATCACCCGGACCACCGTGCTGGAAATCGCCCGGGAAGCCGGCTGGGAAACACGAGAAGATGATGTCCGTCGTTATGACCTTTTTACCTGTGAAGAGATGTTTCTCACCGGAACGGGGGCGGAGATTGTCCCCGTGGTTGAAGTCGACGGACGGATCGTGGGGGACGGGAAACCCGGCAAGAAAACATCCGATTTAATGAAACGTTACCGCAAGCTCGTCACCACAACGGGAACCAAAATCCCCGCCTGACTCCTGCATCCGTGGACTGCCAGAAATGCGCCTGTAAACCTGCCACGGTCTTTATGACCACCGTGGTGGGAGGAGATTTGAAACGAGTGGATCTATGCGAGGAATGCGCGAGGCAAGCGGGAACCATCCATCCTTCCGGGTTTCTGGCTGAGGAAATTCTTCAGCCCCCTCGATCACCCCGGACAAGCGTCGGAACGATGGTTTGTCCTGCGTGTGCTTATCCCTTTGAAAGCCTGCAAAAGACAGGTCGTCTGGGGTGTGCGGTCTGTTACGAGAAATTTCAAGAAACTCTGGAGATCGCGTTGCGGGAGTCGCAGAAGGGGGTGGTACACCGGGGAAAACGTCCTGCACGGAAAAAAGCTCCGCGGGAGGAGTGGGAGGCGGAAATGAGGCATTTGATTGCCGTGGAGGATTTTGAAGGGGCCGCCCGTCTGCGGGATCAAATGGCGCAATCGAATCCCCGCGGAAAAAAGAAGTCAGGATCCTCGTGAAGATTCCTCTGGATTGGTTGGGAGAATGGTGTGGTTGGAGTGAATCCAGTGAGGAGTTGGCCAACCGGCTGACGCGGAGTGGAACCGAGGTGATTTCGATTCATTCGACAGGGAGCAAGGTCAAGGGAGTCGTTTCCGCAAAAATCCTTGAAAAAAAGCAGCATCCCAATGCGGATCGCCTGACTGTCTGCCTCGTGGACGATGGAAGTGGGCCCCGTCAGGTGGTCTGTGGAGCGAAGAATCACAATGCTGGTGACATTGTTCCCTTGGCCAAGCCTGGGACGACTTTTCCGGATGGGATGACGATCAAATCAGCCAAACTAAGGGGTGAATCTTCGGAAGGAATGCTTTGCTCGGCCAAAGAGCTCGGTTTGGCGGAAGATGCGGATGGGCTACTGCTTTTGCCATCCGAAACAAAGCTGGGGCTCCCGCTAGAAGAGATTTTCCCGGGCGAAACCATCTTTGAGGTGGAGATTACCTCCAACCGGCCTGATTTAGCCTCCGTCGAAGGCGTGGCTCGTGAACTTACCGCCTTGGGAGTCAACAGGAAGAATCGGACGGCTATCACAAAAACCCCGGAAAAGGCCTTGTCCGGTTGGAAGGTTCGGGTGACGGATGAAAAGGATTGTCCTCACTACACTCTCACGGCGATCGACGTTCTTCCGGACCTGGAATCCCCGGATTGGATGAAAAAAAGGCTGGCCGGCTGTGGAGTAAAAAGCCGGGGACTGTTAGTGGATGCGACCAACTATGTGATGCTGGAAATCGGACAACCTTTGCACGTGTTCGATGCGGAACGGTTGCATGGAAAAACAATCGAAATTCGTCGAGCCAAAGAGGGAGAGAAGTTGTCCGGACTCGATGGAGGGGCTCATCTGCTGACCGCCGAAGATCTGGTGATTGCGGATGAGAAGGGACCGGTTGCCTTGGCCGGAGTGGTGGGTGGAGAACCCTCCTCCGTCCAAAAAGGGACCCGAAAGGTCCTGTTGGAATCGGGAAGTTTTCAAGCGGGGAGGATTCGCAAAACTGCGCGCAGGCTTTCTCTGACAACCGATTCGGCCCGCTGTTTTGGGAGGGGCGGCCTAGATCCTTCTTTGGTTGAGCGGGGCAGGGATCGATTTGTTCAACTGCTGACAGAATGTGGAGCAGTCGAAAAATATGAAGGAACTGTGGTGGTCGGATCTTCTCCCACCGTTCCCGTGCAACCTATTCCCCTTCGCCTGGAACGGATGCAGAAGATACTTGGCCTAAAAATGGATCCAAAAACTCTCGCGACAAAACTTACGGCTCTTGGTTTTCGGGAAGAAAAAGGGGGGTGGTTGTCGCCGTCCTGGCGGGCGGATGTTCGGGAGGAAATCGATCTGATTGAGGAACTCATCCGGGTGGAGGATTTGGACAAAGTCCCTGTCGTTTTGGATGGTCTGGCCGAAGGACAGGCGAACGAGGACAAGGCCGATCGTCAGCGGAGGCAAATCCGTGCCTTTCTGGTGGAGCGTGGGTTCTTTGAGGTGCTTTCGGGCAGCTTGGTTCGGTTGGAGGAGGGGCAATCGGTGGGCCTGAATATCGCGGCTAGTCCCGATGCTTCAGCTTACCGTGACTCCCTCGTGCCGAATTTGCTCCGCATTGCCGCACGGAATATTTCCCGGGGCCAAGTGGATCTGAAGCTTTTTGAGGTCGGGAGGGTCATTGGGAAAGGTGGCAAAGAAGAGATTCGCTTGGCTGTGCTAGTTGCGGGTCGTGAACGTCCGGTTCATTGGGAGGAGGGGGAGTCGAAGGCCGATCTTTTCAGCCTCAAAGGCCTCTGGCAGGAGTTGCGGGAAAGATTCGACGGCTTAGCTGAAGCCGGTGTCGTTAGGGAGACCGATCCGGCGGAGAAAAAGTCGGCGAGCCTGAAAGCTGCGACCTGGGTTTTGGAATGCGTTTTGGAAACGAAGGAAAGGCGCCCCTCCGAATACAGGGAGGTAAGTAGTTTTCCGGGGGTCCAACGGGACTTGGCTTTGATTCTGCCACAGGAGGTGGCTTTTGCGGATGTAGAAAAGGCGATCCGATTGGCGGCTCCGACCGAAATGGAGGGGCTGAGCGTATTTGACCGGTTCCGGGATGCCTCGGGGGTCAAGGTGCCCAAGGGATTTTTGTCACTAGGGTGTCGCTTGCAATTTCGCTCCACCGCGCGCACATTGACGGAACAAGAGGTCACCGGATGGGAGAAGAAGATTCTCGAATCCTTGGCCACCCGTTGCCAAGCTCGGTTGCGGGGTGTTCTTTAAGAGAATGTTTGGCTCGTCGCGCCCTGCCTGGAGCGTGTGACGGAACAATTTTTTTCAACCGATAAAATTACAAAACGAGGCCCAACCCTAATTCGAATACGTCATGCCTTTCTAGGAAGGCGGACGCGGAAGCGGGAGTCTCAATTTCTGGAGCATTCCAGGGTCGAAAAAAGTTCTCCTAGCGCCCAGGTGGGGCGTGTTTTTTTAAGGATCAACCCAAGCGGGCGGCCAACTCTTTGACCTTGGGCAGGTTGGCGAGAAGATCGGCGATTGCGTCGTAGCGCCCCGAAAGCAATCCCTGTTGGGCGCTGGCCTTCATGGTGACGGGAAAGGAGAGTTTGCCCGCTTTGACCTGAAGCTTTTCCAAGTCTATTTCCACCTCGGTATTGGGCTCAGACCAGATGAGTTGGGTGAGGGCCTGAAGATCTTCTTTTTTAGCCGCCACACATGGGAGACCGAGTGTTGTGCTGTTTCCAAAAAAGATTTCTGCGAAGTTTCCGGCGATCAAAGCCTTGAAGCCTGCCCGGACGATTGCCTGCGGAGCGTGTTCGCGGGAGCTGCCGCACCCGAAATTCATTCCGGAAACGAGGATTGTCGATCCTTTGAACTTGGCCTGGTCGATGGGGTGGTTTGTGGACTTTCCATCGGAGCTCTGGCGGATGTCACGGAAGAGAAATTCCCCCAATCCATCAAAGGTCACGCAACGCATATAGCGGGCGGGAATAATCCGATCGGTATCGATGTCGTCTCCCTCCACGGGAACGGCACGACCGGTGATTCTTTTGATCGGGGAGAGGGACATATCAGGCCTTGGCAAAAACCTTTCGGGCATCGGCCACCTCGCCGGTGACTGCCGCGGCCGCCACCATCACAGGGCTCATGAGCAGGGTACGCCCCGTCGGACTGCCCTGACGGCCCTTGAAATTCCTATTGGACGAGGAGGCACAGATCTCATCCCCCACCAGTTGATCCGGATTCATACCGAGGCACATGGAACAGCCAGCTTCCCGCCAGTCAAAACCGGCTTCCCGGAAGATCTTGTCGATGCCCATTTCAGCGCAAATTTTGCTCACTCCCTGCGAGCCGGGAACGGCAATGGCCCGGATGCCGGCAGCGACTTTGCGTCCTTTGAGGAATTTGGAGGCTTCGACAAAGTCGGAGACACGGGCGTTGGTGCAGGAGCCGAAGAAGGCGACCTGAATCTTTTGCCCAGCGAGTTTTTGCCCGGCTTTGAACTTCATAAATTCCAGGGCTTCTTTGGCGGAGGAGCGGTCAGCCTCGGGCAGTTCTTCCGGCGAAGGGATTGCCTCATCAATGAAGATGCCCTGACCGGGATTGATGCCCCAAGTGACGGTGGGTCGGATTTCAGAGGCTTCAAAGACCTTTACGTCGTCGTATACGGCATCGGGATCAGAGGCCACATTGCGCCATTCAGCCACAGCGGCATCCCATTCCTTCCCTTTGGGGCAATAAGGCCGCCCCTTCAGGTATTCGAAGGTCTTTTCGTCCGGATTTACATAACCAACGCGGGCACCGCCTTCAATCGACATGTTGCAGATCGTCATCCTCTCCTCGATCGAGAGGCCTTCAATCGTCGGACCCGCATATTCGTAGGCGTATCCCGTGCCGCCGTTTACCCCGAGGGTGCGGATGATATGGAGGATGATGTCCTTTGCGTAGACGCCGGGTCCGAGTTTTCCCCGTACCTCGATCTTACGGACTTTGAGGGGAGAGAGAGCCATGGTCTGCGTCGCAAGGACGTCGCGTACCTGGCTGGTGCCGATTCCAAAGGCCACGGCCCCGAAGGCTCCGTGGGTGGAGGTGTGGGAATCGCCACAGGCGATGGTCGTACCGGGTTGGGTGATGCCCTGTTCAGGACCAACAATATGGACGATGCCTTGTTTGCCTGAGGGGATATCGAAGAAGGTGACGCCAAACTCAGCGCAGTTTTTCCGAAGCTCTTTGATCATGGCATCGGCCAGGGTGTCCTTAAAGGGCTCAACCTGCTGGTCTGTCGGAACGATATGATCGACAGTCGCGAAGGTGCGTTTGGGGAAAGCCACCTTCAGTCCAAGATCCCGGAGCATTCCGAAAGCCTGGGGGCTGGTGACCTCGTGAATGAGGTGGGTACCGATAAAAAGCTGGGTCGAACCATCCGGAAGCTTTCCGACAGCGTGACGATCCCAAACTTTATGGAAAAGGGTCTTACCCATAAGAATTTACAATAGCGGAATTTTGGATTTCACGCAAACCAACCTATCTAAAAGCGTTGCCAGATGGTGGCATCGGAAAAGGTGAATTGAAACTTGCGGCGATGTTCGCGAAGAAGAAAGGGGAGATTCTGGCGATGAAGAAGACGAAAAGAGGGACGGAGTGCCATGCGAATCGTCGAAAATGAATCCTTGAACCATCTGGAACGCGGGGTGAACTCAGAGGACCAAGTGTAAGGGGAGGTCAGGAGGACGATCCCGCCCGGTTTAACGAGGCTTGGCAAAATCTGTTTTAGAAATTTTTTAGGTTCGGGAAGTCGATCGATCAGGTTGGCTGCCAGGACCGCATCAAAGGAGCCGAGGCCGGACGGAAGGTGGAGAGCGTCCCCTGAAAGAAAGGTGGTTCGTTTCCGGGGGGTGGTGGTGGGAAATGTTGCGAAGGAGGGGCGGGTATTCGTTCCTTCTTCCAAAAGGTTGAATCGAAGCCTTCCTTTTTTCTGAACCTTTTTTGCGGCCCGGATGAAGGATTTTGAGTAGTCGATCCCGATCACTTCAGGAATTCTTCGGGCGATTTCAAAAGAAGAACGGCCTACCGCACAGCCAAGATCCAGGGCCCGTGAAGCCCGCTTGGGAGCGTGGCGGAGAAGGAGATGAGCGCAAGCAGATGGGAAATTATCAATCGATCCGGCTAGGGGGGCGCCGGGGGGGAGAAGTTGGGAGGGTTCGAGGTAGTGAAAGGCCAAGTATTCCGCCAAGACGGCGGGTTTTTCGTAGGTCGAAGCTTTCAGGCGAGAAGTTTTTTGAGGTAAGGGGAGGGTTGATAGCCTTCGATGACCACTTCTGTTTTTTCGTCACGATGCATCCGGACCTGCTTCAACTTGATCTCGGGGGTTTTGTGCGGGGCGTAAAGGATGTCGTCGTGGGTGGCGTTGATCTTCTCCGCAAACTTGTCGGGTGTGAGGTGGCCTCCCAAGTGGTCGGAGCGACCGGTGGCCACATGGATTGTTCCAAGAATCTTTTCGTCCTGAATGTCCCGACCGCTGAAGGGAAGGAGTTGGGTGCCGAAGCCGAGTTCGCCCAACTCTCCGACGACAGGATCGCGT
>CANEUY010000016.1 GCA_947442065.1 Verrucomicrobia subdivision 6 bacterium | reverse complement strand
TTTAAAATATCAGACTCTTCCCCAGGCACTGCATGATGCGGGGTATCAGACTTGGATGTGCGGAAAATGGCATCTGGGTGGGGCGAAGGAAAACAGCCATCCGGAACCGGAATATCTGCCAACCAATCGTGGATTTGATCATCACTACGGCCTTTTGGGGGGTGCGGTGGATTACAACACCCACATGAAGCCGAGAACGCAGGAGTTAGACTGGTGGAGGAACGGACAGCCTGTCCAAGAGGAGGGCTATACAACCGACCTGTTGGCGAACGAGGCGATCGGCCTGATTCAAAAACGGGACAAGGACCGACCGTTTCTCCTTTATCTGGCTTTTAACGCCATTCATGGTCCGATTTCCGCACCGCCCGGACAAAGCGGTGGAGTTCGGGGTCGGGGAAGGGAAACCCTTCTTGCGGCGATGAATGGTCTGGATTCGGCCGTGGGGCGGGTGCTCGAGGAACTGGAGAAGCAGGGACTGAAGAAAAATACATTGGTGATTTTCTTTTCAGACAACGGCGGGGATGTCAGCAAAGGCTCAACCAATCTTTCTTTGCGCGAAGGGAAGGGAACGGTCTTTGAAGGGGGCATCCGTGTTCCTGCGGCAATGAACTGGCCGGGAGTTCTTGGCCCCGGCCAGAAGAGTGATCAGTTTCTTTGTGTTGCTGATCTTTTTCCAACCATTCTGGATGTTACGGGGGTCAAGATGGCGACCCTCCCGAACTTTGACGGGAAAGATGTCTGGCCAGCCTTGAAGGGTGGGCAGTCAACCAATCGCCCTGTTTTTTTTATGGGGAACAAAGAGGTCGCGGTTTTTCGGCCGCCTTGGAAGTTGATTACCTCCCGCCAAGGGCAGGGGGTGTCACCGATGTTGTTTGATGTGGTGAGTGATCCTTCCGAAAAGAGCGATCTTTCAGGCCAACATCCGGAGATCGTTCAGGAACTTACGCAGGCTCTGCAGGAGTATGCGAAGGATATTCCCCAGAAGGCCCGGCGGGGACCCGGTGGTGGCAGCGGTGGGGGGAAAAAGCGACTCCCCAGTCAGCCGAATTAGGGCAGAAGCTTGCCGACGAGGGCGCTGAGGGCCCGGTTGTCGGCCCGTCCGGCGGCTTTTGTCTGGCAGGCTTTCATCACGGCACCCATCGCCTTTTTGTCGGTGGCACCGAGCTCCGCGATCACGTCCTTCACCAATTTTTCGAGGTCAGCTTCGGACATGGCGGCCGGAAGGTAAGCCTCGAGGATTTTCATTTCCGCTTTTTCCTTGGTCGCCTGTTCGGGGCGGCCGCCTTTTTCGAAAGCCTCAATGGAGTCCTGACGTTTCTTGATTTCCTTGCGGACGACAGCGAGCACGTCCTCGTCCTTGGCTTCGCCTTCCGCCCCATACTTTTCGATCACGGCGTATTTCATGGCGGACTTGAGCATCCGAAGGACCCCGAGGCGATCGGCATCCTTGGCTTTCATGGATTCCTTGATCTGTTCGTCGATTTTAAGGGCTAATGACATGGTCTTACTCAACCACCGAAAGGGCGGGGGTCAAATGGGAAGCATACAATCTTTGCGATTTCGACCTTGGTTCGGCTAGCTTGGGGAATGAGCCTGCTGCCTCAAAGCCGTGAAGCCCGCTTCGCCTTGGGCTGGATTACGGCCATCACCCTTTTCCGGATCTGGTTTGCACCGCATCTGGATCTGGTGGGGGATGAAGCTCATTACTGGGAATGCGGTCGCTCCCTGGATTGGAATCATTATGGGAAAGGGCCAGGGGCGGCTTTCGTGATTCGAATGTTCACCCTTCTTCTTGGAGATCATGTCTGGGCGTTGAGGCTTCCCGCCGTTTTGCTTTCCGCGGGTACGGGTTGGTTGGTTTTTTTGCTGGGTAAAAATCTGTACAGCGAACGGGCAGGGCTGGTGGCGGTGGTGGCGGCATCGGTCATGCCGCTTTTTGCGATCGGTAGTATTCTGATGACCATCGACCCGCTCAGCGTCTTTTTCTGGGCTGCAGCAGCCCTTTCTTTCTGGGAGGGGGTACAAACAGGAAAGAAGCGTTTCTGGATATTGACCGGCTTATGGATTGGTCTTGGTTTTCAGGCAAAGTATACCAATGCGGCGGAGCTGATTTCCTTTGTTCTTTTTCTTTTGTTCTCCCCAGGGAAAAGAAGGCTTCTTTTTTCGGGAAGAATGTTTCTTTTGCTCGGAACATTTGTCCTGCTCGCCCTGCCGATTGTTTTCTGGAACGCCTTTTATGGCTGGATTACTGCAATGCATCTTTTTGAGGGTGGGGATCTGGACCGCGGATTTCAGGTGAACTGGGGCAAATTTTTAGGATTTTGGCTTCTGCAGGCGATCGTGGTTTCGCCCGTTTTATTTGTCCTCATGCTGATGGGCGCACTCCGCCCGGCCGCCACAAAATTTCCCGGGCAGGGCGAGAAGTATCTGCTGTGTCTCTTTTGGCCGCTTTTTGTGGCCTATGCCTGGATCAGCCTGAATAAAACGGCGAATGGCAATTGGACAGCTCCGGCCCTGGTTGCGGGTCTGATCTTGGGAGCGGGATGGGCGGTGCAAAAATGGAAGGAAGGAAAAAAGATTTGGCGTTGGGTGATGGTTGTCGGACTGGTTTTCGGATTGGCCGAAACGGCCCTCCTGCACGACTTTCTTCCGATTCATTTCAAAAACAACCCGCTGGATCGGGCGAAGGGGTGGAACGATCTGACTGTGGAGGCGGAAAAGGTGCGCCGGGAGATTGGAGCCGACTTTGTCATCGCGGATGAATATCAGACGGCCAGCCTCCTATCCTTTTATCTTCCGGATCGGCCCCGTGCCTTCACCCCGGATTGGCCACAGGTCATGACCCAGTATTCCCTCTGGCCCAGTTATCGTGAGAAATACCCGTCCGGTAGCACCGGATTATATGTGGCGGAGCAACCCAGCCCTCTTCCTCCAGTTGCACGGGACTTTGAATCCGTCCGGGTGGTCCGAACGTATCGAAGATCGACTTGGGGTCAACCGACCGGACCGACGTTTCATTTTTATGAATGCCGGGGTCTGAAGAGTGGACAACCCACCACATGTCAGGACAGGCTTGAGTATACGAAGAAGCAGAAAACAAAGTGAGAATCCTCTATCGTTATTTGACCGGCCAGATGATGGCCACGACCGCAGGGGCGGTGGCCGTGCTTTCCCTGATCATCGTTTTGGGGAATGCCTTCAAGCAGATTTTCGAGCTTCTGGTCAATGACGAGCTTCCGCTTTCGCTGATCTTTAAAATGGTGGGACTGCTGATTCCGCAGGCCCTTACATTTACCATGCCGTGGGGAATCCTGGTGGCGGCATTGATTGTCTTCGGGCGGATGTCCCAGGACTTGGAGCTGCAGGCGATCCGGGCGGCCGGTATCGGGCTCGTTCCGCTGGTGGCTCCGGTGATTTTATTCGGCCTCTTTCTTTCCGGCATCTGTTTTTACAACAATGCGGTCATTGTCCCGATCACCCTGCAAAAATTCAAATCGGTCCTGCTGGACATCGGGCGGGATAATCCGGCTTTTCTCATCCGGGCTGGGGAGGCGATGGATCGGTTTCCCGGGTACCGAATCTACATCGGAAAGAAGAACGGGACGGATCTGTCCGACATCAACATCTGGGAGTTGGATTCCAACGGGGTTCCGAGGCGGAACATCCGCGCGGAGAAAGGATCTCTTTCAGCCGATCTGGATGACTTGAGCCTGACGATCACCCTCCATAAGGCCCGTCAGGAAGAACGGGGCGAGAATGCGGGAGATTTGAACGGGATCCGCGCAGGCCTGAGTGCGGATCAGTTGCCCCTGAAGATTTCACTCAGAAGCTTTCTCAATCCTGATGACATGAAGGATATCCGGATTGCGGGATTGGGGGATCTTACGAACCGAATCCTGAGCCCAGTGGAAGGTTATGTGGATCCCAAGCAGATTTATCCGATGCTGACCGAGATGCAGAAGAGGATCAGCTTTGCCTTGGCCCCATTTACCTTGTTGCTGGTGGGGATTCCTTTAGGGATCCGGGTGCAGCGGAAAGAGACCTCCGTAGGGGTGGTCATCAGCTTCTTTCTGGTTATGGCTTACTATGCGTTGATTCTTCTGGCGGAAGGGCTGAAAAACCGGGGTGGAGCCTATCCGGAGTTGATTGTCTGGCTTCCGAACCTTGTGCTTCAGGCCTACGGATTCTTCCTTCTTTGGAGGGCGAACTTCCAGCAGAGCTGACCCCTTTGGCAAGCCAGCGGTATTCGGGGTTTTTTTGTGGTTATTTTCGGGCTGAATCTTAAATTACGGAAATGATAAGAAAGCTTTTCCCCCTCCTTTGGCTATTGGTCCCCGCAACCACATTTGCCCATACAGGGCATGGAGGCGCGGGTTTCTCGAGTGGTTTGACGCATCCGGTTTTCGGATTTGACCACTTTCTTGCCATGCTGAGCGTGGGGATGCTCAGCGCACAGATGGGGGGAAGGGCTATTTGGACGGTTCCAGCAACATTTGTGCTTTTTGTTTTGATCGGGGGAATCATGGGTATGCAGGGGATCCGGATTTTTTCGGTGGAAACCGGTATTGCCGTTTCCGTGATCGCCTTGGGCCTCGCGCTCGTGGCTGACAAAAAGATTCCCGTTTTGGCGGCGATGGGAGGAGTGGCCCTGTTCGGAATCTTTCATGGCCATGCCCACGGGACGGAGATGCCCGGATTTGCTCAACCGGTTCTTTACGCAAGCGGTTTTGTATTGGGCACGGCGCTGATCCATTTGCTTGGAGTCGGGCTTGGATGGTTGGCCACACGAAATCGCATCGGCAGCATCAGCTTGCGGACCGGTGGTGCGGCGATTGCTCTTTGCGGAATCTTCTTTCTGTTTTCCGCAACGAATACCGTAAAAGCGGACGACTCTTTGAGTATTTCCGCGCAAACCTGCCGCAGTCCTTCGGTGCGTTAACGGCCGGGTCTCTCGGCTTAGAATGTTTTTAGACCCTCCGCCGCGAGGTGGGCGAGGAGGGCATCCCTTCGGTTTCGAGCTTCGCGCAGCTTCCGGGTTTCGAGGGAAACACGGACCCGACGTTTGGTGTAGTCGGGTTGGTGGACGGTGTAATGGATCCACCAGGTTCCGTGGTTGTTCCAGAGGTGATGATCCAGATTCTCTGAATCGATTTTGATGCTGAGAAAGGCCAGAGGGGCCTCGAGGGTTGTGGTGCTCATGTTGATGCGTCTCCTTTTTTGACGCATCCCGATGCGGACACAAAAAAACCGCCGACACATTCCTGTGCGGGCGGTTGGCCTGCGGAGAGTGTTGTTCGAGTCAGGATCTTCCTGCCTCGCACATCGGAAAAGGGCTTTGGGCCTTTTTCCAGCCACCGTGGGTTTCTCCTACCCCGGTTGGCGGACCTCCATCTTGCGATGGAAGTACTCGGAATGCTGATTAGAAAGTAAACCCAGCAAGCCGAAGGGTCAAGGGCCTTGACCCTTTATGACACACGGACCTTGGGTCAGCTCTTTTTGGCTGAATCGATTTCCTTGAGATACTTCTCGGGATTCTTGTTGAAGGATTTGACGCAACCTTTGCAGCAAAACCGGATCAGCTTGCCGTCATATAAGGCATCGACTGTTTCACCCATTCCGCCCAATGCATCGTGTGAAACGACACACGTCGTAAGGGGGTAGGATTTGGCAAGTTCGGCAGCCTTGGCTTTGTCTTCCGGAGTTTTGACGATCTGGGCGTTTTTCGGGGCAGGGGATTTATTTTCTTCCGAATGGCCCAAGGGGAGTGAGCCAAGGAGAAGGCAGGCAAGAAGGAGACAAGATTTTGAGTTCATCGGATCACTCTGGACCTGATCCCTGCTGAAGCAAGTAGCTCGTTTGCTTTTTCGTTAAGGAGAAGTACTTTCCCCTTATGAAAATGGGCTTTCTTGGATTGGCTTTGGCGGGGTTTCTTTTTTCCAATCTGCCCGTGCCGGTGCAGGCGGGTGCCGTCAAATCCTGCTGTTGCGGGGAGACGGATCAGCCTTGTCACTCTCCGATCGTTCCTGCTCCCTGTTCGGCCTGTCCCAGTCTGTCCGCTTCGGCCTTGGCTCTTCCGTTGGGAATCATTGCCTTATCCGCCCCGGTTTCTTCTCCGGCAAGCTATGAGCCGAAAGAATTTTCGGCGCGGCCCCGTGCCGAACAACCCCTCCTGACACCTCCCCGAATTCTCTCCTGATCTGCGACGTGCCCGGCAACGATTCCGGGAATTTCACGTCGGTTCTTTGATACTTCAATCAGGAGATAAAAATATGAAATATGTTCTCTTGGCTGTGGCGGTGCTCTTTACCGCAGGAATGGCCTTTGCGGCCGACTGCTGTGGGTGCAAATGCGCCAAGTGCCAACCGGGCGAATGTCAGACCTGCCAGTGCGGGTGCTGAGCCTGAGTTAGCCGATCTGGGGCGTGTATCCTTCGGGGTACACGCCCCTTTTTTTTGGAGGAAGTTAGTAGCGGCGGGGTGTCCCTTTGTCGCCAAAAGGGGAGGTTTTCTTCCCGCCCCGCTCCAACGCCACGGAAGATGAACATTTCGATTTTTTTTCTGAGCAGCAGGATCCTTCTGATTTGCAGCAGTCGCTGCAGATTTTGGTGCAGTTGGGGGTGGGGCAACAAGGGGCGTTTGCGGGGCAACATTCATTGCAGTGTTTTTGGCAGGGCTCGGCTTGAGCCACGGAGAACAGGGGAAGGAGTAGAAGGGTGATTAGGGATAGATGACATAGGGATTTCATGAATTCAGAATATCCCGGGGTGAGGTTGGGTCAACGCCCGCCTGAGGAGGCATCCAAGGCCTTCACTTGGACCGAAGCGGCGTTGGCATCGGACGGACGACCGAGTTCGCGGTACAGGGCGGCGAGGAGATTCCAACCGGCACGATTTTTGGGTTCGAGTTGGGTGGCGTGTTCGGTATGTGGGAGGGCCTCGTCGAAGCGGTCCAGTCCGGCATAAGCGGTTGCGAGGTTTAACCATGCCCGGGAATCTCCCGGAGCAAGGTGAGTCGCTTGTTCAGCAGCGGACAGGGCGGTGGCGTAGTCGTGGGAGGCATTCAAACTTGCCGCAAGTTGGATCCAAGCCCTCGGGTCTTCCGGAGCTTTCCGGGTGGCGGTCTCCGCTGCTTCGCGGGCTTCCGTCAAATGGCCTGTGGCCAGACGGGCGGCCGAGAGAATGGACCAACCTCGGGAGGATTGGGAATTGAGCCGGACGGCGTCTTCCGCCGGAGCCAAAGCCTTTTCATATTGGGCTGAAGAGAGAAGGAGTTCCCCGAGTCCTTCGGCGGTGTCGGTATCCTCCGGGTCGAGTTGGTAGGCTTTCTCGATTTCCTGAACCGCTTCTTCCGGACGATTGGTTCCCAAAAGGATTCCGCAGAGAAACCGATGGGGTTCCGGATTCCTGGGTTCTTTTAGGATGGCGAGCCGGACATCCGACTCTGCCCCGGAAAAATTCCGCTGGGCCAAGCGGGTCATGGCACGGCGAAGAAGGAGTCCGGCATCGTCGGGATGTTTTTCGATGACAGCAGAAACGGCTTCTTCCGATTCAGCGTAGTCCTGTTGAAGAACCGTTTGTTCTGCGGAGGATACGGCCGGATCAAAGAAGGTGTTTTTCCCAGTCCATCGGGAAAGGAGGCGAACATCGGCGAATGCGCCAGGTTTGGGGGCCTCGTCCCAAAGCCGGATTAAGGCGGTGGTGGAAACCGCCTCGGAGCGGGAGGGAGCTCCTCCGCCTAGGAGGGCGAGGGATCCACGGGAGGCGATGCCGACAATCTGGCCTTGGGGGCCGAGAACCGGTGAACCGGATTGCCCCGGCATGAGGGGGACGGTGGTGAAGAGGATCCCTTCCTTGGCTTTGGCGCGGACTTTCCCACGGGAAGTCAGGGGAAGATCGATCGAAAGGGGAAAGCCGGAAATGGCAACAGGCTGATCGATTTCTGGTTCCCGGGATGCGAGAACCAAAAAGTCCTGGTCTTTGGCCTCTGTTTTCAGAAGTACGGCGTCAGCGGAGAAATCTCCGGGGCAGATCGATTTGACGGAAAAAACTTTCCCAACCGCATTTCGAATGAGGATCTTTTTGCGTCCTGCCACCACGTGGGCAGCGGTCAGGACCATTCCCTCCCGCGAGACCCAACAACCCGAGCCGATGCCACGGCCTTGATCATCCTGAATCTGGACGAGCGCCCGGGAAATTTTCGAATCCAAATCTCCGACCGACATGCGATCCGGGCGAAGCATGGTGGCGAGGGAGCGGGAAAGGGGGTCACCGAGTTGGCCGGCCCGCTCCAAGGCGGTTTTGGCCTGGGGGAGTTTTCCTTGATGGAGAAGGCTACGACCGAGGATGCGTTGGACTTCGGGGTCTTGCGGGGCGACGAGGAGGGCGTCGTGGGCCGCTTTTTCGGCTTCGGCATAACGCCCGGCAAAGTCGAGGGCGCGAGCCTTGAGTTTGCGGGCCTCCGGATCGTTCTTATTCCACCAGAGAGATTGGCTGGCGGCGACGAGGGGGCGGCTGTTTCCGCGGGGAGGCCACAGTTTTGAGTCCTGACCCAGGGAAACAGATCCAAAAAAAATCAGGACGAAAAGGAACTGATAATTCATCAAAGCCCTTCGGGCCCAAACTCAAAGCAGATTGGATTGGGACGCGGGAGGTTTGAGTCCGAGGACCTCGTAGGCCCGGGGGAGGGCGACGCGGCCTTGCTGGGTTCGCTGGAGGTACCCTTCCAGAATCAGGTAGGGCTCGTGAACTTCCTCCAAGGTTCCGGGTTCTTCGCCGACGGAGGCGGCGAGGGAGTGGAGTCCGGCGGGGCCTCCCTGAAATTTCCCCGTCAGCGCCTGAAGAAGGCGTTTGTCCATTTCGTCCAGGCCGTGTTGATCGATTTCGAGCATTTCCAGGGCGGCGACAGCAGTGACGGCGGAGGCGGTGCCTTGGGTGCGTGCCAAGGCATAATCCCGGACCCAGCGGAGAAGATTGTTGGCGATCCGAGGGGTGCCTCGGCAACGGCGGGCGATTTCCGGCGCGGCGTTGTCCTCCAGTTTGACGTCGAGAAGCCCGGCGGAGCGGCGGACGATGGAGGTGAGATCCTCGGTCGAGTAGTAGTCGAGCCGGTGCGCGACGCCGAAACGGGAGCGGAGAGGGGCGCTGAGGAGTCCGGCGCGGGTGGTGGCTCCGATCAGGGTGAAACGTGGGAGATTGAGGCGGACGGATCGGGCCGCGGGCCCCTGGTCGATGACGATATCAATGCGGAAATCCTCGACAGCGGGGTACAGGTATTCCTCGATGACTTTTGAGAGGCGGTGAATTTCATCGATGAAAAGAATGTCACCTTCCTGCAGGCCGGTCAGAAGTCCGGCGAGATCGCCGGCTTTTTCAATGGCGGGTCCGGAGGTGGTGCGGACGGTGGCATTCATTTCCGAGCCGAGGATGTGGGCGAGGGTGGTTTTCCCGAGTCCGGGAGGACCGCTGAGGAGCAGGTGGTCGAGGGGTTGGGAACGGGCGCGGGCGGAATCGAGGAGGATGCCGAGTCGGTCTTTGAGTTTGGGTTGTCCGGTAAAATCGGCCAGGCGGGTGGGCCGGAGGGATTGATCCACGGCATCGCCGGATTGGGCGTTGAGCTTTTCCAAGGGCTTGCCGGACATGGGGGAAGAATGGCGGAAGGAGGAAAGTTTGAAAGTGGGAAGGTTGAGCGCTATGCCCGCTGAAGGTGAAAACATCATGGGCCGCGGTTTTTGATTGGGATGGGGTCATTCTCGATAGTTCCCGGCATCATGAAGAAAGCTGGGAGAGATTGGCCAAGGAGGAGGGGAGAATTCTGCCGGAGGGGCATTTTTTAAAGGGGTTTGGGAGAAGGAATGTGGAAATCATGAGGGATATGCTCCATTGGTCGGAGGATCCATCGGAAATCCGAAGGTTGAGCTTGCGGAAGGAAGAGTTGTACCGGGAGGTGGTGCAGGATTGGGGGATCGAGCCACTGCCGGGAGTGAAGATCTGGTTGGAACGCTTGGAAAAAGCGGGGGTTCCCTGTGGAATCGGATCCTCAACGGAAGCCAAAAATGTGGAACTGGGCTTGGGGATGTTGGGGTTGGGAAAATTCTTTCAAACGGCCGTGACGGCGGAGCATGTGGAAAAAGGAAAGCCCGCTCCCGATGTTTTTCTCGAAGTGGCGAGGCGTTTGGGGGCGGATCCTTCCCGGTGCGCGGTGTTTGAAGATGCGCCGGCAGGGGTGGAGGCCGGAAAAGCGGCGGGAATGAGGGTGGTGGGGGTGAGCACGACGCATCCGGGGGGGCATCTGGAACAGGTCGACCGGGAGGTCCAGCAACTGGATGAATTGGAGGTAGAGGATTTTATCCTATGGTTTGGTCGGTCGGCTTGATGCGGGGGAGGGTGTTCCCTAGAACATAGAGATGGGACAGGTGATGTATTTGCTCGGAAAACTTGGAACCCTTTTCACGGATTCCTGCCGGACAGCCGGGGGCGTTTTTCTCCTTTTGGGGGACACCTTGCGCAGCATGTTCCGCTATCGCCTCCGCTGGGATCAGATGCTCGAGCAGATGTATTTTATCGGGATCCGATCCCAGGTGGTGGTGCTGACGACGGGCGCATTCACGGGAGCGGTTTTTGCCGCCCAGGTTTGGTTTCAATTCAAGCGTTTTGGCATGGAGTCGGCCATTGGTCCCACCGTGTCGATTGCGATGTGCCGGGAGTTGGGTCCGGTTCTCTGTTGTCTCCTGCTGGCGGGCCGGGTGGGAGCGGCCATGGCGGCAGAATTGAGCTCGATGAAAATTACCGAGCAGGTGGATGCGTTGCGGGCTCTGGGGGTTTATCCGGTGGAATATCTGATCGTGCCCCGGTTTCTGGCTCTGGTGATCTCCGCGCCGATTTTGACGGCGTTGGCGTTGGTCACGGGGATCGGTGTTGGTTATTTTGTCGCCGTCAAAATCTTTGGTGTCGATGGAGCCTATTATTGGGATAACACGATCAAATTCACCGACCGGAAGGATGTGATGATTGCCCTTATCAAGTCTTTCATCTTTGCCGTGATCATTGCGTCGATTGCCTGTCACAAGGGGATGAATTGTCCTCCGGGAACCGCAGGAGTGGGAAAGACCACCACGGAGGCCGTGGTGAATGCCTCCCTGGCTCTTTTGATCGTGAACTTTTTCCTCACCGTTCTCCTGAACGCGTTGCTCTACTCCAACTAGAAAAATCCATGCTCGAACTTAAAGGAATTCAAAAAAGCATGGGGGGCCAAGCGGTCCTTCGCGGCGTGAACTTGAAAATCGGATCCGCCGAAAAAGTGGTGGTGATCGGACGAAGTGGTTGCGGAAAAAGTGTCATGCTGCGGATCATTATGGGATTACTCACCCCTGAGGCGGGTGAGGTTTTTTTTGAGGGAACGAGGCTGACGGGGTTGAGTGAGGAGGCCTGGAATCCCTACCGCAAGAAAATCGGCATGCTTTTCCAGGGGGCGGCATTATTCGATTCTCTTTCCGTTTTTGACAATCTGGCGTTCCCCTTGCGGGAACATGGCGAAAAAAACGAAGATGTTCTTCGGGAGAAAGTGACCGAAGCCCTTAAGATTGTTTCCCTTAGCGGGACGGAGGAAAAAATGCCGGCGGAACTCAGTGGTGGGATGAAAAAACGGGCGGCTTTGGCCCGGGCGATCATCTGCCGTCCGGCCTTGATGCTGTATGATGAACCGACCACGGGGTTGGACCCGATTGTGGCGGACAGCATCAATCGTTTGATTCTGCATTTGGGGAAGATGCTGGGCATGGCTTCCATCGTGGTGACCCACGACATGACCAGTGCACGGATGGTGGGGGACCGGATCGCCTACCTGCATGAGGGGAAGATTTATTTCCAAGGAACTCCGGAGCAGGTGGACAAGTGCGAGGATCCGCTGGTGCGCGATTTTGTTCGCGGGCATGCTGAAGGGATCGATGTGGTTGGCTAAAGGAGAAATGAACCCATGAAAGACAATCATCTGGAGACAAAAGTCGGATTCTTTGTTTTGGCGGGGCTGCTGGCCGCCGCCGGGCTGATCGTGGCATTTGGAAAGATCGGAAATTATTTCCGAAAAACCTACCCGGTGGTTGTGGAGTTTGAGGATGCACGGGACATTTTAAAGAATTCCAAAGTCCTTTTGAGGGGGGCCCAGATCGGCATTGTGGCCGACACACCGATGTATCGGGTGGGGCAAAACTTTGTGGAATTGACCCTGCGGGTGGATGATGGGACCCAACTCCCCACGGGGTCCAAGTTCCGGATCGACCAGTATGGGATGTTGGGTGACCGTTTTGTCCGGGTGGTGCCTCCTGAGGTGATGGACGGAACTTTTCTTCCGGCGGGGGCCCGAGTGAGGGGTGAACGGGAGTCCGGCCTAAATGCGATGATGGCTTCGGCCGGCCCGGCCCTGGATGAAATCCGTTCTGCGGCGCGCCGGGTAGACGGCTTTGCAAAATCCGCCCAGGAACTTCTGGACGAGGCAAAAAACGGCAAGGGCCCCCTTTATACGGTCATGAAGGATGAGAAAATGGCGCAGGACATGAAAAATCTGATGGCGAATCTCCGGAAACACGGAGTGCTTTTTTACAGTGACGATTCCGCCAAGAAAGATTCGGACGAGTCCAAGCGTGCCGAAAAAAAATCGTCACCGATTGAACGATCCCGTCCGTGAGCGGAAAAGCTGGAGCGGTTCTTTTGGCGGCCGGGCAGGGGCGCCGGTTGGGGCACGATAAATCCATCACCTCGATTGCCGGAAAACCGGTCTTGGCCCATGGGCTCGAGGCTTTGCTGGGCTGTTGCGGGATTGAAAGGGTGGTGGTTACCGTGCGGTCGGACGTATTGGAGAAGGCTTCAGACTGGGTTAAGAAATCGTGCGGGGGGCAGGCGAACCGTGTGAAGGTCATTGTGGGTGGGGCGGAGAGACAGGATTCCGTTTGGGAAGGTTTGACCGCCTTAGGGGACTTGGAGTGGGCCGTAGTGCATGATGCGGCGCGGGTTTTGGCGACCCCCCGGTTGGTGGGAAAGGTGATGGAGGCGGCACAAAAAGAGGGGGCGGCGGCGGCGGCCCGGAAAATGGCGGATACGGTGCGGGAGACGGATGCTCAGGGGAAAATTCTCCGCCTGATCAACCGGGAAGGGTTGTGGAGGATGGAGACTCCCCAGGTGGTGAGGATGGAAGTCCTGAGGAGAGGCCTTCAAAAGGCCCGTGAAGAAAAGAAGGTGGTGACGGATTGTTTGGCGGCAGCGGAACTTGCCGGGACCCAAGGAGTCTTGGTTGAGGCGGATGAGCCTAATTTGAAAATCACCGTGCCGGCAGACTGGGGTTTGGCGGAAGCTTGGTTGAGTGGCCGGAATTCGTAAGTGGCGCTGACGGGATTCGAACCCGTGTATGGTCCTTGAAAGGGACCTGTCCTAGGCCTCTAGACGACAGCGCCGTAGAAGAGAAAAACAGTACATCCCCGGATAGTTTGGCCAAGGCAAAGCTTCGGACAGGATCATATATTCATCGATATATCATGATACGATGATATGAAACTCGACATTTCGAATGCATCTTCTAATGTTTTGTGATGGAAGCGAGGGAGAGAATCAGCCTGCGGAGAAGGCAGTTGGAAACTGCCTTAAGCAAGGGGATCGTACTGATGGACGGGGCGATGGGAACGATGGTTCAGCGGCATCGGCTGGAAGAAAAAGATTTCCGGGGGAAACGTTTTGAGGCCCACGGCAAGGATCTGAAGGGGAACAACGACATTCTGGTCATCACCCGACCGGATGTCATCGGGGGAATTCATCGGGCCTATCTCGATGCGGGGGCAGGAATTATTGAAACCAACACGTTTAATGCGACGTCGATTTCCCAGGCGGACTACGGCCTTGAATCGGCCGTTCGGGAGATCAATTTGGCGGCGGCCAAACTTGCCCGGAAGGTGACGGACGAGTTTTTGAAGGAGAATCCATCCAAGATGGCCTGGGTGGCCGGTGCGGTGGGGCCGACGAATCGAACCGCTTCCATGTCTCCGGATGTGAACCGACCGGAGTATCGGGCGGTGACTTTCGCCCAGTTGGCGGAGGCCTATGGGGAGCAGGTCCGGGCCCTGATCGAAGGCGGGGTGGATGTTCTATTGCCGGAAACGACCTTCGACACGTTGAATTTGAAAGCGGCCCTTTGGGCGATGGAGGAGGTGTTTGACGAAATCGGTTTCCGTCTGCCGGTGATGATTTCGGTGACGATTACCGACGCCTCGGGACGGACTCTTTCCGGACAGACGACTGAGGCTTTCTGGCATTCCATTCGTAATACCCGGCCATTCAGTGTGGGAATCAACTGTGCTTTAGGGCCCAAGGAGATGCGCCCCTACATGGCGACCCTTTCGAAGATCGCCGACTGTTTTGTCAGTTGTTATCCGAACGCCGGGCTGCCGAATGCGTTTGGTGGGTATGACGAAACCCCGGAGCAGATGGCGGAGGTGTTGGGCGAGTTCGCACGGGCGGGATTTCTCAACATGGTGGGCGGTTGCTGTGGAACCACGCCAGAACATATCGCCGCGATTGGAAAAGCGATGGAGGGGGTCAAGCCGCGGCTGCCTTCCCCCGCCGCGTCCCAGACCGTGTTGGCAGGATTGGAGCCTTATGTGATTGGAACGGGGGGATCATTCACGTCGATCGGAGAGAGGACGAACGTCACCGGGTCGCCGAAGTTTTCTGCCTTGATCAAGGGGGAGAAATTTGAGGAGGCCGTGGCGGTGGCGCGGCAGCAGGTTGAGGCGGGGGCAAACCTGATCGACATCAATTTCGACGAGGCGTTGCTCGACGGTGAGGCAAGCATGATCCGGTTTCTAAATCTCATCGGAAGTGAGCCGGAAATTTCCAGGGTGCCCTTCGTGTTGGACAGTTCCAAATGGTCGGTTCTGGAAGCGGGATTGCAGTGTGTTCAGGGGAAGGGAGTGGTGAATTCGATCAGCCTGAAAGAAGGGGAGAAGGTTTTTCTGGAGCAGGCGAGGAAGATCCGCCGATACGGTGCGGCGGTGATCGTGATGGCGTTTGATGAAGAGGGGCAGGCGGCAGAGGCGGCCCGGAAGGTGGCGATCTGTCGGCGGGCTTATTCCCTGCTCACGGAAAAAGCCGGATTTCCCCCAGAGGACATCATTTTCGACGTCAATATTCTGACGGTGGCCACGGGAATCGAAGAGCATAACAATTATGCGGTCGAATTCATCGAAGCGGTACGGGAAATCAAAAAAACCCTGCCGGGGTGCAAGACCAGCGGGGGTTTGAGCAACATTTCCTTCTCCTTCCGTGGAAATAATCCGGTTCGGGAGGCGATGCATTCCTGTTTTCTGTATCACGCCATTCAGGCGGGGTTGGACATGGCGATCGTCAATGCGGGGCAGTTGGCGGTGTATGAAGAGATTCCGGCGGAACTGAAGGAAAGAGTGGAGGATGTCCTGCTGAACCGGCGTGCGGATGCGACCGAGCGGTTGTTGGAATTTGCAGAGACGGTCAAAACAGGTGGGAAGACAACAGTCAAGGACGAGGCTTGGCGCCGGGGTTCGGTGGATGAGCGATTGATGCATGCCTTGCTCAAGGGGATCACCGATCACATCGATGAGGACACGGAGGAGGCCCGGAAGAAATACGGTCGGCCTCTGGAGGTGATTGAGGGGCCGCTGATGGGCGGAATGCGGCATGTGGGGGATCTTTTCGGTGCCGGAAAAATGTTTTTGCCCCAAGTGGTTAAAAGCGCCCGGGTGATGAAGAAGGCGGTGGCGTATCTCACCCCCTATATGGAGAAGGAAAAGGAAAAGTCGGGAAATCAAGGCAAGGGGGCGGGGAAGATCCTGATGGCCACGGTCAAGGGGGATGTGCACGACATCGGTAAAAACATCGTGGGGGTGGTGTTGGCCTGCAACGGGTACGAGGTGGTGGATCTGGGGGTGATGGTTCCTTGTGAAAAGATTCTGGCCGAAGCGAAAAACCACGGGGTGGACGTGATTGGCTTGAGCGGCTTAATCACGCCATCGCTGGATGAAATGGTGACGGTGGCTTCGGAAATGGAGCGTGAAAAGTTTCAGGTCCCGCTTTTGATCGGGGGGGCCACGACCAGCGCGGCCCACACTGCGGTGAAGATCGCTCCGGCATACTCGGGAGCGGTCGTGCATGTCATCGATGCTTCCCGTGTGGTGGGGGTGGCCCAACAGCTTATGTCCCCCGAAAGAAAGAAAGATTATCTGGGGCAGGTTCGGGTTGCCCAGGAGAAGGCGAGGAAGGAGTACGAGGATCGGAGGGCGGCCCAGAAGCTCCTGCCGATCGGGGAGGCCCGGCAGAGGGGAGCCAAGCTGGATTGGTCGAGGGATCCGGAAAAACCGGAGTTTCTCGGCCTGAAGTTTTTTGAGGATTACCCGCTGGAGGAATTGGTGGGGTACATTGATTGGTCTCCCTTTTTTCATGCGTGGGAGTTGCGGGGTCGCTTTCCGAAAATCTTTGATGATCCCGTGGTCGGGACAGAGTCGCGAAAGCTTTATGAGGATGCCCAGACCTTGCTGAAGAAAATCCTGAAGGAACAAAGGATCCGGGCCCGTGGGGTGATGGCCTTCTTTCCGGCCAATTCGGAGGGGGATGATATTTTGCTTTATGAAGATGATTCGCGGAAAAAGGTGATTGGAAAGGTGCATGGCCTGCGTCAGCAGATGGCGCGGACGGATGGGGAACCCAACCGCTGTTTGACCGATTTCATTGCCCCCGTTCAGAGCGGAAAAAAGGACTATCTGGGTGCATTCGCCGTGACAGCAGGCCACGGTGTGGAGGAATGGGCCAAGGAGTTGGAAAAAGGGAACGACGATTACCAGGCAATCATGCTCAAGGCTTTGGCGGATCGTTGCGCCGAGGCATTTGCCGAGCGGATGCATGAGCTGGCCCGTCAGGCTTGGGGGTTCGGAAAGAAAGAAGGGCTTTCGAAGGAGGATCTGATTGATGAGAAATACCGTGGGATTCGTCCTGCCGCGGGCTATCCAGCCTGTCCGGACCATACGGAGAAAAGGGCGTTGATGGCCTTGTTGAATGCCGAAAAAGGGGTGGGGATACAATTAACGGAAAGTTGTGCGATGACTCCGGCGAGTTCGGTCAGCGGGCTCTATTTTGGGCACCCGGAAGCCCGGTATTTTGCCGTTGGGCCGGTTGGGAAAGATCAGGTCGAGGATTATGCCCAGAGAAAAGGGGCGGCCCTTTCCGAGATGGAAAAGTGGCTCCAACCCAACCTTGCCTATGAGCCAAAGGGTTGATTGATCGGGAGTTATTCGGGCAAAGAATTTCAATTCCATTGACCCGATTCGACGGTCACTTAAACTTTGGCGTAATGGAGTCAATCAAAGTTGCTTGGGTCGGGTTATTGATGTTTGCACTGAATTTTTCGGCATTTTCTCAGGAGAAAAAAACAGAGACGAATGTCGAACTGGGTAAGGTTCAGGATTTGACCGTGGAATTTGATACCGTGCCCGATTCAGTGGGGGCGGGTGGGAAGAGCGGAACTTCTCTGGATGATGTGAAAGCGGGACAAGAGGGCCGTTGGCTGCGGATCGAGGCTCCTTTTTCGACGAAGAAAAAATTCACGCCGGAAGTAAAATTCAAATTTTATGTCGAAGGGTATGAGGTCGTGCCAGCCGCCGAGGGGGGAAAGACTTCGGAGAAGTATGTCGTTTTGACAGGAGAAGCCGTTTACCGGGATGTGCCGGGCGGTAAAAAGCAGTATGCGGCCGTTTTTTTGAGTCCGGCTTCGGTCCTCAGGTTTGCCGGACTGAAGTCGGGAGGAGAGCAGGATTGGCCCGCCCGCAAAATGAACGTGAAGGTGGAGGCCTTTGAGGGAGGATCCCCGGTGGAAGGGGGTTTGGATTTGCAGTCGGAAAAGGAAAAGGGTCCGAGCGGTCGGGGCGGAAAAAAAGATCCGGAGTGGAATAAGAATTCCGAGGGTCAGGAAATTACCGGAGCCCTTCTTGCGATTTGCGACACGCCGTTCTGGCCGAAGGATTACAAGAGATATCCCCAGCCCAAAAGGCCCTAAAAGCAGGGCTTTCTTTTATGGCAACCTTTCCGCGTAAAATCATTTTGGATGTCGGAGCTTCCAACCTCCGGGTCGCGGAAATCATGCCTGATCGTCGAGGGGGGCCGGTTTTGAACCATCTCCGTTCTCACGAACTGGGGGTGGATCCCTCCAAGGCGGCCGATCTCTTTCCAGCCCTGCTGCAGGGGGTGGAGAATTTGGTCAAAGAGGCCGGAATCAAATCAGGATCCGCCACAGTTTGTCTCGGGGGACCTTCTGTTTTCACCCGAATGATCAAGTTGCCTCTGACCGATCCTTCGCAAGTCGGACAAATGGTGGGCTTTGAGGCCCAACAGGCGATTCCGGCGATTGAGGCGGCCTGTTGGGATTTTCAGCTTTTTGCACCTGGCGAAGGGAATCCGGGGGAGTTGGAGGCCCTGATTCTGGCCATGAAGAGGGACATGGTGGAGGAGACCATGGCGGCCGCCTCGAAAGCCGGTCTGCGCACGGATACGGTCGAACTGGCCCCAACCGCTCTGATCAACGCCTTTCGTTACAACTACCCCGAGGTCGAAACCTGCACGCTCATTCTCGAGATCGGGGCAAGGGCGACGAATATTGTGATCGTTGAAGGAAAAAAAGTTTTTTGCCGGATTGTTCCGCTGGGGGGTGCCTCTGTCACGCAGGCCATTGCCAACGAACTGCAAGAATCCTTTGCGGGTGCGGAAACTTTGAAAAAAGCAAAAGGGTTTGTCCACCCCGGTGGGGCTTATGAAGAGGCGGCGGATGAGCAGGCCGCGCGGATCAGCAAGTTGGCCCGCGGGGTGATGACCCGGTTGCACACGGAGGTGGAACGGTCCGTGACTTTTTACCGCAGCCAGCAGGCCGGAGGACGTCCGACCCGGGCCCTTTTGGCAGGAGGTGGATCCAGCCTGGGACTGACCGATCTGTTTTTCCGTGAAAAACTCAAAATTCCCGTGGAATATTTTCAATCCTTCCGACGGATCGGAATGGGCGCGGGGGTGGATCAGGGGGTGTTGGCTAAGACCTTCCCTTCCTGGTCATGCCTGGTCGGAGCCGCTCTCCAATCCCTTCCGGATAGCCCGTGTCGGATTAATGTCCTAAGCTCCTCGCAAAAAGCCTCTGCGGCCCGGACAAAAGACCGACCGGCCTTGATCGCCACCGGAGTGGGGGTTGCGGGGTTATTGTTG
>CANEUY010000015.1 GCA_947442065.1 Verrucomicrobia subdivision 6 bacterium | reverse complement strand
TCTTTAAGTGAAACTCTTGGCTATGGAGGGTGAAGATTGATCCGGAAGCGTCCTCCTTAAGAATCTGATATCGGGCGGCGGCTTGGGGCCCTGAACCGACTTCCAGGATCTCGCATGGGGCGTCCTTAGCGACTGCCAGGGCGTTGGGGTCGTCGGCATTGATCAGAGCCAGACCATTCTGCGGAACTTGCTGAAGAAGTTGGCGAAAGGATTTCTGGATGGCGGCCAGGTCGGCGTAGATGTCGGCGTGATCGAATTCAACATTGTTGAGGATGACCAACTCGGGGAGGTATTGGAGGAACTTGCTGCGCTTGTCGGCAAAGGAGGTGTCGTATTCATCGCCTTCGAGAACCCAGAAGGGGCCGGTTCCGTGGTGGCAACCGGCAGGGAGGTCGAGGGGGACTCCGCCGATAAACCAGCTGGGCTGGAGTCCGGCCTTTTCCAAAAGAAAAGCCAGCATGGTGGAGGTGGTGGTTTTTCCGTGGGTGCCTGAGACCACGAGGTTGCGGGTTTTGTAGAGAAACCAACCCCGGAGGAGTTCGGGTAGGGAGACAAAGGGAATGCGGTGGGTGAGAACAGCCTCCAGTTCGGGGTTTCCTCGGGAAAGGGCGTTACCGACGATGGCAAGGTCGGGTTTGGGAAATAGATTCTTTTCCGCATACCCTTCGTGGAAAACGATCCCACGGTCGCGGAGAAAGTCCGACATGGGGGGGTAGACCGCTTGGTCGGATCCGGTGACCTGGAGGCCAATCTCCCGGAACATCGCAGCGACGGTTCCCATTCCCGTTCCGGCAATGCCGAGGAAGTGGAGGTGTTTGAGATGGGCACGATCAAGCATGGGATCCCTCTTCGGATGGCGGACAGAAGTCCTGGAGTCGAGCGAAAACCCTTAAAATCCGATCACAAGGTCTGCACTCGCAGAGGCTTTTTCGATTTCTTTTTCCGGCAGAACCGTGACAAAAGAGGGAGGGGAGTTGAGGGCGCCGGCGGAAATCAGGATCCGCGTGTGGGGGGAAATCATGGATTCCCAGGTCCCCACGGACCCTCCCATCTCAGGATCAAGGAGAGCGATGCCGGAGCGGGTCAGAACCAGATCAAGGCTGATTCGACCGGTTGCGGTCAGACCGGCGGCGAGTCGGAGGGCTTCTTCCGCCAGCCGACGTTTCCCTCCGGGACCTGTTTGGCAAAGGATGACGACTTTTTTCATGCTGAATAAAAAGAACGGGCCAACGCGCAACGTTCGATCAACTCCGCCAATAGCCCGGGGCCGCCCAGTATGATTTCCAATTGATGGCGAGGGGCAAACTGCTCGACCGCTCTCGGGCAGGCAAACAAACGCAGTCCCTGTTCGACCAAAGCGGGCAATCGGGGATCCAGAAGTGCAGAAGCCCCTTCATGAAGGAAATAGGCGGAAACGATCTCACCGGAATTCAGAGACGAACTCGTCTCCTTCCAGAAGGCAGCCGTCGAAGGGTGTTCGGGCGGGAGGGCGAGAAGGTGAAGGACGCTCAAGCCTGCCCCACCGGATGGGGATGGATTAAACCAAACCCGCGCGCTTCAGCGTGGAGTATGCACCATTCTTATCGATCGTCTTCATGGCGCGGGCCGTGAGCTTCAGCGTGACATACCGCCCCAGCTCAGGGACATAGAGCCGTTTGCTCCGTAAATTAGGACGGAACCTGCGGGCTGTGTTTGCTGTGACGTGCGTTCCGATACCGCCGGATTTTTTGGATTTACCGCTCCGGATGATCTTCCGTCCGAGGGTCGGCTTGGCGCCGGTGATTTGGCAAAGGCGGCTCATTTGAGGAGGAGGGCGTTGCGGGCCCTCTTGATGGCGGTGTTGAGTTGGCGATGCAGGTAGGCCGGCATGCCGGTGACTTTTCGGGGAAGAATTTTTCCCGTTTCGGTGACAAACTTCCGGAGAAGCTCCACATTGCGGAAATCAATGGCCTCTCCATTGATGTCGATCCGGCGACGGGGCGCGGACCGGTTCATCCGGCGGGGGCGGCGGGCTTTTTTGATGATCATGCTGGGTTACTCCTTGAGCTTGGGTTTTTCTTCTTCGTCGGACTCATCGCCGCCCTCCTCTTCCGAAGACTCTTCGGAATCCATCAGAGGTTGCGCGGGTTCCCAACGATTTTTGCCTTTATTCTCCTGTTCGAAACGGGTTTGGCATTCAACGGTAAAGCGGGCGAAGGGAATTGCCTCGAGACGGGCCACCGGAATGGGTTGGCCGGACATTTCGCATACGCCGTAGACATGGGCTTCAATGCGTTTGATGGCTTCCTCGATCTCGTGCAGGGCGTCCTGTTCCTGGCTCAGAAGGCTCAGGGCAAAATCCTTTTCGTAAGCATCGCTCCCGGCATCGGCCTGGTGCATGCCAAAAGCGGAACCCCCACCTTCGCCGCGTTCCCGGAGGCTGTCCTTGGTCACACCCTGCATTTGGTCAACAATATGGTCCCGAAGTTCGGCCAGTTTGGATTTCTGTTTTTCCATGAAAGCGGCCGAGAATTTCGGAGGTTTGGCTGGCTTGATGTTTTCCTCCAGGGGGCGCAGGAATTTTGCAGGGGTTTTGATCGGGAAAGGGGGGCCGGAGGGCTTTTTTGGAGCGACGGGCTTAGGCGGGGTCTTCTTGGCCTTGGAAGCTGACCGAGCAGGAGCCTTCTTCTTGGAGGACTTCTTGGAAGAGGATTTCGGGGCCTTTTTGGATTTAGACTTCTTTGCCATGAAATTTCAAACCTAGCTTAGCCCCAAGGGCTTGCCAACCGCAAAAGGGGGGGTGTTTTAGGGGGTTTCGAGACTTAGGTAGGTGGGGTGGGAGAGCCCTTTTTCATAGGACTCAAGAAGATCCATGCCTTCCGTGGCCTTCATCTTGTCGTTTTTGATCGCTTCATCGATCTGGGCCTTAATCATCCGCGAAAGCTGGGAAGTTTCGTACTGCACGTTGCCCAGAACTCGACCGATGGAGAATCCGGGGATGGTTTCCTCGATATAGAACCCGTCCGGTTCATCGGGATCGAGATACACGTGGGCTTCGTTGACCGAACCGAAGAGATTATGAAGGTCCCCCATCACATCCTGATATGCCCCGAGCAGAAAGAAGCCGAGCAGATAGGGTTGACCGTTCAAATCATGCAGGGGAAGACTGGAACGGATGCCTGTTCCATCCACGAAATGGTCGATTTTTCCATCGGAGTCACAGGTGATGTCGACCAGACGGCCTGAATGGGTGGGGGCTTCGTTCAGGCGGTGAATCGGGACGATGGGGAACAGCTGTTTCAGGGCCCAATGATCAATGAGGGATTGAAACACGCTGAAGTTGCAAAGGTATTGGCGACCGAGCTGTTCTTTCAGCTTTTGGACCTCTTCCGGTGCTGGGCGGCCATTGTTGTAAAGGGCGGTGATCCGTTGGATCAGGTGCCAGAAGGTGTCTTCGACCCGCGCCTTGGTCGGCAGATCCAGCAGGCCCAGATCAAAACGGGCGGCCGCCTCTTCTTTGACGGTGAGACCGTCATGGAGTGATTCGCGCCGATTTTTTCGGCTCAGGTTCACCACAAGGTCGGAGAGTTGGCGGACAAACTCAGGGTCCTCTTCCTTGGCTGGCACAAAGGGGTGGGGAGTTTTCTCAATGGTCCCAAACACCTCCACCAGCAGGACGGAATGATGGGCCACGGTTGCGCGACCACTTTCACTGACGAGAGTGGGATGCGGAACCTTTTCCTGACGGCAGACTTCCGCCACGGAGCGGACTACGTCGCGGGCATATTCGGCAAGGGTGTAGTTCATCGAACTCTCCGAATCGCTCCGGGATCCGTCATAATCGATGGCTAATCCGCCCCCAACGTCGAGGTAGGCGGGTTTGAGGCCGAGATGGTGGAGTTGGGCGTAATAGCGGGTGGCCTCCCGGACGGCGCGACGAAGGGCGAGGATGTCGGGAATTTGCGAGCCGACATGGAAATGGAGCATTTGGAGGGCTTCGGGACAGCCCTCTTTGCGAAGGTATTCCACGGCTTCGAGAAGTTCGCTGGTCGAAAGACCAAATTTGGCGCTGTCCCCGCCGGAGAGGGCCCATTTGCCGACCCCGCGCGCGGAGAGTCGCACGCGAACACCCACGAGTAGTTGGACCTGCATGGCTCGCGCCGTCTCCACGGCGAGACGGAGTTCCTCCGGTTTTTCAATGACCAGAATGACTTTTTTGCCGAGTTTACGCCCCATCAGGGCGGTCCGAATGAATTCGGCGTCCTTGTAGCCGTTGCAAACGAGAAGACTTTCCGGATCCCGATGATGGGCCAGTCCGGCGAACAGTTCGGGTTTGCTGCCGACCTCGATGCCAAAATGGAACGGCTCCCCGGCATCGAGGATTTCTTCCACGACTTCCCGCATCTGATTGACCTTGATCGGGAAGACGCCGCGGTAGGCCCCCTTGTAACGGGCGGATTTGATGGCCTCGGCAAAGGCTTCGTTGATGGCGCGGACCCGATGCCGGAGGAGATCATGAAAACGGATAAGAAGCGGGTAATTCAATCCGCGTTCCCGGGCCCGGGCGGCGACTTTAGCGAGATCGATTTCAGCCCCCTCGGTATTGAGGGGGCGAACGGTCATATTTCCAGATGAATTGACCCCGAAATATCCGCTTCCCCAGCGTGCAATTCCATAGGTGCGAAGCGCGTCATCCGTTGTCCATTTTTCGGGAGCATCAGCCACAGGGTGATTGATATACGGCTTCAGCGGAAGAATGCAACGATTCCCACTCATTTCACCATCTTGCGGATGCGGGACTCGGGGATAAGGTGAAAAGATGACGGATGCGATTCAGGTGCAGATTCTCGGACTGATGCCCGCAGCGAACGGGATGGCCGTCTTTCTTGGCAACGAAACGAAGACATTCAGCATCCACGTGGATCATGGGGTCGGCACTTCGATTGCTCTTTTGCTCAAAGGGGAAAAGCGGGAACGGCCTTTGACCCATGACCTGATTCATCTCATTTTGCAGGGTTTTTCCATCACGGTGGACCGGGTGATCATCAATGACCTGCGAAATGACACCTATTTTGCCAGGTTGACGCTTCGGCAGACGGGAGCTGGAGGAACTTCGATTACGGAAATCGATGCCCGACCGAGTGATTGCGTGGCGGTCGCACTGGAAACGCAGAAGCCGATCTTTGTGGCCAAGTCGGTTTGGGAGAAGGTCTCCGACATGACCCCGTTCCTGCAGGAATTGAAGAAAAAGTTTGAATCGAACGAAGATGGCGAAGGTGAAGACGAGGAAGAGGGAGGTGGAAAAGATGATTCACCAAATAAACCGCGGGATGGAGGAAAGGGGCCGGGTAAAAAGAGTTAGTTTTTAGTTTTAGAACGGTTTGGGGAAAATGAAGTGGGGAGGTTGGTGTCGGTGATTGTTTTTAGAAAGGAGACGAGCGACCAAAGAAAGGCCCAAACGAAAAGCGTGGCTCGGTAAAGAGGGGGGGAATCGATTCACGTCTTATCGCAAGGAAGAGGATTCCGACGTCCCTCATGAAAAATACGCGTCCTTAAATGTTCATAGAAGGGAAATATTGAAAATCAATGATCGAGCTTTAAGCTTTAACAATCAATAACTTGCGTGACCCTTTTCGCTTGGCTGAAAGCGAAAGGGAAGTGTCAGAAATTTGCGTTGTCAGCGGTTCCTGATGGAACGGATGGACCCGTTCTTTTCGAAACTTTTCCCGTAAGCAAGTTCCGCTATGCCGGGGCCGTCGAAACCGGGCACCGTAATGGCTGGGTTGGAGCTATAACCCGAACCTCCGTTCACAATCTCGTAGCCGACAATCTTGGCATTCTGCACCACCGCATAAGCGACGGCGGGTTGGGTGGGCCATAATTTGTTCCGGCTGGCCACGTAGCGGTAATAATCCGAAACTTGATCCAATCTTTCGTTGGTTACACCGTATTTTCCCAGCGTGGCCAACAGGGAGGCCTTGTTGGCTTGGGCTTCGGCCGGTACGGGGCCCTTTTCGGGATTGGCCGGGTGGACCCGGCTAAAGGCATCGCGAAAGACTTCGGGGGGAACCCCCAGCGCTCCGGCAATCAGCACCACCGGCCGGCCGTGGTCTCGGGGATCGGTCTCATGCCCACCGGAAAAAACCACGGGGACCCGGGTAATGTCGGATCGGTTTTGTGAATGGGAAAAAGTCAGGCCAAAAATGAAAAAAAGGAGTCCACCCGAAAGAAGCCCAAAATTCATCAAGAAGAGCTGGATTCCGAAGGGGGTTCGATTTCGGTCATGATCTGGAGAATCCGGTCTCCTCGGCGCTGGGCTTCATCTACGTGGAAGTGCAAGCGGGGGGTATACTTGATGTGGAGCGTTTTGTTCAGTTCCGACTGCCATTCCTCCTTGAGCATATTGAGGGTGTGGATGACATCGGCGTCCGGAGTGGAGCCGTCGAGGTGGGTGACGTAAATCTGGGCGTGACGCAGGTCGGGGCTGACTTCGACTCCGGTAATGGTGATCAATTTTCCATCGAGTGTTCGTTCCCGGGTGACGAGGCGCGCGAGGACGGATCGGATGGATTCGGAGACGCGGAAGAGGCGACGACTCGGCATACCATGAGTTTAGCCCAACTTTTCTTTGAAGAAAGGGAAAGAGACGGTTACAGGGTCTGCGGGACTTTTTCGAGCTGGTAGCACTCGATGATGTCGCCTTCCTCGTATTCGTCGAAATTGCCCAAACGGATACCGCACTCCAGCCCCTGACGGACCTCTGGAACATCCTCTTGGAAGCGCTTGAGGGTGACGACGGCCCCGTCGTAAATCGGCTGTTTTTTGCGAATGACGCGGGCGCGACCACTTTTGGTGATCCGTCCGCTCTGAACCTGACATCCGGCAACCATGAATTTGGAAAGTTCGAACACTTTTTTGACCAAGGCGTTCCCGAGGGGGCTTTCGCGGAGTTCGGGATCGAGCAGGCCGGTCATGGCCTCCTTCACCTGATCGACCAGTTCGTAAATGATGCTGAACAGCTTGATCTGAATGCCTTCCCGTTTGGCGGCGTTGGCAGCCGAATTGTCGGTCTTGGTGTTGAAGCCGATGACCACGGCGCCCGAGGCCTTGGCCAAGAGGATGTCGGACTCGCTGATCGGCCCGATCGTCGAAAGGATGATATCGAGGGTGACCTTCTGGCTGGTGATTTTTTTGAGGGATTCGACGATGGCTTCGACCGAGCCCTGCACGTCGCCTTTGAGGACGATCCGAAGGCATTTTTTCTGTCCTTCGGCGATGCTGGCAAAAAGGTTTTCGAGAGTCACCCCGGCGGGGGCGGCGGGACCGGTGGCCAGTCGTGCCGTTCTCTGGGCTTCCTGCCGGTCCTCGACAATCGATCGGGCTTCGCGTTCCGATCCCACGACGACGACTTCTTCTCCGGGGGAAGGGGCACCGCTCAATCCGATGATGCGGGCAGGGACGGATGGACCGGCCTCCTTGATCGTGTTGCCAGAGTCATCCAAAAGGGCCTTCACCTTGCCCTGATGCGGTCCGCAAACGAAAGAGTCTCCCACTTTGAGGCAACCTTGTTGCACCAGAACGGTGGCGGTCGGACCCCGGCCGGTTTCGATTTGAGTTTCGATGACACGGGCCCGGGCATGGCCGTTGGGATCGGCCTTGAGTTCGAGGACTTCCGATTGAAGGGCGATCATCTCCAGCAATTTTTCGATGCCGGTGCCTTTGGTGGCGGAAACTTCACAGACCACGGTTTCGCCACCCCATTCTTCCGGTGCGAGGCCGAGTTCCTGCAACTGTCCTTTGACTTTGTCCAGGTTGGCTCCAGGCAGGTCGATTTTATTGATCGCCACCATGATAGTCACCTTGGCGGCTTGGGCGTGCCGAAGAGCTTCCAGCGTCTGAGGCTTGATGCCGTCATCCGCAGCGACGACGAGGACAACAATATCGGTGATCGTGGCTCCACGCGCCCGCATGGCGGTGAAGGCTTCGTGACCCGGTGTGTCGAGGAAGGTGATGGTGGTGTTGCCCCGTTTCACGGTATAGGCGCCGATGTGCTGGGTGATTCCGCCGGCTTCGCCGGCCGCCACCTTGGTCCGGCGGATGGCATCCAGAAGGGAGGTTTTTCCGTGGTCGACGTGACCCATGAACGTGACGATGGGCGGGCGGGGCTTGAGGTTGGCAGAGGGGACGGGCTTGGCTTTGGGAGGTTCGACAACAGGGGCGACCTTGTGAACGCCTCCGCCCTCCTTGCGTTTCTCCGCCATGAAGACAAAACCACGCTTTTCGCAGATCTTTTTGGCGACGGTTTCCTCGATGTTCTGATTCAGCGTCGCGAAGACATTCATTTCCATCAGCTCATGGATGAGTTGGAACGGCTTGAGATTCAGTTTCGTCGCCAGGTCACGCACCTGGATCGGCGGCTTCATCTGGATGATTTTGGATTCGTCGACGTCGCCTTCCGCAACAGGTGTTGGGACAGGGGCGATCGCGGGAGCAGGAGTGATCTTGGCCGGGGCTGGTGTTTCAACCACGGGAGCAGGAGCAGGGACTGGAACGGCTTCCGCCGGGGTTTCTTTTCCGGAAACTTTTTCCTTTGCGGGAGTTTTCTTCGCCGGTTTTGCGGCAGGATCTTTGGGCGCGGACGCTTTGGTGGCCCGGGGTTTTTTCGGAGCTCCGGCTTCCCCCTCGGGTTTGGCCGTCTTTTTGGTGGACGAGGGGGCCATGCCGGGCGAGGGAAGGGGCTTCAGGTTTTGGCGGCTGCGAGGGCCGCCTGGGCCTTGGTGCGAATCTCCTGGGCTTGTTCGGGCGTAAGGTCGGGCACGGCTTCGGCCAGATCGGCCTCAGTCGCTTCCGCAATGGCTTCCGCAGTGCTGAAGCCAACGGAGGCGATCTTTTGGGCGAGGGGAAGTTCGATCCCGAGCGCAGTGGCCAGTCCTTGGACGGCGGCTTCGAGTTTTTGTTCAAAGCCCTGCACTTCGGTTTTGTCCTCTTCGACGTCGATGTTCCAGCCGGTCAAGCGGCTGGCCAAACGGGCATTGTGGCCCTTCCGGCCGATCGCGAGGGAAAGATTTTCGGCATCCACCAAAGCGCGGACGCGTCGGTTTGTTTCATCGATCTCGATCTTCCGGAGTTTGGCCGGTTTGAGGGCTTCGATCACGAGTTCGTGGATGTTCGGGGACCAGCGGAAGAGGTCGACCTTTTCGTTATTCAGTTCGCGGACAATGTTCTTTACGCGCGAACCACGGATTCCGACGCAGGCTCCGACCGGATCGACTTTTTCAACGTCGGACCAAACCGCAATTTTCGTGCGGAAACCGGGTTCCCGGGCGAGAGATTTGATTTCGACCGTGCCGTCCGTGAGTTCCGCCACTTCGAGGGCCAGAAGGCGCCGGACAAAGTCCGGGCTGGAACGGGAAAGGATGATTTCCGGACCGCGGGGACCGCTTTGCACCGCAAGGACGAGGGCACGGATTCGTTCGCCCGGGGTGTACTCTTCAGTCGGCACCCGCTCCCTTGAGGGCATGATGCCTTCGAACTTGCCAAGATCGATGACGACGTCGGCACGTTCGAAGCGTCGGACAGTACCGGCGACAATATCCCCGACGCGGCCTTGGAATTCCTCCAGGATCATGGTCTTTTCGATCGAGCGCAGATTCTGGTTCATGGCCTGCTTGAAAACCTGGGCGGCAATGCGGCCAAATTGGCGGGCATCGAGCTCAACTTCCACGAGTTCACCGACGTGCGCGGTGGGTTTCACTGAACGGGCTTTGACGAGGGTAATTTCGTCCGGATTCGGGCGGGCGCGATCGGTGGCTTTGAGTTTGGCGAACATCTGGATCTTGCCGGATTTTTGGTCGAGGCTGACGCGGATTTCGGTCTCGAGCGGGTAGGTCTTGTGGGCCGCGGTGATCAAGGCATTCTCGATCACCGTGGCCATCACCTTGCGGCTTATGCCCTTCTCCTTTTCCATGTAATCGAGTACCGTGAGGAAGTCTTGTGTGTTCATGTGCTTATATTTTTTTGTTGTTGGAGAAGGCTTTTGGCGAAAAAAAGGGTGGAAACCTTCGTGTTCCCACCCAACCACCGCCGAGAGTCGACTCCGTAAAAATCCTATCAAAACCCATGATTCGGTCAATCCATGAAATGGCGGGTCTCCCCGCAGGTGTAACCTCTTGATGAAGGCAAAGATTGGTCTGGTAGCCGGGCGGGGGATTTATCCCCGTTTGGTGGTGGAGGGGGCTCAATCCCAAGGGGTGGATTTGGCCGTGGCCGCGTTTCACGGGGAGACCGATCCCAAGGTGGCCTCGCGTGGGCAACCGACCCAATGGTTAAGGGTTGGGCAATTGGGCGGATTGATTTCATTTTTCAAAAAAGCCGGGATCCGCGAGGCGATTTTTGCCGGACAAATCACCCCCCAACGGCTTTTTGACCTGAGACCGGATTTCAAGGCGCTCTGGATCCTGGCCCGGCTAAAAGAAAAGAATGCAGAGACATTGTTTGGTGCGGTGGCTGGGGAACTGGCAAAGGCGGGCGTGAGAGTTCTTCCCGCCACGACCTTTGTGGAGGACCATCTGGCCCAGCGGGGGCTTATGGCCGGACCCCTTGCGCCTAAAAATCTTTCGGCGGAGATTTCGTTCGGTTGGCCGTTGGCCAAGTCGGTGGCCCGTCTGAATATCGGACAAAGTGTGGTGATCAAAAATGGAACCGTGATGGCCGTGGAGGGGTTTGATGGAACCGATGCGACGCTGCAACGCGGCGGAAAATTGGCGGGAGGGAAGGCCGTGGCGATTAAGGTGACTTCCCCCGGGCAGGATATGCGCTTTGATGTTCCGGTGATCGGACCCCAAACCATTTTGTCCGCGGCAAAGGGAAAGGTGGGGGTTCTGGTGGTCGAAGCCGGGAAGACCTTGATCCTCGATCGGGACGAAGTGCAAAAACTGGCTCATCGACATCAGGTGACCGTGTGGGGCCATTCGGGAAAGGCAACGAAATGAGCCGGATCGTGAAGGTGGGAGTGGCGGGGGTGGGGCATATGGGGAAAGAACATGCGCGGATTTATGCCGAGTCCAAAGGGGCGGAGTTGGTGGGTGTGCATGATTCGAATCCTGACACGGCCAAAAAAATTGCGGAAAAATGCAAGACACGGGCATTTTCGTCTCTCGAGGAGATGGTGGAGGCGGTCGAGGCCGCCAGCATCGTCACGCCGACCACGACTCACCTGGCCATCGCCGCGCCGTTTCTGAAGAAAGGGAAGCATGTTCTTGTTGAAAAACCGATCGCCATGGATACGGCCGAGGCGAGAGAACTGGTGAATCTCGCGGATCAGCACGGGGCGAAGCTGGCAGTGGGTCATGTGGAGAGATTTAATCCTGTTCTGGCGGCGTTGGAGGAGCGATTGGGCCGCCCGCGATTCATTGAGGCCCACCGGTTGTCGCCTTATCCCGGGCGAAGCACCGACATCGGGGTCGTGATGGATCTCATGATCCATGATCTGGAAATTATCCTGCATTTGGTACGCTCTCCGGTGACCTCGGTCGATGCGGTGGGCGTACCGGTCTTGAGCAAGGGGGAGGATATTGCGAATGCTCGGATCCGTTTTGCCAACGGTTGCGTGGCCAATCTGACGACGAGCCGGATCAGTCCGGAAAAACTGAGAAAAATCCGGGTGTTTCAGGATGATGCCTATCTCTCCCTCGATTACATGAAGCAAGAGGGAGAAATTTACAAACGTCTGGATGGGAAAATCACGAGGGATAAGATTCCGGTGATGAAAGGGGAGCCGCTCAAAAACCAGTTGGAGGAATTTTTGGATAATGTCCGGCAGGGAACCGATCCGAGGGTCGGCGGATCCCATGGGTTTGAGGCGTTGAAGCTGGCTTCGCAAATCTGCGGGCAGATGACCCCGGTGGCAGGATGAACCAGGCGGGCGATCGGGAGCCGCGCGTCTACATCGTCGCGGGGGAGGCCAGCGGGGATCGACTGGCCGCCGACCTCCTGCGGGAGTTGCGGAAGAATCCCAAGATCAGGGCGTTTGGGGTGGGGGGACCGATGTTGAAGGCAGCCGGGCAGGAGCAGAGTCTGGATTTGGCCAAGCATGCGGTGGTCGGATTGACCGATGTTTTGAAAAATCTTCCGAAGTTTTTGAAAATCTTCCGGGAAGTGAAGCATGAAATTGCGGAGGTGAATCCCGATGTGGTCATCCTGGTGGATTATCCGGGGTTCAACCTGCGCCTGGCCAAGGCGTTGCATGCCCAGCGGAATGGTCCGGCGATCGTTTACTATGTCAGTCCCCAAGTTTGGGCTTGGAAGGCGGGACGCGCAAAAACCATGGAGAGGATCCTCGAGCGGTTGTTGGTTATTTTCCCTTTTGAAATCGACTGGTTTGCCCGGCATGCCCCTCAATTGAAGACCCGGTGGGTGGGGCATCCTCTTGCGGACCGCTGGATCGTACAGTCGAGGGATCTGCATCGGGACGAGATTCCCTGTGTGGCATTGCTCCCGGGAAGCCGTTCAAAGGAGATTGCCAAGCATTGGCCCATTCTTTTGCAGACGGCGCAAAGGATCGTTCAGGAACAGAAGAATGTGAGGTTCATTTCATTGGCGACGGATCATGAGATGAGGCAGAAGTTGGAAGAAGAGTGGGGGAAGCATCCGATGAGCGGTGTGAGCCTCGACATTCTTTCCGGCCAGTCCCTAACCCAGTTGACCCGGTGCTCTCTCGCCATCGTGGCCTCCGGAACGGCGACTTTGGAATGTGCCATGGCGGGACTTCCGATGTTGGTGATCTACAAAGCGTCGTGGCTGACCTATTGGATCGGCAGAATGCTGGTGAAACTGCCGTATCTTTCGATGGTCAATGTGTTGGCGGGGGAAAAAGTTGTGCCGGAATTTCTTCAGGGTGCGGCGGAACCCGGACGGTTGGCCAAGGCGGCGCTGCAGATTTTGCGGAACCCGAAGGGTGCGGAGGTAATGGCCGGCAGGATCCGTGAAGTGGCGAAGAAGTTGGGAGGACCCGGGGCTGCGGCGAGAGCGGCCGGGGAGGTGGAGGAGGCGATCCGAATCCGCCGGGCGTCAGTGATCGCGGCGAAGGAGGGTGTCGGCGATCGCGAGAAGGGGAGCAGCGGAGGAACCCAGGGGACGTAGAGCCGAACGGGCGGCGGCGGTGAGGCGGTCGGCTTCACGGCGGGCGCCTTCGAGACCGAGGAGACGGGGATAGGTGGCTTTGCCGGAGGATTGATCCTTGCCGATGCTTTTTCCGAGTTTTTCCTTGGTGGAGGTGATGTCGAGAATGTCGTCGATGACTTGGAATGCGAGGCCGAGGGCCTGGCCGAATCGGGTGAGTTGGCGGAGAAGTTTTGGATTTGCTCCGGCCGACATGGCGCCAAGGCGGAGGGAGCTCGTGATCAAGGCCCCGGTTTTTGCGCGATGGATTTCGACCAGTTTTTTGAGGGGGATCCGTTTTTTTTCCGAATCCAGATCGAGGACCTGACCGGCAATCAGCCCGAGGCTGCCAGAGGCATGAGCGAGTTCGGTAACGAGGTCGGTGGGGGAGAATCGCCGGTTTGGTTTCGTCCGAGCGACGGAGGCAAAGGCCTCGGTCAGAAGCCCGTCCCCCGCCAGAACGGCGACGGCTTCCCCAAAGACGCGGTGATTGGTCGGGCGTCCGCGCCGGAAATTATCATCATCCATACAGGGGAGATCGTCATGAATGAGGGAATAGGTGTGAATGCATTCGACGGCGCAGGCGGACGGGAGGGCGAGGGATTCGGAGCCACCAGCGGCCCGGGCTGCGGCCAGGCAGAGGATGGGACGGAGCCGTTTTCCTCCGGCAAGCAGGCTGTACCGCATGGCCTTGTGGATCAGGGGAGGATTGGCTTTTGCGGAAATCAGCCGATCCAGGGCTTTTTCCACGACGGGCAGGCGGGATTTCCAATAGCTTTGGGCGTTCACCAGACGACGATATGACGAAGTTTGATCAAAGAAGGCAAGCGGGAAGGCAGGATAATTTTTGCGCACCTTTCTTATCCACGGGAGGTTTAATTCCAAATGGAGGAAGGCTGGAATGGCTGAATGGGGTAGCGTAAGGTGATCCGATGGGCACAAAGCTTCAGACCACGGAAAGTTGGAAGATCGGAGATCGGGAGTTTCAGTCCCGGTTGCTGGTCGGAACGGGGAAGTTTCCATCGGTATCGGCCATGCGCTCGGCTCTCGAGGCGAGCGGGACGGAGATCGTGACGGTGGCCCTGCGGAGGGTGGATTTGACCGGTCACAAGGATCCACAAGCCGATATGCTGGAGGAGATTGATCAGGATCGTTATCTGGTTTTGGCTAACACCAGCGGGGCGATGAACGCGGAGGAGGCGGTTCGGTTGGCCCGTCTGGCGGTAGCGGCGGGCTTGCCAAAATGGATCAAACTGGAGATTCACCCGGACCCGCGTTATCTCCTGCCCGACCCGATCGAGACACTCAAAGCAACGGAGATTCTGGTGAAGGAAGGTTTTACCATTTTACCTTATATCAATGCCGATCCTGTTCTGGCCAAGAGGTTGGAAGAGGCGGGGGCGGCAACGGTGATGCCGCTGGGGGCACCGATTGGATCCAACCGTGGGATCGAAACGCGGGCGCAGATTGAAATTATTATCGAGCAGTCCCGTATTCCTGTGATTGTGGATGCTGGGCTGGGGGCTCCCTCCCATGCGGCCGAGGCGCTGGAGATGGGGGCGGATGCCGTGCTGATCAATACGGCCATTGCAGTGGCGGAGGATCCCCAGGCGATGGCGGCGGCCTTTCGATTGGGGGTGGAGGCTGGACGACGGGGGTTTGAGGCGGGGTTGGGGCCGACCCGGAAAGAAGCATTGGCAACAAGTCCATTAACGGGATTTTTGGACGAATAATTTTCGATTGCATCCATGAGCGGAACTCCGGGAGACCCGTTGGAAGGATTGCCGTTTGCGAGGTCGGCGGCGGTCGAAAAATTTGAGGATTGGATGTTCGGCTCGACTCGCTTGGAAGAACTGGCGGAACGGGCCCGGCTTGAGACGAGGAAAAACTTTGGGCGGACGATGCGCCTTTTTGCCCCGCTCTATCTATCGAACGAATGCGTCAATACATGTAAATATTGCGGATTTTCAAAAGACAATCCCATCCGGCGGGTGACACTGACTCCCGATGAGGTGGAAATGGAGGGGAAACATTTGGCGGGGGTTGGATTTCGGAATGTGTTGCTCGTCAGTGGAGAACATCCGAAGGAGGTGCCGGTTCCGTATCTCGCTGAAACGGTCCGTCGTTGTGTCGGGCTTTTCCCCTCGGTGGCCATTGAGGTCGCTCCCTTGGAGACGAATGAGTATCGGGAAATTGTGGCGGCGGGGGCGGAAGGGCTGGTGCTTTATCAGGAAAGCTATGATCGAGCCGCCTATGCGGAAATGCACATCTCGGGACCCAAACGGAATTTTGACGAGCGTCTGGAAGGACCTGAACGGGGGTATCAGGCTGGATTTCGGAGGATTGGATTGGGGGTACTGGTTGGGTTGGCGGATTGGCGTCGGGAACTGGTTGCTTTGGCGGCTCATGTTTCCCATTTGATGAAAGTCGGTTGGCGGTCCCAGATCACCTTGGCTTTGCCCCGGCTACGTCCCGCAGCGGGGGGATTTCAGCCGAGAGTGGCCATGTCGGACCGGGATTTTGTTCGTTCGATCTGTGCCTTTCGTTTGGCTTTTCCGCAGGTCGGGATTGTTTTGTCGACGAGGGAACCGATGAGGTTGAGGGATGGTTTGATGGAGTTGGGTGTCACGATGATGAGTGCGGGTTCGGAAACGGATCCGGGGGGGTATACGGGAGTAGGGAAGGGGCGGTTGCACCGTACCGTTCGAGGCAGGGAAGTGGCCTTGGAGGCGGGAGAGCGGGAGGGGGCGCAGGCTACCGAACAGTTTGAAATTTCCGATGAACGAAGCGCGGTGGATTTGAGTTTGGCGTTGCGCAAGAGGGGGCTGGATCCTGTCTGGAAAGACTGGGATCGGGCCTTGGTCGGGTGATCTGATGAGCACGAGGATTACGGTATTTGCGAACGGCAAAGCCCATCAGGTGGCCACAGGGAAAACGGTTGCGGAGATGGTGCAGGATTTACGGCTGATTCCCTCCGCGGTCCTGGTGGAGAGAAATGGGGAGGCACTGTTGCGTCAGGAATGGGGGGGGCAGATGGTGGAACATGGCGACCGTCTGGAGTTTGTGAAGGTGGTGGCGGGAGGATAGGGGAGGGCATGATGTCTGAGGATGCCGAGAACTCAATCGACGTAGCGCTTATGGTGAGGATCGGAGCGGAGGATGAGGATGCTTTTCGGGAACTGATCGAACGGCATCAGGATCGGATTTACGGAACGGTCGCACGGATGATCGGGGGGGCGGGGCCGGATGCGGAGGATTTGGCTCAGCAGATCTTCTTGCGGGTTTGGCGGGCGGCCCCGAAGTGGCAACCGAAGGCAAAGGTCACGACATGGATGATGACCATCACGAGGAATTTGGTTTTTTCGTTTAGCGAAAGCCGCGCACGCAGGAGGGAGGAATCCGGGGAATCCATCGATCCGGAAACGGGAGAAACTTTTTTGACCTCCAAGGCCGGGGTGACAAAGCGGAACCCGCAGGAAGAGTTATCCGGAAAAGAACTGGTCCGAGAGGTTGAACGGGCTTGCGCCCAGTTGCCGAAGAATCAGAGAATGGTGGTGCATTTGCGGCAACAGGAGGAAATGGAATATGAGGAGATCGCAGAAGTGATGGGGATGAGTGTGCTGGCTGTTAAGTCGTTGATTTTCAGGGCTCGGGAAACCTTGAAAATAAAACTATCCGGATATTTTCGCGCATCTAATTAAGGAAAGGGCAGTTTAATCCCATATGAAAAGGCAGGAAATGAATCAGGACGGGGAATTCAGCCCCGAATTGGAAGACCTTTTGGGCAGGATGCCAAGAGTCAAGGCTCCGGCGTGGTTTGCCACAAAAACCCTGGCTCGGATGCGAAGCGAAAGGGAGAAGGTTTGGGGGTGGTTTGGGTTGCCCAGGTGGGCCGTTTTTGGGGTTGGGGTGGCGGTTTTGGCGGTTGGGCTGTTGCGTTGGGAAAGTCACCAGAACGTCAGGGTAAGCGATGCGGAGGTTTTTGCGGCTTTGAATGCCTTGGTGGAGGATGAGAAGGAAAGTCGTTGGTGGGCCGGCTTATGAAGGACAGAGTTTTTTTTGGATTAGTGGTGTGGGGACTATGGATGTCTCCTTTGGTCGCGCAGGGTGTGCCGGATAAGGAGCAGAACCCCCGTGAAAAATCAGAAAAAGAGAGGCCTCCGAGAATTCCTGATGGACCATTTGTGCCGAAGAAAGGGATGTTTTCCAGGGAAAAAGGGGAGTTTTGGGCCGGCCCCCAGGATCAAGGCCGTTTCATTCAAATCATGACCTTGGCCTTGCTTCCACAAGATCAGTTAAACGCAAAGTTGCAGGAGTGGCCGATGTATCAGGATTTTTCCGAAGACCAGAAAACAAGGTTGGTGGAGAGGGTGGGTGAATTTCGGATTCAATCGAGAAAAGAGGCCCTAAAAGTGGCAAAAGATTTTCATTTGTCGGTGACTCCTGAAAATGAAGATGCATTTGTTCGGGACTATTGGTCGGAAAGGGTGGCCACGGAAAAAGCCATTCGAGAGCAGTTATCCCCCATGAAAAAGAAATTGGAGGCTGAAGCGAAAGGGCGTCTTGAAAAGCAGTATAAACCGAAGGAAGCCAAATAAAGAAAAAGCTTTGAATAGGTCGAGGGAGGGGGGTGAATTTGTCTTACAATTGTAACCTTAGGGAACTTGCCCTGCTTACCCTTGGATTTATTCACATAAGGCCGTGAAGGATATTCTCATCCTGACGGGTGGCCAAGAAGAGCACCACTATGTGGCTCGGGCTTTGAGGGATGTGCTGGAGGAAGAAGCGGGCACGGATGTTCGGGTAGAGGTCCGAGAAGTCGGACAGGGGGGGGTGGAGGGTTGGCTGGGTTGGATTACAGAAAAAATGGTGAAAGGGGGTATGAAAGGGGAAAAGATGCGGAAGTGGATACAGAGGGCGGGTGGAGGTCATGAAGGCAGGCCGGGGTGGGCCCAATTACGTCGCTTTGTGGCGCTGACACTTGAAGAGGTACGTCCGGAGGTGGTTGTTTTCTTTCATCCAGCGCTAGGGCTGGCTCTGGAGGAACGTGTGCAAGGGCGGGTGGAGGCTGGTTTTCAAAGGGTCGGAGTTGTTTTGGAAGCGGAAGATCTTCCGGGATGGGATGCGGTAACCGCAGATTTATTATGGGTCGCTGATGAGGGATCGGCGGAAGAGCTTCGCGAAAAAAACACTAAAACACGGGATGTGGTGGCCGGGGGATGGCCGGTAAGAATTGGATTCGATCCGGGTGAAAAAGATAAGGCAAAAACAGGAGGGGTAATCCAAAAACGGATTCTCTACTTGATCAATTCACGGCGCCGAAAGGCCCAGCGTACTTTGGAGAAAATATTGGCCATCGAAGGGGTGGAGGTCACGGCGGTCGTCGGGAGGGAGGAGGGCCTTAAGCGGGATTTGCAAAAAAGATTTTCTGAAGTGAGGGAGCGATTGGAAATCCACGGATGGGTCAAAAATCTTGCGGGAATGATTCGGGGTCACGATTTGGTGGTGACAAAGCCGGGCACCATCAGTGTGCGGGAGGTTCTTGCGACGGGCCGTCCCGTTGTTTTGGTCGAGGGGGGAAAGGGGGCGGATCGGCGAAAGGGGATGTGCCGATTGGTCACCCGAATCGGGTGTGGAGCCCTAGGGGACTCCCCGGGCGAAATCGCATCGAGGATTGAAGATGCCATGGAAGGCGGGGGCGTGGGTCTTCGGGAATGGAATCGAAGGGCCCGCAAAGAGGCGTTGCGGTCAATCGGAGCCACAGAACGGTTGGCCAGTCGGATTCTCCAAATGGCCAAATCCGCAAATCACGTAGAAAGGGTTCCGGAATTACGCCTGCTTTCCCGAGGGAATGCCGGACGGAAAGGGTTGCTGATGGTCGATCTGCACGCCCACACGATCTTTTCGGACGGACGATTGACGGTTTCTGAGTTGGTGGACTTCTACGGGCGGCGTGGATTCGACGCTCTGGCTGTGACAGACCATTTGGTCGATCACCGGCGACTGTTGGGAAGATTGGCAAATATGACGGGTCTGGTGCTGACGAGCGAGGATCTGCCGGATTATTTCCGTGTTCTGCAGGAGGAACGAAACCGTGCTTGGACGAAATATCGGATGATTTTGTTTCCCGGGTTGGAGTTTAATCATGATGGCCTCACGGCCAAGGGTTCGGCCCATCTTCTGGGGGTAGACTTGGTTGAACCGATTGATCCTTCGCTATCCCTGAAGGAAATCTGTCACAAAATCCGTGGGCAGGGAGGGTTGACGATTGCGGCCCATCCGCATCACATGAGTTCGGCTTGGGGTAAAGACACCCTCTATTTGTGGGAACGTCAGGATGAGTTCCGTCCATTGATTGATGCGTGGGAAATTGGAAACAGGGATGACTTGTTTAATCCCGTGGGCCTGAAAAAACTTCCCTTCATTGCGGGGAGTGATTTTCACAAGCCCAAGCATCTCACAAGCTGGAAGACCCTTCTTTGGTGCGAAAAGGATCCGGATGCGATCAAGGAGTGTGTCCGGAAAAACAAGGATGTTTCCATCACCCTTTATCGAGACCACCGTTTTGGGGGTGAGGTCGACGAGCGGGATGAAAAAAAGGGGTATAGCAGGGAAATAGCCAAGCTGAATCAGTAGAGGAGTTGAAGGCGGGTGATGAACCCGAGCTCATTGTTTTCGACAACTGTGTTTGGTGCGCCTCCCCCTGTAAAGGCGTTGTACTCTACCGTAACACCCAATCGGATAATGCGGTTGGGATACCAGTTAAGAGCCATTGAGGCTCCATTGACGCCTGTTGCATTCGTGGTTTGAGAGATTCCTAAACCGCCTTGATCTACGGGTCGGAACATATTGGCACCAGCTGCAAGACCATCGTATCGAAGGCTGATTTCCCACGCGCCGATCTCTCCAGTGGAAAAATCCAAAGGGTGTTGGGGAACGACCCCCCCCAAGGAAGCTGGTTCTCCCGTGATGACCCAATCAAGTTCAATATTCCAAGCGGTCGTCTGGTAGTTACTGAAACCTCCACCTGACGTATTAACGATTCCAGCCGTATTGACCCCCTGCTTTTCTGCGGTGAATTCGCTGATCAGGGCGAGCGGACCATATCGATAGTAAAGCTGTGGGCTGATTCTCCAGACCTCGCCT
>CANEUY010000014.1 GCA_947442065.1 Verrucomicrobia subdivision 6 bacterium | reverse complement strand
CCGTCACCCGGTTTCCGAGAACCTTATGGGCCGTCCATAGTAGAAAAGCGGAATCGACCCCTCCGGAATATGCGATCAGGGCAGAAGACCAAGGGCGGAGTATCTCCTTAAGTCTGGCTGATTTCTGGCTTAATGTTGTCACGTCGGAATAATCATACATCAGGAATGGCATGGGGAGATTTTGATTTAGAATGGAAAAGCACACCGACGCCCAGCGTCGTTAAAGTTCCAAAAGTGATCCTCCAGGGAAAGGCGATGAGGGGAAGCCATTCGGGACGGGGAAGTGCCGGCAGTCCGACAAGGCGAAGAAGATCGGAGGGAAGCCCTGCTAGGATTGCTACGGCAATAAACCCGGTTGCCATGGCCACCAGGTTCCCACGATCCGAACCACGGGTTCGTGTCAAAGCTCCCAGAAGAAAAATCCCCAGAAGGGATCCGTAGGTGTACCCGAAGATCCCGAGAACAATGGGGAGAATCCGGGAAGAGGGATTCGTAATCACGACCCAGGATGTGGCGCCGCCGATGAGGACGAGGATGGCCGAGAAGGCCACTGTGGCCCAGCGGGCGGCCCGAAGGGAGTTTGGTGTTTGAAGACGCGGGGCTATCCAAGGTTCATACCAATCCCGGACCCAAGATGTCGCAAGTGCGTTGAGTGCCGTGCTCAAGGAGCCCATGGCCGTGGCGAAAATGCCGGCGACCAGAAGTCCTCGGAATCCGACAGGGAGTTCATGAAGAATATAGTAGGCGAAGATATAGGCATTCCTTTTGGGAAGGTTGGGATTCGGAGCGTATTGGTAATGAACCCAGAGAAGGATGCCAATTGCTAGAAAGGCCATGACAATCGGGATATCGGCCAGTCCGGACGCGACGAGTGCTAGGCGGCTTCGGGCGGGATTCTTGGCCGTCAGCATACGTTGAACCATGTCTTGGTCCGTGCCATGTGTGGCCATTGTGACAAAGGTCGCGGCAAAAAAAGCCGTCCAGATGGTATATTCACTTTCCAGAATTCCTTTGAGTTGGGCGAAAAAACTGCCCGTTTCAACGGGACCGACGCTCCAGAAGGAAAGATCGCCGGGTTGTTGTAATTTTGCGTGAAAGCCGGGCCAACCTCCTGGAATCGTTCCGATCAGATGCCAGATGACAAATCCAAGTCCTGAAAACATCACGACCGACTGGATGACATCTGTCCAGACCACGGCCTTGATACCCCCGATGGCGGTATAAACCGCAGTCAGTGCCACAAGAATTACCAAGGCCACCAATGAGATCCCCAGCTCCTGGGAATCCGAGGGATGCAGCCCGGTCATCATTTCATACCCAAGGACAAGAACAATGGCCGCAATATAGAGGCGTGTGCCACTTGCGAGGGCGCGGGTGATCAGAAAAACAGCACTGGCGGCTTGGCGCGATTGCGGCCCAAAACGAATCTCGAGAAACTCATAGATCGAGACCACCTTGTATTGGTAGTAGGGCTGGATGAAGATCCAGCTGACCAGAATTCTTGCCAGGATGGTGCCAAGAGCAAGCTGGGCGTAGGTAAAATTCCGTAGGGCGTAGCCCTCTCCCGGGGCTCCTAAAAAAGTGGCGGCACTGATCTCGGCAGCAAGAATCGAAGCAAGAACGGCCCACCAGGGCATCTTTCTGTCTCCCAAGGCATAGTCCCGCAGGGAAGTCTGGTTTTTGGATGCGGCCAAACCGATCCAGAGAATGGCCGTGAAGTATCCGATCAGGACAAGGGCGTCGAAAAGATAGGGTTGCATGTTCGTTCCTAAGGAAGCTTCCAGTCTTTACGGAGACGATCATATTCCGAACGAGGAAGAAGGACATAAACCGGTTGATCGGCAGGAGAGAAGGCATTCAACAGGGAGGTGAAATCCTCCTCGTTCATGGATGTGCACCCTGTGGTGGTGGAATTGGATCCACGGGTGAGATGAAAAAAAACTGCGCTGCCACAGCCCGGTTTGGCATCGGGCGGGGCATTGTGGCGGATAAAAAGCTTGAGAGCATGGGCAGGATCTTCCTGTCGCATTTGGTCAAAGAGATGATTAGTCGGAAAAGGTTCCTTGGGGGATAGGATGAGATGACGGTTGTAGTTTAGGGATGCGGGGTCCTCGATCCAGAGATCTCTCTCGGTCACACAGTGATATCGCCAACCGGGAAAGGAAAGCCTGTCGGCATAGCCATAAAGAATCGATCCAAGCAGAAAAGCTCCCGACGGAGATTTCCTGTCTCCTTCCCTTTTTTGAATTCCTTCCTGTGGTGGGTGAAGACCTCGGCCCCAGGCCAAACCGTGCCGTCCAAGATGAACAGACTTGGTGGATTCGACTGGCGTCCAGGATGCCTCGTTTTTCCTTCGCCGGTAAAGTTGGAGTTCTGCATCGCTGGATCCCCATTCCTCAGGGATGGCGAGAAGGACTGCCTTTGTCTCCGACGGAATCGGGGAGGGGGAGCAGAAAGAAGTGAGGGGGATAAGAGAGATGTAGAGAAAAAGCCGTTGCATGTCTCAGCGGGAACGGAAGCGTTCGATCCATCCAGCGAGAAAGGGGGGAAGATAAAAGGCGAGGTACCCAGCAAGGCCCGCCAAAATCCCCGGCAAAAGAGAGATCTCGAAAAAGGCGGGCAGAAAAAGGAGGCCGGAACTGATTCCGGCTACCCACCGGACGGAAATCGGGATGGGGATGGGGAAAAAGAAGACCTTTTGATCCGGCAGGGTGGTGGCGAAGGCAAGGAATAGGGAGTTATAAAGATAAAACGGGTTCACCGGGGTCGAATCCCAGAAGAAGGCCGTCAGGACAACGGCCAGAATCCCGACCAGAAAGAAAAGGTTTAGATGAAACGAGCCCCAAACCTCTTCCAGGGCATCGCCGATGGACCAAAGAAACCAAAGAAAAAGGAGAAGAAAGATAGGATGGGCTGAGTTTGGGGGGACAAACAGAAAGGTGAGAAGTCGCCAGAATTCCCCTTGGCGGATGAGGTTGGGATCCAGCTTCAGAATTGATGTGAATCCCGGGGAGGCGAGGTTGAGAAGCCATGCTCCGGCATTCATGGCGACCAAGCCACGGGTCAGATAGGGAACCGCCCATCGACCCAAATGGTCTTCGAGTACATCAGTCCAGCGGGCGGGGCTCATGCTCCGAGGGATCCGATCAGGGTTTAAGAGTGATCTTTTTCCAGTTCAGGTGCTGGGCGTGGGCGTATTTTTCAAAGTCTTTTTCGTAGATCGAGAGGACGGTCCGGACGACGACGGAGTCGTCCTCAAAGCTGATCTGGGCGACGAAGTCTGGGATGATGTCGAGAAGTCGGTGGGTGTAAATGATGGCAAAGGCAGAAGCGGCCGCCGCGGTGTAAGGCATGTCCTGATAGGCTCCTTCCGCAAAGTCCTCCACCACGTCGGCAAGGAACTCAAGCTGATCCACGAGATGGGGGAACTTGGGGGCATGAATCTGGGTGAATTCCGCCTTAAGAAGAGGGAGTCGGTGAAGAAGGTTGTTCATGATCCGTGGAGTGACACGGGATGCGCCACGCTGGGCGAAGTAAGAAATTTCTGCCATGAGGATAAGCTGAAGGAAAAAATCACATACGGCAAGCGGAGGAGAGGATGGCGCGCGGAGCTTTCTCCAGACAATGTTTGGCCATGGTTTCGAAACCCACCCCGCAACTGCTTCCTGCCCGCCATGAGGTGAGGGAGGAGGATACCTGGGATTTGACCGCACTTTTCCCTGGTCCTTCTGCGTGGGAGCAAAGTCTTACAGAACTTCGGGGAATGAAAGGTCGGATGTTGCCGTGGAGGGGAAAATTGCATGACTCGAAGGAGTTGTCCATGGCGCTAGCGCAGGATCGGGAGATCGATTTATTGGCCGAGCGTTTAGGTCAATATGCCAGTCTCCGGGTCGCGGAAGATGAGGGCGACGGAGCCGCCCGGGATCGCTCCCTTCGGTTGGATCATCTGCTGACGGAGCTTTCCGAAGAAACTTCATGGTTCCTTCCGGAGTTGATGAGAATCGATGATGAGGCATGGGCAAAAATAGTAACTGATCCATGTCTTCAGGAATGGGCTGGAAAGCTGGAAAGGATACGGAGGGCCCGACCCCATATTCTGCAGGATGGAGAGGAAAGGTTGATGGCTTTGGCGTCACCGGTTTTGGGTGGGCCAGACGAGATCTTTTCCCAACTCACGAATGTGGATTTTCTTTTTGGGAAAGTGAAGGATGAGAATGGGGGTGATGTGGAATTGAGCCATGGGACATTCGCCTCGCTTTTACAGCGACAGTCCGTCGAGGTTCGGCGAAATGCGTGGCAGCAGTACTACCGCGAGTTTGAACAGCATGCATTTACCCTTTCCTCCACTCTTGCAGCTTCCGTCAAAGGGGATGTCTTTCGGGCCAAGGCTCGCAGGCACGCAAGTGCGCGGGACTTCGCGCTTTTTCCCGACCGTGTGCCGGGTCATGTTTATGACAGGTTGATCCGGGTCGTGAGGGAGAATCTTGCCCCTTTGCAAAAATATCACAGACTTCGGAAAAAGATTCTCCGATTGGATTCGCTTCGGGCGGCGGATTTGCAGGTTCCCCTCGTTCCCAATATTCAAAAAAAGACGACATTTGAGGAAGCAATCCATCTCGTGGTGGGTGCCTGCCGACCCCTGGGGGAAGAATATGGGGGGGTCTTATCGGAAGGAATGGGTCGTTCCAGATGGGTGGATCGGTATGAAAATAAAGGAAAGCGGAGTGGGGCATTTTCGAGTGGGAGCTATCGCAATCCCCCTTACATCTTGATGAATTATCGGGAGGATGTTTTGTCGGATGTTTACACCCTCGCCCATGAGGCGGGTCATTCGATGCATACGTGGATGAGTCATCGGGCTCAGCGGTTTCAGGATGCTCACTATCCCATCTTTCTCGCTGAAGTGGCCTCAACCCTCAATGAGGAGCTCCTGACGCATCATCTTCTTGAAGGGACGGCCCGTACCAACACGCAACTTCGAGCCTACATTCTCAACCGGCAGATTGACGATATTCGGGGGACTTTATATCGGCAGGTCATGTTTGCCGAGTTTGAGCAGAAAATTCATGAGGCTGAGGAAAAGGGTCTCGCTCTGACTCTGGATTTCTTTCGGATCGCCTATCGCGAACTTTTGGAAAGCTATTTAGGTGAGGTTCTGGAGATTGAAGCTCCGCTTGAGTTGGAGTGCCTGAGGATTCCCCACTTCTACAGTGCTTTCTATGTGTACAAGTACGCGATTGGACTTTCGGCTTCGATCGCCTTGTCGGGGCGGGTGCTGGCCGGGGAGGCTGGGGCTGTGGAGAAGGTTCATGCATTTCTCCGCTCGGGGGGGAGCCGTCCTCCACTCGAAACCCTGAGAATTGCCGGGGTGGATATGGAGAGCTCGGAACCAGTGGAGGCGGCTCTTCGGCTTTTTTCGCAAAGAGTGGATGAGTTGGAAAGTATTCTGGAGTGAAACATCTGATCTGTACGGTGGGACGACCAGGAGGCTGGGCCCAAGATGCACTGACGGAGTATGTGAAACGGATTCGCGGATTTCAGGAAATGGAGGTATTCCATTCCAAACAGGGTCCGCGGGCGGAAAAGGAAATGGAGGATCGTGCCAAAGGTTTTTGGAAGGTTTGTTTGGACCCCTTGGGGGATTCCAGAAGCACGGCAGAATGGCGGAACGAATGGAATCAATGGGAGCGCTCCAACCGCTCCAAAATCTGCTGGATGATCGGCGGGGCGGATGGACACTCGGAGGAACTCCGAAAAAGTTGTGATGTGATTCGATCGCTGGGTCCGCAGACCCTGTCCCATGAACTGGCCCTGGTGGTTTTGGCGGAACAGATTTACCGTGTGGAAAGTTGGCGGGCGGGTCATCCTTACCACCGCGAATGAATCAGGCTGAAGAACCTAGGAGTTTGGCGAAGGCCTGGATCTACTTCGTCCGCGCCCTCTGGTGGCGTTGCCCCACCTGCGGGACTAAACCCATCTTTTCGCAGGTTCATCAAGTTCGCTCCCTGCATGACTGGTTCACACCCTTGGATGGGTGTTCGCGTTGTGGCTACGCCTACGACCGGGAACCCGGCTACTTCCTGATGGCAATCTGGGGGGTGAATTACGGGGTGGTCGCTTTGGGTGGGATTGGGTCGTATTTGGTGTTGCGAGTGTGTACCGACTTGAGTCCCCGATTCCTTTTTTTGGTCTGCGTTCTCCCGGCACCTTTTCTCAGTATTTTATTGGCCCGGCATGCGAAGTCTCTTTTTTTGGCGATGGATCATTTTTGTGATCCGCATGTGAGGGGAAAAAAAACGTAAAAAAATCGGATTAACCTTGTCAATTCACCTGCGAGAGGGTGTAAATAAGGATGCATGTCAGAAGGAGCGGTTTCGAAATTTATTGATCGGCATTACCGGCATTTTAATGCCGCGGTCGTGAAGGATGCTGCGGTTGCCTATCGTGAACATATTGCGGGCGGGGGTCGGATGCTTGTCACTTTGGCTGGAGCCATGAGCACGGCGGAACTGGGACTTTCCCTCGCGGAAATGATCCGTCAGGGGAAGGTTCATGCAATCAGCTGTACCGGGGCGAATCTCGAAGAGGATGTCTATAACCTTGTTGCTCATGATCATTACCGTCGGATTCCTGAATATCGCCACCTGACCTCCAAAGATGAGGAAAAGCTGCTTAAGGAACACTTGAACCGGGTGACCGATACATGCATCCCTGAGCATGAGGCCATGAGGCGGATTGAGGGCACGGTGGTCGATCTTTGGAAGCGGGACGAAAAGGATGGCGTAAGAAGATTTCCCCATGAGTATTTTTATGAAGTCCTGCAGAAGGGGCTTTTAAAGAAATATTACCAGATCGATCCGAAAGATTCCTGGATGATGGCTGCAGCGGAGAAGAATCTGCCAATGGTCGTTCCGGGTTGGGAGGATTCGACCCTTGGGAACATGTTTGCGGCTGCCTGTATTCAGAAAACCGTCAAGTCGCCGACCCTGATTCGAAGCGGGATCGAGTATATGATTCAGTTCGCCGACTGGTACCAGAAGACCCAGAAGACCCCGCTCGGATTCTTCCAGATCGGGGGAGGAATTGCTGGTGATTTCCCCATTTGCGTCGTTCCTATGTTGCATCAGGATCTCCGCCTCACAGGGGTTCCTCTTTGGTCGTATTTTTGTCAAATCAGTGACTCGACCACCAGTTATGGATCCTATTCGGGTGCTGTTCCGAACGAGAAGATCACTTGGGGCAAGTTAGGTGCGCAAACCCCCCGTTTTGTGATTGAGTCGGATGCCACCATCGTGGCCCCGCTGCTTTTCGCTTACGTCCTCGGTCAGTAAAACGTCCGGTCAGGTTTTTACGCCCGCCCGAATTTCAAACAGGGAGGAGACCGACTCGCCCTCGTGGATCCGAAGAATTGCCTGACCCAACAAAGGTGCGACACACAGAACCTTGGTGGGGAACGTGGATGATTCCTGTGGAGTTGTGTTCGTGGTAATGAACTCCTTGAGACCGAGTTTTTTCAGCCGATCGCGTCCGGTAGATCCCAGGACGGCGTGGGGGATGCCGACATAGATGTCCTTGACTCCGTGACGGCGTAGAATTTCCACAGCAGAGGTGATTGTTCCGGCTGTTTCCGTAATATCATCCACCAAGAGGACATTTTTGTCCTTCACATCACCGATCAGATGGGTGGATTCGGTTTCCGAGGCATTTAACCGTTTTTTGCTCACAATTGCCAGGCCTGAACCGAGCATCTGAGCGTAGGCTGCAGCCATTTTCATTCCGCCGATATCGGGTGTGACCACCACAAGGTCTGGAATATTTTTTTCTGCGATATAACGATAAAAGATCGGTGCGCAGAACAGGTGATCCACGGGAATATCGAAAAAGCCCTGAATCTGTTGGGCATGTAGATCCATGGCCAAAACACGGTTGACTCCGGCAGCCACCAGAAGATTGGCGATGAGCTTTGCTGTAATCGGGACGCGGGGTTGGTCTTTGCGGTCCTGCCGGGCATAGCCAAAAAAGGGAAGGACGGCCGTGATCCGGAAGGCGCTTGCCCGGCGGGCGGCGTCGACCATGATCAGAAGCTCCATTAAGTTCTGGTTGGTGGGAGGGCAGGTGGGTTGAACGATAAAAAGGTCGTTCCCGCGGATATTTTCATCAAATTTGACAAAGGTTTCGCCGTCCGGAAACGAGGTCACCGTCGCCTTGCCCAGTGGGACTTTGACGAAATCCGCAATCCGCTGGGCGAGCTCGCGGTTGGCGTTTCCGGAGAAGATCTGAAGGCGGTTGCCGAAAATAGAAGCCACGTTTTTTTATAGGATTTCCGGAAAGGGAGGAAAAGAAGGAATCGATGGGTTATTCGCCAATGATCTTAAGAAGAACCCGCTTGGTCCGGTTACCATCAAACTCGCCGTAAAATATCCGCTCCCATGGACCGAAATCCAACCGCCCCTGGGTCACCGCCACCACGACTTCCCGGCCCATGATGGATCGCTTGAGGTGCGCATCGGCATTGTCCTCCGCCCCATTGTGACGGTATTGGGAATGAGGCTTTTCCGGCGCCAACTGTTCCAGCCATTTTTCGAAATCCAAATGGAGACCCGATTCGTCATCGTTAATGAAGACCGAGGCGGTGATATGCATGGCATTGACCAGACAGAGCCCTTCTTGGATTCCTGATTCTTTCAGTGCTGAATCGATTTGGGAGGTGATGTTGAGAAAGGCTCTCCGGGTAGGGGTGTGGAAGGAGAGTTCCCGACGAAACGATTTCACCGGGAAGGTAGAGAATCCAGATAGCGTAGGACGACTTCCCCTTGGTCGCTGGTGGAGCCCTTGGGGTCGCGCCAAATCAATTTGCCGTCGCGAAAGAGAAAGGCGGATCTCTGGGCAAAACCGAAAACTCCTTCGACTCCAAACGCTTTGATCAACTTTCCATCCGAATCGGCCAACAGGGGGTAGGGCAGCTTTTGCCGTGTGACAAACTCCTTTTGAGATTCGGGTTTATCGGCGCTTACTCCCACGACTTTGACGCCTCTCCGGGTGAGTTCAGAGATGGCATCCCGGAGGCTGCAGGCTTGGGAGGTGCAACCCGGGGTGTTTGCCTTCGGATAGAAAAAAACCAAAAGGAAGCCTTCAGAACCCAATTTCGCCAAATCCACCGTCTTCCCGTCCTGATCTGGAACGGAGACGGGGGGAAGAGGGGCACCTATTTTGATGACCTCGGCCGCCTGGGATCCAAACAGCCAGCCCAAAAGTAGAATTCCGAAAAAGAAGGGGCGAATCACTTGCGATTCGGATTGTACGCGTCCGACATCATCTTCTTTTGCAGGGCCTGGAGTTTTTCACGGGCCTGATTGAGATTGCGGCTTTTGACGATTTCATCCGAAAGTTCGGAAAGGTCGGGCATGGTACGTTCCAACTGTTCACTGAGTTTCTTGGCTGATTCCTGTGCGGCAGGCAGATCATTCTTTTGGAGGGCAACTTCGACTTTCTTCAGGGTGGAGGTCACGGGGCAGATTTCTGAGTACATCGGACATGAGCCCATCATGGGTAACCCCTTCAGAATGAGGACGGCGGCCAAAAATCCAACGGCACCTGCTGCAAGAAGCGGGAGTGGGCACGGGCAGGATTTCTTTTCAGGGGCGGACTTCGAGGGATTAGATTTTTTGGCCATAGAGGTAATTATGCAGGGGTTGGTCGGTCCGTCACCCCCAAACGAAACTTGTGATAAGCCTCAAAGGTCCAGGGATAAAGTTGTTCTGCCACGGTCCGCATGGCGGCCGCCATTTCACGGATTTCCAACTGGGCGTGGTCGTCTTCCCGCAAATGCAGAAAATGAAGGAGATTGTGGAGGTCGCAATTCACATAGACCTCCGTGAAAATGCTGACGGGCAGGACGGCCCGAGCAAGTTCGCGAGCCACCCCTTGCTGCAGGAGGTTTTGGTAGGTGGCATAGGCCTTTTCATGGAAGGCCTCTACTTCCTTGGTGATTTTAGCGTGATCGAGGTTACCGGATGCTTGGCTGCCTTGCTTGTTCTTGGCATCCGCGGCACGCCATTGCGTGGGAATGTAGAACTCGTCGGCCAATTCGGAGTACCGGGCGCTCCATTCATTCAGGCGGAAAGTCCGATGACGGACAAACTGCCGCATGATGAAAATGGGCATCTTGATATTGTAGGTGATCGAGCATTGCTCGAACGGGCTGGTGTGACGGTGTTTATAGAGATAGGTGAGAAGCTTCTTGTCCTGATCCACGCCTTTGCTCGGGCTTTTGTAGGAAATGCGGGCCGATTCGACGATGCGGAGATCAGACCCGAGATGGTCGATATAGCGGACATATCCTTTACCGAGGATGGGGATGGTGTGGCCGGGTTCCATAAGAGGACAAGGGAACAGGGTTAATCCTCGTGTGCCTAGCGGAAAAGAACCTCGTTTTGATTAAGTTGTGAAAAGTTTGATCTGTTCCCGAAGACGCAAAATCTTCTCGGAGGCCTCCTGCTCGATCTTGCGCCACTCCGCGACCTTTTCGGGAGGTGCTTTTTCGAGCATTTTTGGGTCGGCCAGCTTCGCATTTTCGCGGGCGCGGGAAGTTTCCGCCGCTAGAATCTCTTTTTCAAGGCGGGCTTTTTCCTTTACCGGGTCCAGAAGTCCTTCCAAGGGAAGATAAAGTTCCCCCCAAGGGGCCGGAGTCATGGGTGCCTTGGGGGCGATTGAAACCAGTTCAACGCCTCCGACCTGCAGAAGCTTTGCCAGGGTTCGCAGATCCTCAGGAGTGGGGGGTGTTTTTGCTTTTGGAACAAGCTGGAATTTCATTTTTGCCGATCCCGAAAGGCCGAATTCTCCGCGGAGTTTTCGCCCCGCATCGGCTGTCTCATAGCAGGTTTCCGCCATTTGCGCTTGGGCGGGATCCCACGAGACTTCGCCGATTTTGGGCCAATCGGAGTATTGGATTGTTGTCTTTCCAAGGCCGAGGGTCAGCCAAAGCTCCTCGGTGATGAAAGGCATGAAGGGGTGGAGGAGGCGGAGGACGCGGGAAAGCACGTAGTCGGCGGTCGCCAGGGTTCCTGCCCGGGTCGGGGAATCCGGGTTCATGAAGTCCGCTTTGGCCGTCTCAATGAAACGAGCGCAGAACTCGTCCCAGACAAAACCGTAAAGGGCTTGCGCGATCTGGCTGAATTCGTATCCGGCATACAGCGGTTCCAGATCCCTCTCGAGTTTGTCCAGTTGCGCGAGCAGGGAATCGGAAAAAGGCGTTCGCGCGTGCCGGGATGGATTCGCGGCGGGATCAGAGGGGCCTTGTTGTTGCCGGAAACGGCATGCGTTCCAGAGCTTGTTGGCGAAATTACGGCCTTCTTCCATCTGCTTCTCGTCGTAGCGGATATCTGCGCCCTGGGGGGCGATGCGGAGCAGGCCGAAACGAAGTCCATCGGCCCCATACTTGGCGATGAGATCCAGCGGATCCGGGGAATTTCCGAGGGATTTGGAGAGTTTCCGGCCTTTGGCGTCCCGGATGAGGCCCGTGAAGTATACGTTTTGAAAGGGGAGTTCCCCCATGTATTCGAATCCGGCCATGATCATGCGGGCGACCCAGAAGAAAATAATGTCCGGACCGGTCACCAGATCGGTCGTGGGATAAAACTTTTTCAGTTCCGCTGTCTTTTCGGGCCAACCCATCGTCGCAAAGGGCCAGAGCCAGGAACTGAACCAGGTGTCCAATACGTCGGGATCTTGGCGCCAATCCGATCCGGGCGAATCCACTTGGCAGCGCACTTCGTCTCCCCGGTACCAAACAGGAATCCGATGCCCCCACCAAAGCTGCCGGCTGATGCACCAATCCTGCAGGTTTTCCATCCAATGGTCGTAAACCTTGCTCCAGCGTTCAGGAAAGAAACGGAGCTTCTTGGAGGACACAATGGACCTCGATTTTTCCGCGCTGGGGTATTTGAGAAACCATTGTTCGGAAAGGCGTGGCTCGACCGGCACATCTGCCCGTTCGCTGAAACCGACCTGATTCACGTAGGGCTCTTCTTTTTCCAGAAGACCCAGTTCCCGAAGTTGATCAGCGGCTGCGACCCTGGCTTTGGCCCGATCTAGACCTGCCAAAACGGATCCGGCATGAGAATTCATGAAACCCGATTCGTCGATCACCTCGATGGACGGCAGTTTGTGTTTTTGGCCAATCAAGAAATCGGCCGGGTCGTGCGCAGGGGTGACCTTAAGGACTCCCGTGCCGAACGTCATGTCCACATGCTCATCGCCCACGATCGGGATTCGGCGTTGATCTTCAGGAAGCTCGGGGGGTAAGGGGCGTACGGCATGTTGTCCGATCAGGGAGGCGTAACGGGGGTCCTTGGGGTTGACTGCTATCGCGGTATCTCCCGGAATCGTCTCGGGGCGGGTCGTTGCGATCGTCAGGAACTTTTCTGTTTCTCCGGCGACGGGTACCCGGAAGTGATAGAGGAGACCCTTTTGCTCCTTCATGATGACTTCTTCGTCTGAAAGGGCGGTGCGGGAAACGGGGCACCAGTTGACCATTCGTCGCCCGCGATAAATCATTTTTTTCTGATAGAGATCGACGAAGACCTGCTGGACGCAGGTCGAGTAGGCCGAATCCATCGTGAAGCGTTCGCGGGACCAGTCGCACGAGGCTCCTAGTTTCCGGAGTTGCTGGATGATGATGCCCCCATGCTTCTCCTTCCATTGCCAAACCTGTTTGAGGAATTCCTCCCTTCCGAGGTCATCCCGATGGCGGATTTTTCCTTCTTTTTTCAGGGTCCGCTCGACCACTGTTTGGGTGGCAATCCCGGCATGGTCTGTTCCGGGCAACCACAGAACCTCCCGACCGAGAAGACGGGCGCGGCGGGCAAGAATGTCCTGAATCGTGTTATTTAGAACATGCCCGAGGGTCAGAATTCCTGTGACGTTGGGAGGAGGAATGACAATCGCGTAGCCGGGCTTCTTGGAATCCGGATTGGCGCGGTAGTCGCCCCGGTCGATCCATTGGCGATAAAGCCGATCTTCGACTTGGGCCGGGTCGTAGGCTGGAGCGAGTTCAGACATGACGCCGAGGAGAATGCCCTCCCCCGGGGTGCGTGAAAAGCCTAGGCCGAGGTCGGCTTAATCGGCCTGGCCCCCACCCCCTGCGGCCGGGGCGGCACCACCCGCGGGGATAAACTGCCACCAATGGGTCTCATTGATCGCGTACACGGGCTTATAGTGTTGGATCTGATTTGCAGGCCAGACGCTTTTGATTTGGTTATCGAGGATGAGGCATTGCCCCCCGTAGATAACCCCGAGGATGCAGTGGCCCACGCCCAGGTTAAGGTCCTTCACGACGAGAATCCGGAGTTCATCCTGGGTGAAACCGAGTTTTTGGAGGGCATAATATTTTGCAATGGCATGGTCTTCGCAGTCCCCGCTGATTCTTCCGGAGATCACGTATTCGGGTGACTGGGTGAACTGAACGGGTGTGTTCCATAAATCGGGTACTCCCCAGTTCTTTTGATCCGGGACATACCGCATGCTGTTAAAAATCTCATTGGTTTTTTTGATCATTTCCATCCGGTCGGCTGACTTTGTTTTGGAAATAAACTCGTCCCATCCTCCCGTCATCGGGGCCTTGATATCGGCCTTCTGGGCCAATTCGGATTGAACAGAGGAAAGAATGCCCGTCCATTTGGGGAATTTCCCGATGGGGTCTTGTTGGACCACCTGATATTGCCCATCCCAAGCAAGTCCCGAAGCGAGGGGTTTCATCATCAGGCAAAGCACCCCACAACAGAGGGGTGAAAACAGTCTCATAAAAAAGAGTTTACTCGGATTTAGGTGAAAGGAAACACTTGAGCTGGCAACCCCCTTGGAGAGATAGTCATAACCTAAGGAGATTCCCTCTATGGCCGACAAAAACACCCCCGCCCCTCAAGATCCGTCGCAAATGAAAATCAAGGCCCCGGCCATTCCGGAAGCCCCGGTCAAACGGCCCCTGAATTTGAAAACTTTAGCGGCGTTTTTGTTTTTAGGGATTTTCACTCTTGGGGGAGTCCTAGCGATTCTCTCCTTTGTCCGTTCGGAGAAAGAACGGACCCTGCGGGATTGGCAGATTCAAATGGGGCTGGTGGTGGAAACACGGGCGACCGCAGTCGAGGGGTGGCTGGGTTCCCAGTTCGATATCCTGCGTTCGATTGCCTCGAACGAGTCCCAAAAAATCTACATCGATAACCTTTTGGATGCGACGGTCCCTCCGGAAAAGAAGGAAGGAGCCGAGGGATTTCTGCGGAACTATCTGAAACGCGTGGCGGAGCAGAACGGATTTGTAACACCTCCGCCCGCTCTCGAAATTAATGCCAATGTTGTGCGGGAGGGGATCGCCGGGATCGCGGTGGTGGCCCCGAACGGACAGGTGCTCGTGGCCAGTGAGTTTCTACCGGCCCTGAAGGAGGATGGATTCCTCGATGTTCTGAAAGAGAATGCGGCACGTCAGCGGGGGTTATGGAACATGCGTTTGGATGGGGAAGGACAACCCAGCCTCGGATTTATCGTCCCGATCTATCCGATGGATGCGAAAGACAATGCGAAACCGATCGCCTACGTGGTGGGCCTCAAGCAGGTTGCCAAGGAGCTGTTTCCGCTGATGAGTCAACCGGGAGAGATCCTCAAGTCGGCTGAGAATCTTATCGTGCAGGAAAAACCCGGGACATCGGGCAACACGGTTCAGTATCTTTCTCCGCGGCGTCTGCCTCTGCCCAACGGCACAAAGCCGATGACAGCTGACTCCCCGAACGACCCAGCGAATTCGGCATCCGCTTTCGCCCTTTCCAAACCGGGCGGGTTCCAGATCCGTCCCAGTTACGGGAACGTCCCCAGTCTGGTCTTGGGCCGTAAAATTGCCGGAACGCCTTGGGTTGTTTTGCGCACTGCTGACAAGGAAGAGGCGCTGGGACCTTCCGAAAAGCGCCAGCAGGCGATGCTGATCGGATTCGTGTTGGTTCTCGGACTGGCCTCGGTTTCGATGGCCACCGCCTGGAAGCACGGTGCTGAATTGAGGGCTTCGGCGGAAGCACAGCGCCTCAAGATCGCGGCCGAACGTTTTACAGGATTTTCGAAGTTTCTTCGCGTAATCACGGATAATCAACCGACGGCCATTGCGGCGGTGGATGCGGGCGGAAAGTACAGCTTCGCCAACCGGACCCTGGCGGAGTCTGCCGGAATCACCACGGAAGAAGTATCCGGAAAAACCATGCCAGCTGTCATCGGACCGGTCCGTGCCGCCGCGTACCAAAAAATCAACAAGCAGGTCATCGACGAGTTATATCCCGGATGGCCGGCCGATCGGACGGAGGGAAAATGGCATCCCCAAAAGGGAAGATTTGAGTTTGAAGAGGGCGGGAAGAAAAAATACACCAAGACAGACCACATCCCCTTGCGGGCGGACCGCGATCATCCTCCCGGAGTATTATTGATCGAACAGGACATCACCGAATTCATCACGGAGCGCGAGAAAAGGGAGCGGATGTTTCGCGGTCTCATCGATGCCTTCGTCAAAGAAGTGGACGGAAGGCAGGCCGAGTCGGCGAGGACCAACGGCAAGCTGATCGCCAAACTGGCTCGCGGCACGGCGGAGGAGATGGGATTGACCCCCATGGAGGCCGAAACAGCCGAATTGGCCGGGGAACTGCTAAATCTTGGAACGGTTTCATTACCGCAGGATTTGTTGAGCAAGGGTGGAAACCGGAACGAGGATGAGAAACGCCGCCTTCGGGAGGCGATTGTACGGAGTGCAGACCTTTTGTCGGGTCTTGAGTTTGAGGGGCCTGTCGCTGAAGTCATACGGCAGGCTCAGGAAAGGGTCGATGGAAGCGGTTTCCCCAAGAAACTTCAGGGGGATGCGATTCTGCCTGCTGCGAAGGTCGTGGGTGCGGCAAAGCGGTTGGTCGATCTGATCCAAGGGCAAGAAGGTCAGTCTCAAAAGCTCGATTCGGCCCTTCGGACGATTCTTGCCGAAGCAGGGGGACCTTTGGATCGGGCAGCCGTGGCGGCTTTGGTGGCCTTTCTGGATAACCGAAGCGGTCGCGCAAAGCTCGGCCTGTCGTAAACCGAGCCCCGGTTCTGGTAGCGTTGTTTTCGTGGCAGTGGGGAGAGGGCTCCTTCTGAGCGGACAGACCTGGTGGCAGAATTAAGTTGAAGGGGGCAGGTGGAAAGAGAATACAAATGAAGGGCCTAAAAGTTTCCCTTCCACATAAAACCTCATGCATTCCACCAAAGCCAAGGCCAATCCCGGCGGCCCTTGGCTCTAATCCGGAATCAGGCTTTGCTCGACTGTGTCGTCGAAACGGAGATTGAGCAGTTTCCAATCCGCCCCGACCGGGGAGTAGAACACAAACTGCCACCGCAGGGGCTTCTTGGGATGGAAGCTGAGGTAGGTGATGTAGAGAACGCGCGATCCGACAGGCTTTAAGTCGTACAGTTCATAGCCCTGGAGGGGGCCGAAAACCTCGATACCCTTTTGAATGTTGCCCACAAATTCAGGAACGGCGGCGGGATCGGAAAGGGTTGGATTGCTGGCGACGAGGGTTTTAAAACTTTCGTCGATTTTGCCGCCCTGAACTCCCAAGAAAAATGGTTCGATCTGTTTCTGGACGGCCGAGGGTGGGGGTTTGGCGCTCGGATTTCGGGGGAGAAGTTGCGGAATCAGGGTGCTCACCTTGGGCATGTTGGTGTCGGCAGTTTTTGTAGCCGGAGCCGCCAGAATGGAAAGGGGTAGGAAAAAGAGGATGGGAAGGATGTGTTTCATGAGACTAGTTCCCGAATCCGGGATGCCCCATCATGGACGATCGGGTCGCCGTGGGCAAAAAAGATTCTTTCGACTGGCAATCGGGCCAGCAGGCGCAAACTTTCACGGAGCTTGGCGGGGTCTGTGCAGTACTTGTCCGGGAGGAGAGCCAGCCCGTGGGGGGCTAGATGGATCAAGGCATCCCCCAGGACCAAGGTCCGTGTTTCATGATGAAAATAACCTGTCTCGCCTTCGCCCGCTCCGGGAAGGGGGACATTTTCAAACCCAGGCAATTCAGATTCGATTTTTCCATGAACCAACCCGGCCATTTCCTTAGAGTAGCGGTCATGGTTGGCATTCGTTTGGACAATGACGATAGGATTAGAGGGCATGGGATCGTCTTTTGGCCAAGGGATGGGATCGAAAAGAACCGTCTGCCGGGAGTTGGTAAAAAGCGTCGACCATAACTCCGCCTTGCAATCAGGGTCGTAGGCGTGCCAAGTGGAGAAACCCAGACCGTGAGAGGTGAGGGGTTTGGGAGAAAGATTCAACGGGTCAACGTGGCGGTGTAGTCGCTGGCAGAAAGAAGACCGGTTGGGTTGGGCTGTTCCGGTTGGATGCGGAAAAGCCATCCCTGTCCGTACGGCTCGCGGTTGATCATTCCCGGATCATTCGGAAGGGCCGCGTTCACCGCGGTGATTTCCCCCGCAACAGGGGCATAGATATCGGAGGCGGCTTTGACGCTTTCCACTGTGGCCACGACTTCCCCCGCCTTCACCTTGCGGCCCGTCTTGGGAAGTTCGACAAAGACCACATCGCTCAACGCGGACTGGGCATGATCGGTGATTCCGACGGTCGCTCCGTCCTTTTCGAGGCGCAGCCATTCATGGCTTTTGGCATAAAGCAGATCGTTGGGTGTGTTCATTTCTTGGATAAGAATCTCCGAGGCGAGACCTTGGCGGGAATCCTTCGTCCGCGCACTTCAAATTCCAAATCTTGTCCACAACCCGGGGCGGGAGTTGTCACCAAGGCCAGAGCAATGCCGTGTCCCAAGGTGGGGGAGGGAACTCCGCTGGTGACCACACCAATCTGCTTTCCGCCTGAAAATACCGGGTATCCATGGCGGGGAGGCGGTTGATTGGGTTGTCCGACCAAACCAATCGAACTCCTCGAAACGCCCTCTTTTTTGGCCTTCTCGAGTTGGGCACGACCAGGAAAAGGACGGGGACGGGAAAGATCGACAAAAAACCCGAGCCCGGCCTCTAGGGGGGTGATCTCGGGCGACAGATCCTGCCCGTGAAGAGGAAATCCGGATTCAAGTCTCAGGCTATCCCGGGAACCTAATCCGCAAGGCAGCAGACCGTCGGTTTTGCCGGCTTCTAAAATTGCATTCCAAATTTTGGTGCCGGATTCCGTATCGCTGAATATTTCAAATCCGTCCTCTCCGGTGTAGCCGGTCCGCGCAACCCAAGCCGTCATCCCCTGAATTTTGGTTTGTATCAGGTGATTCTTGGCGGGGAGGATTGTGCCCTCGGGCAGCAAGCGCGATAGGATTCGTTCCGACTTGGGGCCCTGAAGAGCAAGGCCCGCGCTCTCTCCCGGTTCTCCAAGGAATTTCACATTGGGGTGACCGGCTTGAATCAGGGTTTGGAGGTCTTCCCGATGCCGCGAGGCATTCACCACGAGCAGAAAATCCTCGGATCCCAATCGGTAGACGTACAGATCATCCAGCACCCCGCCTTTCTCGTTGGTCAGAAAAGAATAGTGACCTTCCCCGTCCTGTAGTTTGGCTGGGTCATTGGCTAGAAGGGATTCAAGTGCGGCAAGAGCTCCGGATCCGCGAACCCTGATTTGGCCCATATGCGAAATATCGAAAAGTCCTGCCGCCTGGCGCGTGGCCTTGTGCTCAGCGAGTAAACCAGTGTATTCCACGGGCAGGTTCCAACCGGCAAAGGGGATCATGCGTGCGCCGAGAGCGGCATGACAGGACGCAAGCGGGCTTTCGGAAATCGGGGCGGACATAGTTTCGGAAGGTAAGTCGAATAGGGCAGGAGTCAACGTTCTCGCGAAATGTTGTCATTCAGGGTAGAAAAACCTTATGGCAAACCCGCCCATCCGACTTTTGGATCTGATGCGCCAGACGGAAGATCCGCTTGTGATCAATCTCGCCGCAGGGATTCCCTCGGCTGATTTCCTCCCCTTGGATGCCCTACGCACGGCTTTGGAGGGTGAGCTGGCTTCCCGCGCGAGGGAAATGTTCAGTTACCATCGCCCGGAAGGTGCCTCGCTTTTGCGAGAGGCGATCCGGGACTATCTCGGCGTTCGCGGAGTCGGTGTTCAACCGGAACAGATTCTGGTGACGACCGGATGTTCGGGGGCTCTGGCCACGATGATGAACACTGTCTTGAAGAGGGGAGACACGGTCGTTTGTGAAGGGCCCGCCTATTATGGCCAACTGGAGCTTCTACGTGCCATTGGGGTGAAATTTCGGACGGTGAACACCGCCGTTGGACAGGAGCCAGACCCGGGCAAGTGGGAGAAAGCACTCAAGGCCAAGCCTAAACCCAAGCTGCTTGTTGTGACCTCGACCCTTTCCAATCCCAGCGGAGCCACTTTGAAAGAGGAGTGGAGGCCCCGGATGGTCGAAATGTGTCGAAAGATGGGAATTCCGATTCTGGAGGACGATATTTACGGGGATCTGCTGGGCCGAGCCCGGCCCAAACCCCTGCGTGCCTATGATGACGGCAGTACAGTTCTTTATGTCACCAGCTTTTCCAAGACAGTTGCTCCGGGTCTGAGAATCGGCTTTGCCCTGCCCGGAAAATGGATGGATGCAGCAGCCGACCGCCAATGCCGCCAGACGATTCATGGAGGGGTGCCTCCTGAATTTATTACGGCCTCTTTTCTTCGTTCAGGCCGGATGGAGGGACATTTGGAAATGCTCCGCTCCGTGTACGCCAAAAGGCGGGAACTGGCAGGGGGAATTTTATCCAGAGAACTGCCCGAGGGGGTCCGTGCAGATGATCCTTCCGGAGGATACATGCTTTGGGTTAGGGGAGGACGTCCCGGCCTGATGGAGGATGTTTCCAAGCAGTGTCTGGCAAAAGGCGTCGCTGTCGTGGGGGGAGGGATCTTCTTTGCGAATCCCCCCAAAGAAGCCTGTTTTCGGTTGAACTGCGCCCGGGCAACTCCGGAGGATTTAGCCCGCGGAGTGGGAATTTTCTGTGAAGTTTTAAAATCGGCCGTCGTCCGAAAAAAATAATCCAGACATTCTCACGCAGGGATGGCCGCTTCGGTCTGTGGATCGAAGAAAACCGCGCGGGAAAGGTCGGGCCCCAGGTTTAATGTTTTGCCCTCCAGATCCATGAATTCGATCTGGGTGGTCCGGCAAATGCAGGTGTGGCCCCCGGTTCGGAGGTAAACAAAAGTTTCCGCACCCATCGGTTCCACCACCTCGACGGATGCCTGCAGGGTGGCTCCTGAGGTTAGGGAGTTGGGGTGAAGATGCTCCGGTCGGAGTCCCAGGATTACCTCCCGATCTTGTCGGGAGGAAAGACGTCGGGAAGTATCCGGGGATAGTGGGCAACGGAAAGGGGTCTGCCCTTTAGGAACTTTTTCAACGAACTCCAATGTTCCTTGGAGTGCGGCGGTGAGTGTGCCCGTGAAAAAATTCATCGGGGGACTACCGATAAATCCGGCGACGAAAAGATTCGCCGGCTGATGGTAGAGATCCAGAGGGGCCGCAATCTGCTGAATCTTCCCATAACGCATGACGACAATCCGATCGGCCATGGTCATGGCTTCCGTCTGGTCGTGCGTCACATAAATCATCGTGCTGGCCAACTGGCGGTGGAGCCTGGAGATTTCCGTACGGGTCTCGACCCGCATCTTGGCGTCCAGATTGGAAAGTGGTTCATCGAAGAGAAATGCTTTGGGCTCGCGGACAATCGCCCGCCCCAGAGCCACCCGCTGGCGTTGACCACCGGAAAGGGCTTTTGGCTTCCGCTCGAGGAGATTATCGGGTTCGAGAAGGCCTAGAGTCCGGGCGGCCGAATCAACGCGTTTCCGGATTATCTCCTTGGGAACTCCTCGCAGTTCGAGCCCGAAAGCCATGTTCCGATAGACCGACATATGGGGATAAAGGGCGTAGTTTTGAAAAACCATGGCGATATCGCGGTCTTTGGGAGGGATTTCGTTGATCTTTTTCCCGTCGATATAGATCGCTCCCCGGCTGATCTCTTCCAGTCCCGCCACCATGCGGAGCGTGGTGGTCTTGCCGCAACCCGAGGGGCCCACAAGAACCATGAATTCCCGGTCTTGGATTTCAAAGTTGGCGTTGTCGACGGCCACCTTTTCGGGGCGACCTTTTTCCGCGGGATAGATTTTGTAGAGATTCTCGATCAGGACCTTGGCCATGGGTTCTCCATAGTAGGGGTGAATTTTGTGCAGGCAAAGAGCTGGATCATTTGAGTCCGGTCGTGGCAATGCCACGAATAAAGGTCCGTTGGGTCAGGAAAAAGAGAACAAGCACGGGGAGGAGAACGAGCGTGGAAGCGGCCATCAGATGATGCCAAGGGGTTCCGCTGATTGTTCCCTGGAGGGCCTGCAAGCCCAAGGCCAGGGTGTACTGATTTTCCCGCGCGAGAAAGATGAGGGGTCCGAGAAAGTCATTCCAAGTGGCCATAAACTGAAACAGGGCGACTGTCAGCAGGGCGGGTTTGGCCAGGGGGAGAATGATCTGCCAGAAGATCCTGAATTCACTGCATCCATCGATACGAGCGGCTTCGGAAAGATCCCTCGGGATCGAAAGAAAGAATTGGCGCAGAAGAAAGACATTAAAGGCTCCGGCTAAAAAGGCAGGGACCCAGAGGGGTTGGAACGTCCCGATCCAACCCAAGGCCCGAAAAAGCCCGTAAATGGGAACCATCACGACGGGAAAGGGGATCATCATCGTCGCCAGAAGAACAAAGAAACAGCCATCCCTGCCGCGCCAATCCAACCGGGAGAACCCATACGCCACGAAGGCGCTGGAGAAAACCGTGCCTACCACATTCAGAAAAGCGAGGAGCAGACTGTTCCTTGCGTAGAGCCAGAAGGGGCCCATCGCCTGCATTGCGTCCGGATAATTGTGCCACTGGGGGGAGGAGGGGAGCCACTGGGGGGGGAGCTTCATCGTTTCGTTGAGCGGCTTCAACGAGGTCGAGACCATCCAGAAAAACGGCAGAAGGAAAAGTACCCCAAGAAGGATCAGGGCCACACGAGAAAACCAAGGAACAGATGAGCGGGTTGGATTCATGGTTCAGCGGTCGGAGTAGTGGACCTTTTTCTCTCCGTAATGGACGGTCACCAGACTCAGTCCGATGATCAGCACGAAGAGACAGAGCGCGAGTGCGGAGGCGTAGCCCATGTTCCAGTAATCAAAGGCATTCTGATAAATGTAGGTGGCCAGAAAGAGAAGGGATCGGCCCGGTCCGTCGCCTCCACCCGTGAGGATGTAGGGCACAGCGAAGGTCTGTAGTGCGCCGATGATGCTCATCAGCACATTGAAGAAGATCACCGGGGAAAGCATCGGGAGGGTGATGTGAAGAAATCTCTGCCAGGCATTCGTCCCGTCCAGTTCGGCTGCCTCATAAAGCTCCTCAGGAACCTCCTGAAGACCTGCCAGATATATGACCACGGCCTGACCCGTTCCCCAGAGCCCTGTGAGGATGAGGCCCCAAAGTGCGAAGTTCGGATCATTCAGCCAGTCAGGCGCCTGAAGGTGGGAGCCAGTTACCGCGTTGATGATATTCAGAAAAGGCCGGATAAGGTTGTTCACCAGTCCCATCGGGCCGTTGAGCATCCATTGCCAGAGAATGGCGAGGGAGATCGCGGGAACCAGAGAGGGTAGGAAAAAGATCGTCCGATAGATGCCTTGTCCGGCGATGGGCTGATTCAGAAGTACGGCCAACCCGATTGAAAGGAAGGTGCTCAAGGGAATCGCGACCACTGCAAAGATAATCGTGTTGCGAAGGGCCTTCCAAAAAACAGGATCATGCCACAGATCGACATAGTTTTGGGCTCCCAGAAAAACAGGTTCAGAGAGAACACTGTAGTCGCACAGAGAGAACCAGATCGATGCGATCAACGGGTAAAGGTTGAAGGCAAGAAAGCCCAGGATCCAGGGGGAGACGAAGACCAGACCCTTAATCAGATTTCGGCGCTCCCCCAACGTCATGGCTGAACCTCCGCTTCCCATCGGCTTACCCGGACGGGAGCCACCTGGTTCCAGCGGGCGAGCTTGGCATCGAGGGCTTTTTGCTGACGTCCCAGCATTTCCCCGCGTGCCTGTTCCGCCGGCATCCGTCCAAGCAGCACAAGATTCACATAGGTCGTCAGGTCGTTCGCGTACTCTTTGAAAGTGGGTAGGGCGAGGGTGGGTTGAGCCCGCGGGCTGTTGGCCAGCTGTAGGAAGGCTCGGAGATAGGGATGGGAGTGGTTTTTTACAAACTCATCGCTGACCCGTCGCAGGGGAGAGATCTTTCGCTGGCCGAGGCAGAGGTTTTCCATGTTTTTCTGTTTTTCGACAAAGGCGATGAATTCCAT
>CANEUY010000013.1 GCA_947442065.1 Verrucomicrobia subdivision 6 bacterium | reverse complement strand
GATGAAAAGGTTTTTGCGCAGAAGCTGGGTGAATCCCTCGGGTTGCCTGTTCGGGAGGGGGAGATTCCGCCGATTCCGGCACCCCTGCGTGAAAAGTTTCCCGCCCGGATCGCCCTGCGGCATCGGCTTCTCCCTGTGACGCCGGCGGAAGGAGAGCCCCTGCCGGTTCTTTGTTTTGATCCATTTGATCACTTGGCGAGGCAGGCGTTGGCCGGTTTTTGGGGAGGGGAAACCCGGTGGATGGTCGCTCCGCGGCGGGCGGTGCTCGACGGGCTGAGGGGGGGGTACGGAGTGGGTGCCGAGACGTTTGATGAAATTCTGGAAGCCGGGGGGGAGTTTGCCTCGGCCAATGATCTTGAGCAGGAGACAACGATTTTGGATGAGAACGATTCCGAGGCTTCCGTCATCAAGTTTGTGAACCAGATCATCCGGGAAGCGCTGCAGGAACGGGCGACGGATATCCATATCGAACCGCTGGAGGACGACCTTCAGGTTCGTTACCGGATTGACGGGGTTCTGCGGAATATTCCCGTTCCTCCGAGAATCAAGCTGTTTCAGGCTTCGCTGATTTCCCGCATCAAGATCATGGCGCATCTGGATATTGCGGAGCGACGGCTTCCCCAGGACGGCCGCATCAACCTCGAATTCGAAGGGCGTCCGATCGACGTCCGCATTGCGACGATTCCCTCGGTAACGGGGGAATCGATCAGCTTACGGCTGTTGGGACAGCAGCGGTTTGATTTTTCCCAAATGGGGCTGAGTCCGGTGCATGAGGCCAGCGTGCGGAGTCTGTTGGCTTTGCCGAACGGGATCGTCCTGATCACCGGGCCCACGGGTTCGGGAAAATCCACCACGCTGTATACCTTCCTCGCGTCACTGAACACGAAAGACCGGCGAATTGTGACGATCGAGGATCCGGTGGAAAACAAGATTCCCGGAGTGGTGCAGATCGCGGTGAAACCCGAGATCAATCTGACCTTTGCGGCGGGGCTTCGGAGCATTCTCCGGGGCGATCCCAACGTCGTCATGGTGGGAGAGATGCGCGACGTCGAAACGACGGAGATCGCCATCCGGGCGGCGTTGACGGGGCATTTGGTCTTTTCCACTCTTCACACGAATGATGCGATTGGGGGGATCACCCGGTTGGTCGACATGGGGATCGAGCCTTTTCTCGTGGGTTCCTCCGTCCGAGCCTTCATTGCCCAGCGGTTGGTGAGGGTTCTTTGTCCCTGGTGTTGCGAGCCCGGAAAATATTCCGAGGAATATCTAAAAGAGATTGGGATTCCGCCGGAAAAAGCAGCCACCGCTTACCGGGCCGTGGGGTGCGACCGTTGCCGGCAGACGGGGTATCAGGGGCGGCGGGCTATTTTTGAAATCTGTCTGGTGACGCCGCAGTTGCAGGAAATGATTACCCGGAAAGAATCGAACGCCGCTTTGAAGGAAATGGCCCGATCCCAAGGAATGAAAAACCTCCGGGACGACGGCTGGGACAAGGTGGCCGAGGGGACCACGACGATTGAGGAGGTGGTGAGGGTGACGGTGGTGGATGGATCGAAAAGCACGGGATCCTGAGATGGGCACGTTCACGTATGAGGCCTTGGCCTCGGGTGGGGGACGGACCCAGGGAACGTTGGAGGCCAAGACCCGGCAGGAGGCGTTGGTCCAGCTGGGCAAAATGAAACTTCGACCCCTCCGATTGCAGGAGCAAGGGGCGGTGGGAACTCCTGGCGGGCATGAGGGCGTTGGTGGGTTGAGGGTGGAACAGCCGATGACCGAGGCGCAGATCATTTCGTTTACGGAAGAGTTGGGGGACCTGCTGGATGCGGGCCTCCAGTTGGAAGGGGCCCTGAAGATGATGGAGCAGAGGTCCGAGGCTTCCGTTCTCAAGGCGGTGGCCCAAAGCCTGAGAAATCAGGTCCGGGAGGGGACCAGTCTTTCCCGTGCGTTGCGAACCGCTTCAGCCAGCTTTTCCGATCTGTACTGCAACCTGGTGGCGGCGGGGGAGGTCAGCGGGGCCTTGGGGGCGATTCTTCAGCGGCAGGTTCTTTATCTGAAAAAACTAAGTGATCTGAAGTCCCGGGTTATCCAAGCGCTCATCTATCCGATGTTTGTCAGCGGAGCGGGGATTCTTCTGATGGTGTTGTTCGTGGTGGTCTTGGTGCCGCAGTTGGAAACCTTGTTTAACAAATCTCCTGAAACCATTCCCCTGGTGACCAGGATTCTTCTGGGGACGAGTTATTTCCTGGTTCATTACGGATGGTTGGTGGCGGCGAGCCTGGCCTTGGCGGGGTTGGGGTTTTGGCAGTGGATCCAGAAGCCGGCGGGAAGGATCTGGTGGGATCAGGCTCGGATGAAGATCCCGGTGGCGGGGGCCGTTTTGGAGGCATCGTTTTACGCCCAATTTAGCCAGACCTTGGCGAACTTGCTGACCAATGGGGTCACGCTTTTGCAGGCGATGAATCTGGTCTCACAAGCCACTCCGAATTCCTATTACCGTCTCCGCCTCGAAAAGGCATCTGAGCAGATTTCGGAGGGGTATTCGCTAAGCCGGGCTTTGCGGCAGGTGGGGGGTTTTTCCGACATGTTTTTGGATCTGGTGGCGGTGGGGGAGCAGACGGGGGAGCTGTCCAAGGCGTTGGACAAGGCGGGGGCTCGCTTTGAGAAGGAGATGGACCGCAAGATTCAGCGGATTACGGCGCTGATTCAACCGGTCATCATTGTCATCATCGCCCTAGTCGTTGGGGCGGTTGTTTATTCGATCATTACCAGCATCTTTGACGCCATGTCCGGAATGCGGAAAAGTCTCTAATAACTTATTCGGGCTGGTTCGGGGGTTGTTGACGAAGGGGCGTGAGCAAGGGGTAGGTTCCCCAACAGGAAAACCGGCTTCCTGCCAAACTGGGTGGCGTGAAAAAATGGAGAAATCCCTTGGCCGGGCTGGTTTGGGCTTTTTGCCTCCTATGGATTTTAGGAGTGGAAAAGTCCGAGGGAGCTTTGGGGAATTCCAATCCCCCGGCGTCTTGGGATGTAAGGGAGAAAGCCCCTGTTTTTCCTTTGTGGTTTGGTCCGGTTACGGCCCAAGCGGGGCTCAATCTGTATACTTGGAGGGCGCAAGTCCGGCCTCCGGCGGGGGAAGCAAGGCTGGCGGTGACTCTGGTTTTTCGGGAGCCATCGGACGGGTTTGCCCGGGTGATCTGGCAGGGGCTAGGGCAGTCCGTCACGCTTTGCGGAAATTTGTATGAGCGGGCGGGAGCATTGCACCAACGAACGCTGTTGTTGGATCGGGAAATGTTGTCCGGACCGGGACAAATCATTGTGGAGTCCACGGGAAGCGAGGAGGTTTTGGAGCGGGTGGAATTGGCGTGGGTCGAGCCCTTGGTGTTGGTGACGGGGAAGGCCTCTCCAGGGGCTTGTTACCTGACCGCGTCCGGGAGGGTTCTTTCTGCGGATGAACTGCGAGGGGATGGTCGGCGGCCTCCTGTGGACCAAGGGCAGGAGGGTTTTATCGACGCGGTATTGGATGCAGGACCGGTTCGGATTGACTCCACGAGTCCCGTGCGTTTTCTTTCTTCGATCGCTGGGCAACCCGGATATGCGCGACTGGAAGCTCAGGTTGCCGGATTGGCTCCCGGAAAGGAGCCCGGCATTTTTGTGAACGGAAAGACGTTGGAGAGTTTATCGGTCGAAGTCCCCGGTCTGGGGGATCCAGGCTACCGAAAAGAGGGGGAGGGTTACGAGGTGCGTTACGGGGGCTGGCGAAAGCTTGTGGCGTATGTGCCGGCGGGGGTTTTGCGGATGGGGGAAAACCAAGTGGACTTTCAGGTGGCGGATGGTTCCGGCATGACGCTGCGGAATCTGCGTCTGCAGGTTGTGTTTCCCCTTCCTGAGAAACCTTTGCCTGCGACGCAGGTGCAGAATCCCGCCCCACCATCCGTTTTCATGGGAAACACATCCGTAGGAAACGGAAGTCCGTCCCGGCCCCAATTGCGCACAGGGTTGTCTTCCGGCACGGGAGGCGTAGGATTACGTTCAGAATGAAAAGATATCCTTACCGCTCGTTCTCCTCCGGATTCACCCTGATCGAAATCATGCTGGTGGTGGGAATCATCACCGTCCTGATGGGCTCGGCGATCTTCATGCTCACCGGAAACTTGGAGTTTGCGAAGGAACAGCGGGCTCGCGGGGATCTGCAGGCGATGGTGACCCAGATCCGGATGTATGAGATGAAGAGCGGGGGAGTGGCGCTGACCGAGTCCCAGGGGTTGCAGGCGCTGGTGGGAAAAGGAAAAGGATTCGAGCAGTTACCCAAAGATCCTTGGGGACAGGACTATAAATACAAAATCGATTCCTCTTCGGCGAAGGGCTTTCGCGTTTATTCGATGGGGCCGGACCGAAAAGACGATTCAGGCAAGGGCGACGACATCAGCTCGAACTAAACGAGCGAAAGAAAGTGGGCCGGATGAAGCGGCGGCCAGCAGGGGGGGCAGGGTTCACTCTTTTGGAAATCGTCCTCGCGATTGGTATCGGGGTGATTTTCATGGGGGGAGCGGTTGTTCTTCTGTCCTCCACGGGTGGGGACAAGGAGTTGTCAAAAGCCAGGAGAGTTATGGAGGAAGCGGCGCGAGAGACCCGGGAGCAGGCGCTCAAGCACGGGCATGAACAGAGGGTCATCCTGGGCTTGCATGGCCCCGCGGGCAGGGAGTTTTCGGAGGAAGTGGAAATGAACATTGTGACCCCGCAGGACATCGCTTTGGAACGGAAGGGGTGGGGCAAGCCGGAGGATTATCAGTGGCTTTTCACCGGAAGTGGCTTGGTGGAGCCGATTCGGGTGCGGCTTCGGCATGGGGAAAACATCGAGCAGTTCTCCTTCGGGGCATTGACGGGGGAAACGACCACCGAGAAACCCGACCGAGGATGAGAAAAAGCTCCTCCGGTTTCACCCTGATCGAGGTGATGTTGGCCGTGGCGATTTTTGCCCTGGCGGCGGTCGGTTTTGCCAAAGCCCTGAACGATATTTTGGGCCTTAATGTCGAAATGGTTCGGACGGCACAGCGGCGACAGGCCGTGGAGTCCTTGGCCGCAAAAATTCTCGCTGCTTCGAACAATCTCGTCGACCAGGGGAACCAATGGCAGACGGTGGAGAAATATGGGACGTGGTTTCTGGAACAATCCGTCCAAGCAACCGAACCAATCGCTCTTGTGAGCACGAATAACACCCGCCTCGCGACGGGTTGGATGCAGATTCGTATTCAGGCGGTGGACAAAAACAAGGAGCGGTTGGATGCGGTTTCCTTTCTCCTTTGGCCCCAACGATGAAAAAACCCTCTCAAGCTTTCACCCTGATCGAAGTGACGCTCGGGATGGCCATTCTGATTCTGATTTTCGGGGTCATTTTCCAATTGGTGCAGGTTTCCGTGGTAGGTGCGGATGATGCGGCGAAATACAGTCTGCGAAACCGTGAGGTCAGCGGGCTGTTTACCCTGCTTCGGCAGGTTTGTCTGGATCTGCCGATCAAATCCCAGATGGGGTTGGTCCCGCGCAACGGGGGCGGATACGACCTGGTCATGACGAATGCGCCCTTGGCGATTTTGCCGGATCGGTATGAGGGAACGCGGGTCCTCGAGTTGCGTTTGAGCAAGGCGGCGACCGGCGATGGACGGATTCTCCGTTTGGTGGAGAGATTCGATCCGGGGAATCAACCCGGGCGGACGGCAAAAGGCGGGCAGACCAATTCCTTTGTGCTGATGGGAGACATTCAATCCATGAAATGGGCGGTCTGGGACCCTCGTAGCCAGCAGGAGATGGGGGAGTGGGATCAACCCGTGAAACCCTCGTATCTGAAACTCGAATTGGTGCGCAAGGATGGGGCCCGAAGTTTGACGAATGTGGGGATTTTCTGGATTCCCACCGGGTTGGGGGCGGGAGGCCAGAGCCCGGTGGATGCCATCACAAAGACGGCTTTAGTCACAACGAATGTTGCAACAAATACAGGGACGAATTCACCATGAGGGAATTGCCTATTCGCGCTTCTTCGGGAGTGGCTCTGATCGTGGTTCTCTGGGCGGTGAGCCTCATCTCGGCCGCCATGCTTGGTTTGGCCGCCATTCTACAGGGTCAGTTGGGCCAAGAAATTGTTTCTCTGCAGAGTGCCCGGGCTGGTTTGGTGGCAGAGTCCGGAATCCAGATGGCTCTAAATTCCGCAGTCGCTCCGGCTGAAATCAAACAGGCGTCCATGCAGTTGAATCAGCGACTTGCGGACGGATGGAAAATCCCGGTCCATTTTGAACTGGGGGATCTCAAAGGGGAGGAGGGGAATCTCAATATCAATGCCCTTCTTTTGGGAGACAAGGCCCGGGCGCAAAGGGTTTTGCAGAATCTTTTTGCCGCTTGGGGGGTGAATTTGTCCACTTCCACCCGTTTGATTGACGCCCTGATCGACTGGGTGGATTCAGACAGTTTGACCCAACCGCAAGGGGCGGAGGAGGAGGATTATACAAAGCGGAAAAGAATGGGGCCGAGAAACGGGCCTTTTGAATCAATCGCCGAACTCAAAAAAGTACTCGGATGGGAGGAGATGGCCAAAGAGGCAAGGTTGGGACCGCAAGGAGTCGTCAACCCTTTGAAAAAATTCACGATTTATGGATCCGGCAAACTTTCCCTTCTGACGGCCGACCAAGATGTGATTGAAATGGTGTTGGATCTTCAACCCGGGGCGGCAACCAATTTTATGCAAGTCCGGAACGGGGCGGATCAACAGGCCGGAACACCGGATGATCTGGTGAACACAGGGCTTCTACCAGGCGTGAATCCCGAAGTTTTGGCCGAGAGGACAACGAATGGGGGTGGGGATCTTTGGCGGGTGACCTCGACGGGGTATGTGGGGGAGGCTAAACGAACAGTAGTGGCTCTCATTTCCCGCAACCCCCCCCAGATCAAGGCACGATGGACGGAGGAAGAAGACCAGCCATGAAAAAGGAAAAACCGGCTGTGCAAAGAAAGGGGAAGGAGAAAGCCCCGAGTGGCCCTGTCTTTGTTTTTCCCGGACCTGAAGGATGGGAGTCTTGGAGCGTCGAGGGGGGGGCGGCCCAATGCGTGGGACCGGCGGAGACGCCACAGAAGCTGCGGCCCCCTGCGGGGGCGACAGTGGCCCTGCCTTCCAGGCTCTTTTTTTCCGTGCCCCTTTGGATTCCGGTGGAGGAGGGAATTCCTCCCCGCGACCTGGCAAAAATTGCCCTAGAATCGAAAAATCTTCTCGGTGCGAATCCGGAGTCGGCAATTTGGGCGATGGAATCGATCCGTACGGAACGGATCGCCCGACCAGGACAGGATGAGCCGGGGACCCGGCAACTGGAGGCCTGCGTTGTTTTGAGCAGTGCCATCGAGGAGGAGTGCATCCTTGAACAGGCGGGTAGGTATGAAGTGGCCGGGAGGGTTTTGCCACCCCCGGGGGGTGGCAGCGGTGTGGTTTTGCGAAAGGAACTTGGTCGCTGGGTATTGGATTTTTACGTCGGAAACAAGTGGTTTCATACCCAGCCTCTGTTGGCCCGTGTTTTGGATGCAGGGGCGGCGGCGGAATTGAGAACCCTCTTGGCTCAATTGGAGGGGGAGGGAATTCTGCAGAGGCTGGATCTTCTTGTTTTCCGAGGGGATGAGGCGGAGGCAGGGTCGTTTCTTTCCCTTCTGCCGTGCGTCCCGCACATGGAACCGCGGATGTCGCCACGATTATCCGCCTCCCCATGGGACCTTCAGCCACCGATTTTAACGGAGCGGCGAATGGCCTCTGCCGATCAGGCCAAGAAAAAGAAATACCTTCGGGCGGGAATCCTGATTTACCTGGGAGTGGTGGTTTCCGCATTGGCGTACTTTCTTCTCCCTTACCTTCAGCTGAAGGCTCTCGAAGGGAAGTTGCGTGCGATCCAAGGAGATGCGGAAAAGATTCGTGAGGCTTCAATGGCTTGGCGGGAGGCGGGGGCCCTGGTGAATCCGAAGATGAATGCTTTTGAGCTTCTATGGCAGGTTTCCCGTCCTTTGATCGAAAAAGACCCCGGAGAGATCGAGGGGGTGCGGTTGACGGCTTTCGAGTACAACGCGAAGCATGTGTTTTTGACAGGGGAGGGAAAGGATCTGGAGCAAACAGAAAAATATTTTGCTTGGGTGAAAAAGGAGCCGATGTTGTCAGCCTACCAATGGAATCACCCCCAACCCCGGCTTCTGCCCAACGGGAATGCGCAATTTCAGCTCGAGGGAGTCCCCCTCGGAGCGGCCTCGGGCGAGGGTCAGGAAGGAGGACAGGATGCGAACGCTAACGCGCCATGAAAAGAAGCTGATGCTTTTCCTTGGGCTGGCGGTTGCCGCCGGTCTTCATCTGTTGGTGTTGAAGGTTGCACTCAGCTTGAATCAAGGAACACGGAGAAATCTGGCCCGGGTGTCGGATGAACTGGGGGAGGCGAACTCCTGGTTGGAGCAGAAAGGGGAATGGGAAGCGAAAGCCGAATGGCTGAAAAAAAATCTCCGCCCATCCCCAGAGGAAAATCCGGCTCCTGCGCTCCAGAAAAAGGCCCAAAGTGCGGCGACTTCGGCCGGATTGAAAATTGAGGAACAAAATCTGTTGGCCCCCAAGATCGGGGCTTCCTGCACCATTTATGCCAACCGGATGCGGCTGACCGGGAGTTTGGAACAATTTACAAAGTGGGCGACGCAACTTTACCAACCGGAAAGCGGCGTGGCTTTGACGGCCCTGAATCTGAAACTCAGCCCTGAACCTCCCAAAATGACCGGGGAGGCCGAAGTGGGGCAGTTTTTTCTGGGGAAAAAGCAGTGAACAAGTTCTTCACAATCCTGCCGGGACTTCTCCTCGTCTTGCTGGGGAAGGGGATAGGATTTGGGGAAGTGTCTTCTTCCATTCCTTTGACGACTCCTGAGCCTCCGGTGGCGACCCAGACCCTTTCGGGTTTGCCGCAGCCGATCAATCCGGAGAGGTATGCCTCCCTTGGGAAGAAGTCTCCCTTTACCTTGGCTTCCGCCGGCGAAGAAGCAGCGGACTTTGCAAAGGATTTGTTCATCACCGGCTATGTTCGGTTGGCTGGGGAGGATTACGTGATGGTTGCGAATAAAACCAGACCGGATCGGATTTTGGTCGGAAAGAGTCCCTCTCCATCGGCCCAAGGGATCGTCTTGTTGGAATTCAAAAAAGATCCTGCTGGGAACCCTGCAAAAATGCAGGCGAAGGTCAAAAAGGGAACGGAAACCGCCACTTTGAAATATGAGTCATCGGGTGGAGGGGGGGGTGCGGCACCAACTCCCATGACGGCGGTTCCCACCCCGCAGACTCCCGCCCTGTCCGGACAAACTCAGGGAAATCAAAATCAGGTGCAGACCCGCCAAAACACACCCGCGCAGGGAGGTGTTCCGGTCATCCGCCGTCGGGTGATTCCCATTCCTGCTACTTCCGGGCAGAAAAAATGAAATTCGGATTTCAGCTTTTTTGCGGTTTGCTTCTTTTTTTTGGTGCTGAAGTATCGGCTCAGAATCAGAACGCTTTCGGAAAACTCGGGGTGGCCTCCTCGAATGAGGAGGCATCTGCCGCTGAATCGGAAATGGTTTCTGCGGATACGATCCAGTTTCCAAACAATCCCGTGTCCGATTTTCTTATCGTGTATGAGAAGCTTAAAGGGGTGACCCTCATCAAAGATGCCAGTCTGTTGGCGGGCGGAGCGAATTTGAGCCTGACCCTGAATCAACCAGTGACAAAGGCAGAGGCGATTCGTCTGCTGGAATCCACCCTGCTTTTGAACGGATATGCCTTCATTGCGGTGGATAAGAACTCCGTCAAAGTGATCAACACGGCGGGAGGAAAAAATCCACGGAGCGAAGGAGTGTTTCTCTTCACGAGTGAGAAGGATCTCCCCGAAGGGGAGGTGGTCGCATCCTATGTCATGCCGTTGACCTACCTGACGGCGGCGGATGCGGTCCCCATTTTTGAGCAGTTCATCACCCTGCATCCCTACGGAAGTTTGGTGCCGGTTCCGGTGGCGAATCAGGTCCTGATCACTGAAAACTCCACCCTGATCCGAAGATTGATTCAAGTGCGCGATTTGGTGGATCAGCCTTCTCCGGAGGTCAAATCGGAGTTTGTCCAACTGCATCAGGCCAATGCGGACCGGGTGGTCGAACTGATCACCCAAATTCTCGAAAAGCGGGAGGAGAAAAGCGGTGGAACTACTGCGGCGAAGGCGGCGACTGGGCAGGGTGGCCAACCCGCGGTTCCGGGGATGCCCGCTGCCCAAGGAGTGACCATCGGTGGGGGTCAAGGCGGATCCGTCGGCGGGGATATCCAACTGATCGCCGATCCGAGGACCAACCGTATTTTGGTCGTCACCCGACCGATGAACTTGGATTACATTAAAAAGATGATTTCGGAATTTGATGTATCCGTCGAATTGAGCGATCCCTACGAACAGCCTCTGAACTATGTTTCCGCCTCCGATATGCTGCCGATTTTGCAGGATATGTTGCAGGAAGAAGGGGACGATGCCGCAGCACAGAGCGGGACAGGTGCGACCCGGACGGTGAGTGGCGGAATCGGGGTGGGTGGGGTGACGGGTGGATCCACGGGAACCAGTGGGGCCACCGCAAATCCTGCGGATATTTTGAGCGAGCCCGGGGAGCAGGCGGCCGCCGATTCGATCATCGTGGGGAAGACGCGGATCATTGCGGATAATCGGGCGAACTCGATTCTCGTGATCGGGCAACCGGAATCCCGGGACAAGGTGAAGGCGATTTTGACGAAATTGGACAAACGCCCGATGCAGGTTTACCTCGCCACGGTCATTGGTCAGTTACTCGTGAACAACGCCGACTCCTTCGCCGTCAATGTCCTGCAAAGATTTACCGGGCAATCCCAGTCAGGCGTTAATTCGGTCGGAGGAGGGAGAAGCGTGATCACGACAAACACTCCATTGATGCAGTCGGCCGCAACCATGGCGCAATTAGCCAATGTCGCGGCCAGCAATGGATTGCCTGGAATGCAAATTGCTGCATTCATTGGGAACACGCTGAATGTCTATGTCAGCGCGCTCACTGCCACGGGCAATTTCCGCGTGGCCTCACGGCCTTCCGTTTTTACAGCCAACAATAAAAAGGCGACCATCTTTCAGGGGCAAAAAATTGCCGTACCCACCAGCACGGTCACTACCCTCGGGGGAGGTGGAGGCGCGACGACCACTTCCGGTTCGCAACAGTCAAATATTCAGTATCAGGATGTCGTGTTGAAAATTGAGGTCGTTCCCCTGATCAACAGCGCTCGGGAAATCAGTCTGCAGATTGTCGAGACGAACGATACACTGGCGAAGGGAATCGACAGTGAAACCCAGATCGGGGGAGGAGTCTCCGTGCCTAAAATCGACACCCAAAAATTAACGACCACCATCATTGTGCCGGATGGAGCCACGATCCTGATGGGGGGATTGATCTCTCAGACGGATTCCAAGACCAGCTCAGGGATCCCCTTTGTTTCCACGATTCCGTTGCTGGGGAATCTCTTCAAAAGCACCACGGACGACACCGAACGCCGGGAGCTGGTCGTCATGATCCAGCCTTCGGTCGTTTTGGATGTGCCGGAACTGAAAGAAGTCAGCAAGACGGAACGGGATCTGACGGGGTTCTCCTCCAAAGAACTTTCTCCTTTAAGCATGAAGTCGGCGGGAAAGATTATTCCGGACAGCGCGCGCCCAGCCCCGGCTGTTTCAGCAGAGCCTGAAACTGCAAAACAAGAGTGAATAGATTGACGGGTTGACTCAAAACGCGCTTTCCCCGACTCTCCCTACCATTAGGTTTTCTTCTTTATGAACATTCACGAATACCAAGCTCGGGATCTTCTTTCTTCCGCCGGAGTGGCGGTGCCCCGGGGAGCCGTCGCCAAAACAGCGGAAGAGGCGGAAGCCATTGCCCGGAGTCTTCCCTGCAACAGCTTTGTCGTGAAGGCGCAGGTCCATGCCGGGGGTCGTGGGAAGGGGCATTTTCAGGACGGGTACAAAAGCGGGGTGCATTTGGTGAAAACCCCGCATCAAGTCCGGGATGTGGCCCAGCATATGATCGGCAATACCCTGATCACGCATCAAACGGGCCCGGAAGGCAAACCCGTTCACTCCGTGTTGGTCGGAGAATCCACGGAGATCGCCCGGGAGCTTTATCTGGCCATTGTCCTCGATCGGTCTTCCGGTTGTCCCGTCATCGTCGCCAGCCAGCAGGGCGGGATGGAAATTGAAGCCGTCGCCGAAAAAAATCCTGAGGCGATTCTCCGGGAAGTTATCCATCCCGGACTCGGGTTGCAGCCCTATCAGGCGCGTAAGGTCAGTATCTTTCTTGGTTTCCCTTCGACCGGGCTCAGGGCTCCGTGTCGGTTATTGCATGCCGCCTACCGCCTTTTTATTGAAAAAGATTGTTCTCAGGTCGAAATCAACCCTCTGGCCGTAACCAAGGGGGGCGATGTGGTGGCATTGGATGCGAAATTGAATTTCGACGATAACGCCCTCTTTCGGCACAAGGAGATCCAGGATTTGCAGGATCCTTCGCAGGAAGATCCCCGGGATCTTGCGGCTGCCGAACATCACCTCAATTACATCGGGTTGGAGGGAAATATCGGCTGTATGGTCAACGGGGCGGGCCTGGCCATGGCCACTCTCGATCTGATTCAGGCCGCGGGGGGCAAACCGGCGAACTTTTTGGATGTCGGAGGTGGAGCGTCGGAGCAGATGATCACGGCCGCGTTCCGGCTCTTGCAGGCGGATTCTTCGGTGAAAGCGATTCTTGTGAATATTTTCGGAGGGATTCTCAAATGCGATCTCCTAGCCCAAGGGATGATCTCGGCCTGCCGGAATAACCCGCCCCGCGTTCCGATTATTGTGCGGTTGCAGGGAACGAATGTGGAACAAGGGAGAAAACTTCTGAAGGAATCCGGACTTCCGCTGATTCCGGCTGAAGGATTGATGGAAGCCGCCGAAAAAGCGGTGACTGCCGCTTCCGGAAAGAAGGGGAAATAATCATGTCCGTTCTGGTGGATGCCAATACCCGGTTGCTCGTTCAGGGGATTACCGGCAAATCAGGATCCTTCCATGCTTCTGCCTGCAAGGAGTATGGAACCCAGGTCGTGGCCGGGGTGACTCCGGCGCGTGGGGGAGAAAAGTTTGAGAACACCGTTCCCATTTTCGATACCGTCGCCGAAGCGGTGGATGCCACGCAGGCCAACGCCTCGATGATTTTTGTTCCCCCGGAATTCGCCGGAGACGCCATTCTCGAAGCGGCGGATGCGGGGATTCAGCTGATTGTCGCCATTACGGAGGGGATTCCGGTGATGGATATGATGCGCGTGCGCCATGCACTGGAGGAATATTCCTGCGTGCTAATCGGTCCGAACTGCCCGGGAATCATCACGCCGGGAGCCTGCAAGATTGGGATCATGCCCGGCTATATTCATCGTCCGGGAAATATCGGAGTCGTTTCCCGAAGCGGAACGTTGACCTATGAAGCCGTTTGGCAGATCACCAGCCAAGGGCTCGGACAAAGCACCTGCATCGGGGTGGGAGGGGATCCAATTCACGGTCTAACCCTGCAAAAGGCGGTGGAATATCTGCATGCGGATCCGGATACCCACGCCATTGTGATGATTGGAGAAATCGGCGGTTCGGAGGAAGAGGAAGCGGCCGAATACATTCATGCCCGGGTGAAGAAGCCGGTTGTTTCCTTTATTGCGGGAGCGACCGCTCCTCCGGGAAGAAGGATGGGGCATGCCGGGGCGATCATTTCCGGCGGCAAAGGCACCGCGCAGGCCAAGATTGAAGCTCTCAAAAAAGCCGGGGTTCGCGTGGCCCAAACCCTGGGAGATATTGGTCAGGAAGTCGTTGCTGCCCTGAGGAAATAAGGTGAGCGAAAGCAAGGCAGCCCCACGAATTGTGGCGAAAGGATTGGAGGGAGTCGTTGCCACGGGAACGGCTTTGTCCGATGTCCGCGGGTTGGAGGGGAAACTGATTTACCGGGGATATGACATTGATGAATTGGCCGGCCGAGTCAGTTTTGAGGAAGCCTCTTACCTCTTGTGGGAGGGGAACCTGCCGAATCAGAAGCAACTCTCCGAACTGAAGGCCTCATTGGCCGAACAACGGGAACTGCCCCGGGAAGTGGTCGATTACATTCTGGGTGCGCCCAAGGATGCCAGCCCGATGGATATCCTCCGGACCTGTATCTCCATGCTGGGGCTGTATGATTATGGGGCGATCGGGGCCGAGCAGGTTCGGCTCAACCGGGAACGCCAAATTTCGCTCACGGCCAAGATTGGGGTCGTGGCGGCTTATTTTCACCGGGCGAGGCGGGGCCAATCCCTGCCCCCGGTGCGCAAGGATCTGGGGGAGGCGGCACATTTTCTATATCTTCTGAACGGCCAAGAGGCAGGTCCCGAAGCCGTAGCCACTCTCGATATGGCATTCGTTTTGCATGCGGATCATGGGATGAATGCCTCCACCTTTGCGGCGCGGGTGTGTGCGTCGACATTGACCGATATTTATTCGGCCCTCAGCACGGCTATCGGCACCCTGAAGGGACCCTTGCACGGTGGAGCCAATGAAGGGGTCATCCACATGCTCAAGGAGATTGGATCCTTGGAGAAGGTGGATCGCTGGGTTCAGGAGCAGATGGCCCAGAAGAAAAAGATCATGGGAATCGGTCACCGGGTTTACAAAGTTCTCGATCCACGTGCGCCCCATCTCAAGCGCATGGCGGAAAAACTGACAGCGGAACTGGGGGAACCGAAATGGATCCAGATGAGCGAGCGGATCGCTCATATCATGCGGACGGAGAAAAAACTCGAGGCCAATGTGGATTTTTATTCGGCCACGGTTTATTACAGCCTCGGCCTGCCGACCGATCTTTTCACCCCGATCTTTGCGGTCGCGCGGACTGCCGGTTGGACGGCTCATGTTCTGGAGCAATGGCAGGATAATCGGCTTTTCCGTCCGGACAGTGAATACATCGGACCGGCTCTGGGACGGAAGGTTGTGCCGTTGGCGCAGCGCTGAAGTTTCCGTCTCCCCGAGTTTTTCGTTTTGCGATGAGGTGGATAGCTCTTTTTTTTGGGTTGGCGATCTCTCAGGGGTTTTCGGAAAAGATTCCCGAAGGGTTGAGAGAGGTGACTGCGGATCAAGTGCCCGGAATCATTTTGGAGATGCGTTACTCCATGGAACGGAACATCACGGGGAAGGCGATTTATCCGGATGGCAGAGCATGGTTGAGGAGGGAGACGATCCAAAAACTAACGAAGGTCGCACGGGATCTGCGGGAAAAAGGGTATCGATTGGTTTTGTGGGATGCGTGGAGGCCGGCTTCAGCACAAAAGGCGTTGTGGGCAGCCAAGCCGGACGGGCGCTTTTTAACGCCACCGGGCAAGATCAGTCGCCATTCGAGGGGGACAAGCGTGGATCTCTCCCTGGCCGACAAGAGCGGAAAGATTCTGGAAATGCCAAGCGACCATGATGAGTTTAATGCCAAGGCGGATGAGGACTTTTCGGATGTGCCCAAGGAGGTTGCAAAACGGGCAAGAATCCTGAGAAACGCCATGTTTGCCGCCGGCTTTTCCGGCGTGCCGGATGAGTGGTGGCATTATGATTTGAGGGATTGGGGGAGTTATGAGGCGATTGAGGGAAAGGGATTCAGGGATTAGGGGGTTATTTCATAGCGGACCCTACCGGTGTTTTAAAAAGTCCGGCATAGAGCAATCGCGACAGGCGTCCGCTTCCCCCCGGCAGAAATCCCTGTAAATCTGCAACAAACCCTCCCGTGCCAAATGGGAGCGGATGTCAGGCGGCGGGAATGGGACTCCCAGCAAACGGAGGCAGGCGGAACGAAGCATGCCGGCATCCCCGCCGATCGGCCACGCAACCATTCGTTGCATGAGATCTTTCTCACAAATTTCTGCCAGAGGGGCCAAAATATGAAAAAGGAGGGCAGTGGCACGATCCAATCCCACCAAGCGGGATGGGGCAGATAAGATCCGTCCGTTCCAAGCGGAGTGTTGATTCCAGAAGGGATGAGACACTGCCTTGAGTTGAGCAAAGAAGTCCTCAGCATTTCCTTTTCGCACACTTTCGAGCCATGGATTCCAGACCTCCGGTTCGGCCATAAACGAAAGGGCGGCCAGTCGTCGAAGGGGTGAGTTATTTGGCCGGGTTCCCCCGAGCCGCCAGCATGAGGAGGGAAGAATTCGGTCCCGCCATAGTTCGCGAAATTCCCACCATTTGTCCCAGAGCCTTTGAATCAAGCCCTGGGCTCGGGGGGAACATGGGGTTCGGGTGGGATCGGGAAGGAATCCCGCGGCTCCATACAAAATGGCTTCACGACTGGTCGAGTCGGACAGTTCAAGAAGATGCTGGATCGGGACCGCTCGGGCGAGGGAGGCAAAAGGTTCGCGGTTTTCGGAAAAACCAAGGCCCTCAGCCAAGGCAATCCACGCAGACTGATCGAAGCCATGAGCCGCAACTCTCGCTTGGGCCAAAGAGCGGCGTTGCCGTAGCCTGTGCCAACCGGCCTCCTCAAGAATCTCCCGTAGTTTGTCTGGTGGAAGGGAGAGTAAGGTTTGGCGACACCTTCCGGGCTTTTCCCCGGACGTCATTTCCGGCGTGCTGCTCTGGAACAGGGAGATGAGTTCGGTGAGAGGGGCCGCTAGTTGGTCGGCCAAGGCAATCTGGCAAATTGAAGAAGGGGAGGGAGGAGAGGTCGGATCCAACTGCCAAAAAACGTGGAGGGATACCTTTTGGTACAAGGGGTTATCCGAGTGCCGGTGCGCGTGCCAATCGGAAGAGTGCCGGTGGATCTCAACATCCCCCTCGTGAAGGGATCCGTCCGCCGTGGAAAAAGATGCGCGGAGGAAATCCGGACCAGCCCGATGATTCCAAAATCCCGGATGGTTTAGAGAGATTTTTTCCCCATGGAGAGTGCTTAGGGGATTCCGGACAAGAGACTCAAACCAGATCCTTTGCAGAATCGATTCGGAAAGAATCGGACCCGGCTCTTCCCGGAGGATATATTTATGAATCCAGTGGCGGTAGGAGACGGCCATGGGGATAAAACCCGGGCAAGGGAGAAAAGATGCGAAAATCGAAGGACTTGTCCGCTCGGGGACATGCATTATCTTTTGGGGCATGAGGATCGTACAGATCTTTTGCTTGGGTCTTTTGGTGGTTCCGGCTTGGGCCACGGCACCGCAGGACGAGCCGATCGTCAAGGTGGTCGAGAAGGTCCGGCCGGCGGTGGTGAACATTTACACCGAACGAATTGTTGAACAGCAGGTGGTGGATCCGATCGACGCCTACATGAACCAGTTTTTCGGGGGGGGTATGGCGCGGGGAAACCGGATTTTGCAAACGCCGGTTAGAAATCTGGGATCAGGTCTGATTATCCGGCCGGACGGCTACATTGTGACGAACCAGCATGTCGCCAGCCGGGCGGACAAGCTCAAGATCCGTGTGACCTTGGCCAACGGAAAGGACTACGAGGCAAAACTTCTGCGGGACGACGACTTGCAGGATCTGGCCCTGATCAAGGTGGAATCGCCCGAGCCCCTGCCTTATCTGAGTCTGGACAGACTTTCGCCCAATCTGCTGGGACAGACTGTTCTCGTATTAGGAAATCCCGTGGGATACGAGAGCAGTGTCAGTGCCGGGATCCTCAGCGCCAAGGACCGCACCCTGACGATTGGGGACCTGACGATGGACGGCCTTTTGCAGACGGATGCAGCGATCAATCCCGGAAACAGTGGCGGGCCTTTGGTGGATTCCGAGGGGGATCTGGTGGGGTTGAGTTCGGCAAAAATGTCAGTGGCCCAGAATCTCCCGGTGGAAAGCATCGGGTTTGCCATTCCTGCCGAGAGGGTCAAACGGTTTGTTGAGGATGCGGTTGCCATTGTGGAGGGAAAAAAATCACCCCCTCCGGAACGCTCCGCCGCCGTGGTGCTGAAAGAGAAATTTGGATTGGAGTTGAAGGACATTACGCCGGAGGAGTCGGTACGGGCCGGATATGCCGGTCGCCAGGGTCTTCTGGTTTTGAATGTCCAAAAAGGAAGTCCTGCGGAAGCGGCGGCCATCCAGAAGGGGATGTTGGTCGTGGGTCTGGGTTCCGTGCCGTGCCGATCCTTGGAAGAGTTGCCGCGATCCGTCCGGCAGTTGAAGGGGGGAGAAGATGTGAAAGTGAGCATTCTGGGCGCAACGAGACAGGGAAACTTCATCGCCTTGCGGAGCGGAGCGGTGGTGTTGAAAGCGCGGTAGGCTACGCTTGTGAATTCCCATTGAAGCTGATCTTTTGCCTAGGGGTGGTGGGGCTGGGTTCCCTGAATCTTCTTGGGGCCAGTGAGCGGATCGCCTGGCAGTTACCCACGGAGAATGACGAACTGTTTCGAAATCAAAACAGCCGGTTTTTTCAACCGACCATCAGTCGTCGGTTGATCTCGGGGATGTTTGGTTTTGTGCGAACCTCGGAACCGGAACCGGCACGACTCTTTGAGCATTTCCACAAGGGCATTGATATTCGGGCGCTGCATCGGGATGCGCGGGGGGAGCCAACCGATGTGGTGCGGGCCTCGGCCGAAGGGGAAGTGGTTCGGGTGAATCCGGATGAAAGAATCTCCGATTACGGAAAGCAGGTGATTCTGCGTCACGACTGGGGAGGTCAGCCCGTCTACACGATCTATGGGCATCTTGCTTCCATCGTCGTCAAGGTGGGTCAGAAAGTGGAAGCGGGAGATCCGTTGGGGATCATGGGATGGACCGGGCCGGGACTGAGCCGGGATCGGGCCCATCTCCATTTCGAAATCACGTTTCAAATCAACGGAAAGTTTGCGGAGTGGGTCGAGACGGCCAAGCCCGGCCGGCTTTGGCAGCCGAACCGGCATGGGGAGTGGAACGGGTTGAATTTGATGGGGGTGGATCCGGTTCCCTTGTTGAAGGCCGCTCATGAGGGCAGGCCGATGAGTTGTCAGGAGTGTTTGGCTTCGCAGCCTGCCGGCTTTGTGGTGAGAACCCCAGTTCCGTCAGGACAATCAGAGTGGCTGGTTTGGGTACGGAAGCAGGGGATTCGAGGAGGGGAAAACTCGTGGGAACTGGAAATGACTCCATGGGGTTTGCCTTTATCCGTTCAAGGAAGCACGGAAATGGCGGAAATGCCTGTTTTGTTGGCGAATCCAGGTCGGTCCAATGAGGGGAAATATTACTGCAGGACTTTGGTCCAGTCCGACGGAAAAGGGGGAATGAAGTTGAGCAAGTTTGGCCGGCAGACGATGGAGATGATGGTGTATGCCGGGCCGACGCCCTCTCCATAGCGATTCCGCTAGTGTGAGGTTTCCGGATGGGATGAGGTGGAGTCTCCGTCATCATCCTTGTTCGCTTCGGTAAACTGTCGATTCGGCGCGAGGTCGTGGTCCTCAATGTAATCGACCAGGTAGTTGCGGATTTCCCGTGCAGTTCGGAGGGCGTCTTCCGGAAATGTGATGGCGGCTCCCGCGGCTGATCCGGCCACGGCTTCGGAAACACCGGCTCCCGGGGTAACGAGTGAACCGGCAAGGCCGGGTTCGGCATTGGATCCCCCTGTGGTTTTTAGCATCAGGAATTTGCGGGCCTTTCCGCCATCCAGTTCGGTGACCTCGACCTCGGTTTCCATTTTGGTGGCGCCCAATCCAAATCCCACCAAAACGCGGGCGGTTTTGGTCCCGTGGTTGACCCAGGTGAATTTGCCCTGAATCAACCAACCTTCCGTTGGCAGGGGGCCGCCCTTGTATTCTTCAACAGGTGCAATTTCGGGCAACCGATCCACCAATCGAGTGTGAAGCAGATCGACGACGGCTTGCTTATACTCCTCGAGTTCCTTCCCTTGTTTGTCGATTTCCACTTTGGCTCCATCCATGGAAAACTTTTGAACAAAAATCTTCTCCGGCATTTTGATCGGTGTGGCGGAAATCTCATGCGCGTCCTTGACGCTGACGGAAGCGCAGGAAGCGAGGAAGATCGTCCCTAAAAAAAGCAGGGGCGACGGCAGGGGAATTCGGGTCACTTCAAAATCATCCTCAAAGCGGCTCCGAAGGCCATCAGAATCAGGATCCATTCAAAAAGGTCTTGGGTGATTTTTTGGGCGAAGAAGCGGCCGATCCAAAAACCCAGAAGAACACCGGGGAAGAGGATCAAATCGAGGAGAAGGGATTTCCCATTCAGAAGCCCGAGTTGCCAGCTGAACGGGAGTTTGACGACATTGATGGCGAAGTAGAACCACGCTCCCGTGCCGACCATGACCATCTTGGTGTAGCGCTGGGAAAGGAAGTAAAAGGCGGTGATGGGTCCGGCTGCGTTCGCAATCATGGTCGTCACCCCGGCGGCCCATCCGCAACCCAGTCCAAGCAGAGGGTGTTCGGTGAACCAAGCCAGCAACTGGGGACGTATCCGTTGGATGAGGATGACTCCGATCAGGCCCAAGATGATCCATCCTAGGGTATGGCCGAAAAACACGGCCGGGATTCGGGGCATAATCCACCAACCTGTGATGATACCGATACAGGTGGCTGGAAGAAGGGTGCGCAAGACCTGCCAGGAGGCGTGTTCATGGAAGGAGCGAACGGCCAGGATGTCGGCGAAAATCAGAAGGGGAAGAACGACTCCGGTGGATTCTTGGGGCGGCACGACCTCGGCCATGAAAATAATCGTGAGCAATCCGAAGGGCCCAAAGCCGGATTTGGAAAGGCCAGTGCAAAGGGCTGCAGCGAGGGCGATCAGCCAAGCATAATTGGATAGGTCAGGCATGCGAATGCCACATTGAGCCTATGAGGAGAAGGGTCGAGTTTCTTTCAAAATGCTGATTGCGGAAGTAATCGGAAAGTGGGAACACAGGAGATGGACGCGGAACGTAAACGGTGGATTTCTTTGGCGGCCAATTCGGTCGGTACGTTGGTCGAATGGTTCGACTTCATGGTGTTCGCCTATTTGGCGCCGGTCCTCGCACCTCTTTTCTTTCCTACGCACGACAAACTGGCCTCCCTTTTGGCCACCTACGGACTGTTTTGGCTGGGTTTCGCAATTCGGCCGCTGGGCGGTGCCTGTATCGGATGTATTGGGGATCTCTTTGGTCGACGCTGGACACTTCTGGGCAGCGTGATCCTGATGTCCTTGCCGATGTTGGCGACCGGGTTTTTGCCGACCTACGCCCAGATCGGATTTTGGGCGCCGGCCCTTTTGGCGGTGACCCGTCTGGCCATGGGATTTTCGGTTGGAGGGGAATTCAGCGGGACGGTGGTGGCGTTGTTTGAGACGGCTGCAAAAGGAAAAAGCGCCCTGGCAGTCAATCTGGCCAATGTCAGTTCCTGTCTTGGGGCGTTGTTGGCGGCGGCGGCGGTGACCGGTCTATCGGCTCTGTTAGGTGCGGAGAAGATGTCGGCGGGAGGCTGGAGAATTCCTTATTTTCTGGGGGCGGGACTGGCCTTGGGGGCAATTCTGCTCAGGTTTTTTCTTCACGAAACACCGCAGTTTGAGGAGACAAAGAAAAAGGGATTGGTGGCCAAGACGCCGCTTCGGGATGTCTGGCGGGTAGACAAAGTGGCGATGGCGGCCTGTGCCATCGGGTGCGGATTTTATGGGCACACCTACTATCTTCTCGGCACCTATCTGCCCAACCGGATGGAGACGGACCTGCATCTTCCGGGATCAGTCATTTTTCTGGCGGCCGTCGTGGCCAACACCTGTCTCGCGCTTCTTCCCCAGCTGTTCGCTCCGTTGGTTGACCGGGTGAAGTGGCGGCCTTTTCTTTGGGTGACGGGAATTTTGACGATGGTGGCCGTCTGGCCGGCGTTGGAAATGGTGGAGAAAGGGGGAGCGGGCTGGGTGGTGGCCGGACTTCTTCTCTTTGCCATTCCCCAAACGGCTTTCACCTCGGCGATCCTGCCGGCAGCTTCGGCTCTTTTCCCGACACCCCGGCGTTTCACCGGAATGTCGGTGGCCTACAATATCGGAATGCTGGCGTTTGCCGGTCCGGTGCCGGGGGTGGCCGCATGGCTGCATGCCAAGTACGGAACTTTTGGCCCTGCCGGAATGGTCGTGGCCATGGGGGTGCTGACGTTGCTGATTCTCGAAAAATATCCGGACAATGAGAATGGCCCCTCCGACACGGTAAAATCCTAATCGACCACCCATGCCCCACATTCACGAGAAAATTGATTTCACCGTCAGCCTTTTCATTGTGCAGGACGGAAAAGTGCTGGTCATTCACCACAAAAAACTGGGGCAGTGGCTGCCGATCGGAGGACATGTCGAGCTGGATGAAGATCCGGAGCAGGCGGCGTACCGTGAAGCGAAAGAAGAAAGTGGCTTGGAGATTGAACTGATCGGGGAGCGTCAACCAACGACGGGTCCCGGAACGCGGGCCCTAGTGCGTCCTCGGTTTTTGGACATTCACCGGGTCAGTCCGACTCATGAGCACATTGGCATCATTTATTGGGCCCGACCCAAAGGGGGGCAAGTCACTTTGGCACCTGCGGAGCATCATGCCATCCGGTGGTGCAGTGAGGGGGAGCTTGAGAAACTGAATCCCACGATGAGTGAAGCAGTGAAGTATTATTGTTTGGCGGCGATTCGCGAGGTGGGCGGACGATGATTTAAGGACAGAGAGTGGTGTTTTTGAGCTCCGTGTTGCCGGCATAAAAGACCGCAATCTTTAACGGGACTTTTCCTGTGTTTTTTCCGTTGTGGGGCGTTCCGATCACCTCTGCGAACGTGTCACCCGCCTTGAACTTCTTGGTCCTGCCATCTTTGAGTTCGACCACGAGATCTCCTTCGAGAATGAGGGCAAAGCAAGGAACGGGGTGCAGGTGCCAGCCGGTTTCTGTTCCCGGAGGAAGCGTGATGATTGCGCCCGTGACCTTTGCTGTACCCGGGGGGTACTGCATCGATGCGCCGTCCCACGTTTGGGTGGTGGATAGATTCTCCCGAACCTGAACGGACGAATGGTAACCTTCAGCGAAAACAAACGGGTTGATTGAAATGAAAAAGATTAGGCATAAAGCGCGTCGAATCATGAGTTCAGAGTAGGGAATTCGGATCTTGGGTCACCCTGTAATTGTCCCACCCCTGATGACAGGATGTTTCGATGCAAATACAGCAAATCAGGCACGAACGATTGACAGCAGGGTGGCAGGGGGAAAGCTTTCCTTGATGAGCATGGGTCTTTTTATTGCAGCTTTCGTCGGTCTTTTGGCCGGAGCGGTGGGGGCCTATGCCTATTTCTCCGGCAGGATCGGAAAGTTTTCCGGGGAGATCGAGGCGGCTCAACGAAGGTCGGAAGAGCAGGAGCAGGCCCGCATCCAGGCAGAGTCGGAGAGCCGGGAAGCACGGGAGGGAAGGGTGAGGGCAGAAGCGGAACGCCAATCGGCTGAGCGAAGCCTGATGGAAGCCAGAAAGGAGAAGGAAGAGTTGGCCGTTCGTCTGCAGTCCGATTTTCGGGCCGTTGCCCAGCAGATGGTGACAGAGGGGACAAAACGATTGGCCGAGGACAACCGGACGCAAGTGGGGATCGAACTGCGGCCGATTCTCGACCGGATGGAGGCATTCCGAAAGCGGGTGGACGAGGTGCACACGGCCGAGACCACCTTGCAGGGAGATTTAAGGAGGGAACTGCAACAGATCCAGGCCATGAGCACCAAGTTGGGGTCGGAAACCCATGCGCTCACCAGTGCCTTAAAAAACGATTCGGGAGTCCGGGGTCGGTGGGGAGAGATGGTCTTGGAGAAAACGTTGGAGATTTCGGGGCTCGAGAAGGGGCGGGAATATCGGACGCAGGAATCAGCGGATCGGAAGCGGATGGATGCGGTGGTCTTTCTTCCGGAAAACCGGGCGATCGTCATCGACAGCAAAGTGCCTTTGGTGGACTACGACGCCTACTGCTCGGCAACAGAGCCAGCAGATCAGGAGAAGAGCCTCAAGGCGCACGGGGCGGCGGTGAAGCGGTTTATTGATGATCTTTCCGGAAAGGCCTATCCGGATCTGTTGGAGGGAAGGTCGCT
>CANEUY010000012.1 GCA_947442065.1 Verrucomicrobia subdivision 6 bacterium | reverse complement strand
CGCTGTTCCTGCGATCATGGAAAAGTTAAGAAGGGGGGGCTGTCAAAACTCCTGGATCACCGAAAGAGGCACAACGTTTGGCCATGGAGATCTAGTCGTCGACATGAGGAGTCTCGTCATCATGAAACATCAGGGCCACCGGGTGATTTTTGATGCCACCCACTCCGTACAAAAACCCTCCGGGGGCAAGGTGACCCTTGGAGATGCCCGGTTTATTCCCGCACTTGCCCGGTCGGCTGTCGCCGTCGGCGTGGATGGCCTGTTCATTGAGGTTCATCCCAATCCCAAAAAAGCGCTCTCTGACAAAGCCAGCATGCTTCCCTTAAACCAAGCCGCACCGCTCTTCCGAAAAATCAACCGGATCCTCCATGCCATCTCCTAAACACATCCTTCCAATCGTTTTTCTGGGTGTCATCCTGCCTTTGCAGGCCGGAAACGGTCCCGAATTTCCAATTGGTTCGGTCATCCAGAATTTCGCCCTTCCCCAAACCGATTCAGCCGGAAAACGAACCGCTCTGGTGCATGGAAAGCGGGCCACCGTTGTAAGTCCAAATCAGCTCAAAATCGAGGATCTCAATGTCGAGCTTTACAACTCAGAGGGAAAGGCCGAAACGACCATCACCGCCACACGATGCGACTTCTGGCGAAAAGAAAACCGTCTGACCACCGATACGGGAATCCTGGTGAAACGCACCACTCTCATGATTTCTTCCAATGGAATTGATTGGAACGTCGCCGATTCGAATGGAACCTTGTACAATCGGGTTCGCGTGGTTCTTTCCAGTTCAACACCATGAAATATCCCTTGATCCTCATCCTTCTGATTGGATTCTGTTATTCCGTGAATGCGGGGGATGCACCGGTCCCCTCCCCGACCCAAGGATCCGCAACCAACGGTCCCACAACTATCACGAGTGATTCGCTGGACTTGAATTTGGGGAAAAAGCTTGGAAGGAAACAAGGCATTTTCCGTGGAAACGTGACCGTCGAGGAACCTCGTTTTACGATGTCATCGCGCGAAATGACGGTGTTTTTTGCGGAAAACGACGCCGTTCAATCCCTTGAGGCACGCGATGATGTCGTTATCAAACGGAAGGACGGTTCTTCAGAAACCTCGAGTGAAAAGGCTCTGTACGACATGACGGACAAAAAACTCACCCTTCTGAAGGTGACCCGCCAACCCAAAATCATCTCCAAGGACAAAACTGTTTTTGCCGACAAAATCATTCTCTACCCGGAGGAAGACAAGATGCTCACCGAAGGGGCCAGTCGGGTGATGCTTCAAAAGCCCTAGCCATGGATACATCCCTCCCCCCAGGAGACCCTATCCTTTCCTGCGAGGGCCTCGTCAAACGCTATGGGGAAAGGAATGTCGTCAACGGGGTAAACTTGTCCATTCGCACAGGTGAGGTGGTGGGCCTTCTGGGACCCAATGGAGCCGGCAAAACGACAAGTTTTTATATGCTGGTGGGCTTAGTTCGCCCGACGGCGGGTAAGATTCAGTTTTCTGGCGAGGACGTGACGGGGATGCCAATGTACCGCAGAGCCCGCCGTGGTATCGGTTACCTTCCGCAGGAGGAATCAATCTTTCGTCGCCTCACGGTCGAAGAAAACCTCATGGCAATTCTGGAAACCTTGCCAATTACGGATCACGAAAGAAAAGAACGTTGTCATGAGCTTCTTGTGGAACTGGGACTGGACAATCTGACCAAAAGCCACGCGATCCAACTTTCGGGCGGAGAAAAGAGAAGGCTCGCCATTGCCCGTTGTCTTGTGACACGCCCCAGTGTTCTCCTGCTCGACGAGCCTTTTAGCGGAGTTGATCCCCTTGCCGTTTACGACATCCAGCAAATCATTCTCACCATGCGTCGAAAAGGAATTGCCGTACTGATCACCGACCACAATGTCCGGGAAACCCTTTCGATCGTGAGTCGCGCGTACCTGATCTGCGAGGGAAAAGTAGAAAGCGAAGGAACGGCTGATTTCCTGATCAACGATCCCGTCGCCCGCGGCCTTTATCTGGGCCCACGCTTTTCCATGTGACCTTTGCAAGGTCACATCCATGAATCAACCCTTCCCTTCCAAGATGAACTCGAGAGCTCTCTCGGGATCGGCGGCTTGGAGCACCGGCCGCCCAATGACGATCCGGCTAGCTCCTGCAGTAATCGCTTCCGACGCTGTTTTTGCCCTCGCTTGGTCATTTTGCTTGGATCCCGGGGGGCGAACCCCAGGAGTGACGATTTCGGCCAACCGCCCCCATGCGGCACGTTCTTGGGCTGCCTCGTGAGGACTACACACCACTCCGCCCAATCCGGCCTTGCGGGCAAGGGCAGAAAGGCGATCCACAGCCAACGGGATTCCATTCGCCCACCCGATCTCGGTAACCGAAGCCTCATCCAGACTGGTGAGAACGGTAACCCCCAAAACATCGGTTCCATCGGGAGCCGAAGAGGCTGCCGCCTCCATCATTTCCCTTCCACCCGAAGTATGCACAGTCAAAAAGCGTGGCCTCCAGACCGATGCCGCTGCAACAGCCTTTCCAACAGTATTCGGAATGTCATGAAATTTAAGGTCCAAGAAAACCGGGGCATCCAGTCTGTGCAAACCGGACAGAACCTCCGGACCAGCACGAAGATAGAGTTGCAACCCCACCTTGAACGTCCCCACCTTGCCATGAAACCTCTTGGCCCATTGGAGAGCCTCTTCCGCAGTATCCACATCCAAGGCAAGGATCACTTGATCAGGGCTCACAACCACCATCTAATCTGGATCGTTGCCCCATGACAATCCGCGCCCACGCTAAAATCAACCTCGACCTCCGTTTAGGGAAAAGACGCCCGGACGGATTCCATCCCATTGACACCTTCTTCATACGAGTCGATGTGGCTGATATTCTCGAAATTCGTTCAGCGGCGAATGGAAAACTCACTTTGCAGGTCGAAGGGGATCCCCAACTGTCTTCCCATCCAGACAACCTCGTATTACGTGCCGCTCGAGCCCTGCAATTGCGTGCTTCCCCAGGCACAGGGGCCGATATCCTTCTCAAGAAACGAATTCCGCAAGGAGCGGGGTTGGGAGGGGGAAGCAGTGACGCCGCTTCCACCCTCATCTTCCTTCGAAAACTGTGGGCTGTGCCGATTGAAGATTCTGAACTTGCCAAAATCGGTGCCGAGTTGGGAAGTGATGTCCCCTTCTTCCTCCAACCCTATGCCGCCCGGGGAACTGGCCGTGGCGAGATTCTTGAACCGATTCATTTGATTCATCTTCCTTGGGCCGTTCTTGTTCACCCGGGCTTCGCATCACCCACAGCTTCAGCCTATGCCGCGTACGCCAAAAATCCGGTTGCGGGCATGGAAGGACCTGCCTTATCCCTCACCACCAAGGATGGGTCAGAACTGAAAATCAGACCTAGAAACGATTTGGAAAATGCAGTGGAAAGTAAATTCCTATGGATCGAAAGCGCCCGCCGATGGATGGGGGGCCAAGAAAACGTCTTGGCGAGTCGGATGAGCGGGAGTGGATCGACAGTTTTCGGACTTTTTCCGAATCAGGAAGACGCTGAAAAGACCGCCGAGTATGGGCGGACATTTTTTGGAAGCTCGGCTTGGATTCAGGTGGCCCGCCTGTTGGGCGGTCCCGAATGAGGTTACCGCAACTTCAGGGCGATACGGGATTTGATGCGAGCCGAGCGATTCCTGTGAATCGCCTTTCCCTTGGCCGCACGATCCAACCGCTTCTGCAATTCCGGAAAGAGCTTTACCGCTTCATCCTTTTTGCCGGAAGCAATCAAGGCCAGCAGCTTTTTTTGGGCATTCCGCGCATGATCCAAAAGACGCCGATTCACCACACGACGCCGAAGAGAGGCCCGGGCTTGTTTTGCAGCAGAAGCAGTATTTGCCATAAGGGAAAAGAGTGCCCCAATCCCCTGCCCCACGTCAATCCATGAACTTGATCCGCCTTTTTATTGCGATTGCCCTTTGGCCGGGAATCTATGTCACCATTTTGTTTCTTGCGCGGACCTTGAAGCTGTCGATATGGGGTTCCGCTTCATTCCCTTGGATGGGGCCTGCGGCCTTTGGAACCGGTTTTTTGGCTTCGTGCCTGGCTTTCTTTTTTCTTCCCCGTCCCAAGGGGATTTATGTTTTGGGTCATGAATTGACCCATGCCCTCGCTGTCTGGCTCAGCGGAGGAAGGGTCCACTCCCTTCATGCCGGAGAACAGGGAGGAAAGGTTGTGGCTGACCGAGTCTCTCCCCTGATCAGTCTCGCCCCCTATGTTCTTCCTTTTTACCCTATTCTTTTTGGAATTCTTTGGCTGGCAAGCATTCGGCTATGGCCAGAACTCAGCTCTTATGTGCTTTTTTTTCTCGGGGTTTGGGGGGGCGTTTGGGGGTACCACTACGCTTTTACCGTAGGCCTCCTCCCCACACGACAACCGGATTTCCTTATTTACGGGAGAGTTTTTTCCATTTCCTTCATCGTTCTTGGGAATTTGATGGTGATTGGTCTTCTTCTTTGGTTCACGTTAAAACCCTTCCCTGCAAAACAAGGGCTCCTCCAACTTGGGTTGGAATGGGTTCGTATTTACACCAACCTTGCCCATGAAGTTTCGGGGCTTCTCTTGCGCTACCTCCCCCGTCCCGCCTAAAATCACAACTCCGTGAGACTCCTCCAACCCATCTTCAGGCATCATACGATTTCCTTTTTTAAGAGCAGGAATCATTCCTAGGGGTCTTTGCATTTTCCGCATAGTCTCGCCACCCCATGTACCTGCGCGCCGAACTTGAAGCAAACGTCCAATCCTGGACTCAAAAGAATTTCCCTAGTCTAGGCATAGGTCCGTGGATTCGTCCTTGCGCCGACCCACGTCACGGCCACTTCCAGACCCACTTTCCCTTGTTGGCCGCCAAACAAACAGGCGGGAATGCGAGGGAAATTGCGACACGCTTGGCAGAAGAGTGCTCACCCCCTCCTGGCTGGGAAAAGCCCCAGATCGCAGGAGGAGGTTTCGTCAATTACCGTGCCACCCCAAACGCAGTTGCCCGGGGGATTGAAAACCTAAGAAAAGACAAAGCCTTCGGGATCGTTCCTAACGAGCGCCCTGAAACAATCGTCGTAGATTTCAGTTCGCCCAATATCGCGAAGGCCATGCATGTCGGCCATATCCGCTCGACTCTTCTTGGCGACACTCTCGCCCGGCTTTTGAGGCGCTGTGGAAATCAGGTGATTCGAATCAACCATTTGGGTGACTGGGGGACTCAGTTCGGAAAGCTCCTGCTCGCGTATCGGGCCGCAGGTCGACCGGAGCTATCCAATTCAAACGCCATCCAACAACTCGAGGAATTCTATAAGCTGGGCCATCAGGAATCAGAATCGGACCCCGCGAAAATGGAATTGGCGCGGGCCGAGTTAGCCGCGCTTCAGAGTGGCGACCCCGAAAGAAAGAAAGACTGGGAGGTTTTTTGCGAGCGCTCCGCAGAACACTTCCGCGAGATTTATCGGCGCTTAAACGTCACCTTTGACCTCGAAAAAGGCGAAAGCACCTACCATGAGGAGCTCCCCGGCGTCGTCGAAGATCTTCTTCGCCTTAAGATCGCTGAAATCAGTCAGGGGGCCGTGGTGGTGCGAAATCCGAGCATTTCCGAAGAGCCGTTTTTGATTCGAAAATCAGACGGGGCCTTCTTGTACGGAACAACAGACCTTGCCGCCCTGCGCTCCCGAATCCGTGACCTCCATGCCCATCGGATTATTTATGTCACCGATGGCCGCCAGCAGCTCCATTTTCGTTGGTTGTTTGATACGGCCCATAAGTGGAATCAGCAGGGCGTTTTCGAACATGTCTGGTTCGGAACCATTCTTGGGTCCGATCGGAAACCCCTCAAAAGCAGGGACGGAACCCCAATCAAATTGGTCGATCTTCTGGATGAGGCAAAAGATCGGGCAAAAAAGATCCTCCTGGAAAAGAGGCCTGACCTCACAGGACAATCATTGGAAGACAAGGCGGAACTTCTTGGAATCGCGAGCCTCAAGTACGCGGACCAGATGCCAGGTCGCAATTTGGACTATGTTTTCACATGGGAAAAACTACTGGCTTTCGACGGGAACACCGCCCCTTACATCTTAAATGCCTATGTTCGGACCCGCTCGATCCTACGCAAAGCGGGGATAGAAACCCCTCCTTACCATCCCATCGTTCTAAAGGAACCAGCCGAAGAAGAACTATCCCGACACCTGATGCAATATGGCGACATCGTTGCGCTTGCAGCCCAGGACCGGCGACCCCACCACCTCTGCGGATACCTCTTTGAAACAGCAGGCATGTTTCACCGCTTTTTTGAAGCCTGCCCGGTCTTGCAAGCCCCCACACCCGACCTTCGAAATTCGCGACTGACCTTGGCAGGACTTACCGGGGACATCCTTCGCGACGGCCTTGGTATCTTGGGCATCCCGACGCTGGAGGAAATGTAACTTTAGATGCTTACTCTTTCCGCATCGCCCCAAAGACTCTCAAGGCGGTAAAAACTTCTGCGGGCAGTGTGCATGACGTGCACCAGAACGTCACCGTAATCTAAGATAATCCATTGGCTGGCTGAATTTCCGGAGGTCCGATAAGTCTTCCTGCCACCGTCCTCCTCAACGCCGCGCTCAATTTCTGCAGCGATGGCCTTGATATGAGGCTCGTTATCGCCCGAGACAATCAAAAAGAAATCTGCCGGACCGCCAACCTTGCGAAGATCCAGAATCACAGGATCGTGGGCTTTCTTATTCTCTGCCATTTGTGAGCAGAGCTTGGCTAGTTGAATTCCCTCAGCACTCATCGGTAAAACCGGCTTCTCTTGAGCTGCCCCTCTAATTCGCATGGAACCAACCCCTTAATCGACAATCCTTTTTTGAGACGCATTCGGATTTCGGTCGAGGATATATCAAAACGCGCCGGGATTACGCTCATCCTCACTCCGGACTTTTTTAGAGGAATTTCAGGACGCGGAAACACCAGAAAATGCACCAACCGGGCAAGATCAGGAAAGTTTTTCCAACGCGGAAGCTGTCCCCACTGGTCTGAACCCAGGATCCAGTACAACCCAGCATGCGGGTTTTTTATTTTCCAATGTCGTGCGGTCTCAACGGAGTAGGAAATTCCGCGGCGATCAATTTCCCACGGCGAAACCTTTGCCCACCCCTGCCCCTTAAGCCCTGATTTCAACCAATCCAGTCTCTTAGCATCTGGTGCGAGTGGTTGAAAAGATTTCAAGGGGGATTGGGCACATGGAAGAAAAACCACCCGGTTTAGGGAAAAACACTCCCAGGCCATCCGTGCCACCAGAAAATGGCCCAAATGAAAAGGGTCAAAGCTTCCGCCGAATAAAGCGATCTTCGTCGTCAAAAAATACTCCGGTCGACCTGAATCTTGTCATTGGGCTTAAGCTTAATGTCACGCCCTTGATCGGCCTGAATATCCTTGGCGTTAAACTCCCTTGTAACTCCAGCCTGCGTGAGCCTGACTCTCCTGCGATTTGCGAAGTCCGTAAAACCACCACAAGCCGCCACGGCCCCCATCGCGGTCAAATCCTTCGTATAAGGCACACGCTGAGGCATGCGAACCTCTCCTGTCACATCCACAAATCTCTGCTCCTTTAGATCCACTGTCACATTGGGATTCGTGAAAATCTCCTCTTTTACATAGGTCTCTTCGATCAGTTTCTTTAACTGAACCGTTGTGGAATTTGCTGCAGGGAGGCTCCCAATGTGTGGCATCGAGATCTTACCCCCCTCATCGATTTTAACCTCAAAGATACCTTGATCCGGAGCGGGCACTCCCGTCAAACGTATGATCAGCGTATCTCCACCCCTCAAAAGATCACTGGTGTCCATATTGGGTGGAATGACAGGAGCAACTTGAATTGCCCCTGACATGGGATCCGCGGTCGGCACTGGTCCTGAATTGACGACCTTAATGCTTTCAAAGGCAGAATTCGTATTCGGGGTAAGATTGATACTCTGCGCATGAGCACATGCCGAAAGGAGGAAGAAAAACCCAACGAACCATGCTGTAGAACTTTGCTTCAATTAAAACCGGTCCTCTTCTTTGGGCAGCGAGACGTATGTAACACGTCGCGAGGGGGTGGTTCCTGCATCCTCTCCAGCTTCTGGTGCGGGGGATGATTGGGAATCCTCCTGAACAGTTTCAGGAGCCGGAGCACGACGAGCAGTCCCGCGGGGAGTGCGGGCCTCGCGTTTCTTGTAACCATACTGCGTCGAATATCCCGCATAGTAGTAGTAGTTGTCATCCGTCTTGATGTTGACGTTATTGAGAATCACCCCAAACAACTTCCCGCCAACCTCCTCGATGACCCGCTTCGCTCTTTGCGAGACATTCCGAGGATACCTGCGGTGCTGAATCAACAGGAGTGTGACATCTACTTCCTGGCTAATGACGGAAGCATCGCTGATCCCCAGAACCGGAGGGGAATCCACCATGATCACATCGTAATTATTCCGGCAGATTTCCAAGAGGGCCGCAAATCGGGCCCGACTAAATCCACCAAGATCTTCCGGTCCAAGATTACCGGCCGTAAGGATTTCCATATTTGGAACGGAAGTCGATTGAACCAGTTCGTCCAAAGATGCCTGTCCTGCAAGAAACTCGCCCAACCCAAGAGTATTCTCCAACCCCACGGCACGGTGCATGGAGGGCCTACGAATGTCCGCATCGATGATCAAAACCCTCATCCCACTTTGCGCACAAACCCACCCAAGATTGAAGGTCGTGGTCGACTTCCCCTCCCCCGGGCCGCCACTCAAGACCGTAATGCTTCGGGCAACATCCCGGCGACCGGTCAGATTGAGTTTCGCGCAGAGAATCCGATATCCCTCCGAGAATCTTGAATTCGGGTCATCCAAACTGAGGAATTTCGCTCCTCGGGGAATAACCGCCAGAACACTGATCCCAAGATACTTTTCCACATCATCCATCGTCTTGATGCTCGTGTCCAAGTACTCAATGAAAAATGCAAGACTCAGACCCAGGACGATCCCCACGACAAAGCTCAACGCAAGGTTCAGCTTTAAATTCGGTTTCACCGGGCGAACCGAGGCCTCCGCTCGATTAATGATCTGAACTGGACGGGTCTCGATTTTTGATTCAACCGCCTGCTGACGGTACCGGGATGTCAGCACATCAAGCAACTGGCTCTGGGTTTCGAAATCTCGACGCGCCTCATTATAGGGGGCCAGTCGGTCCGTCCGGTCAGCCCGCAACTGCCCCCGCAATTCGGCTACTTCCTTTTCAAGATTCTCCACCTTCGCTTGGGCGACGCTCAGGTCGATGGAAAGAGCTCGGCGGATTCCGAGAACAAGCTTGTTCAGCTGGTCCCTCCTTTCGGTCACAACCTTCATGGCTCCCTGCATTTCAGGATGCTTTTTCCCATATCCCTGCTTTTGCATCGCAGCCACACTCTGCAGCGCCTGCAGATACATTTGCTTGGTGGAGGCTGTCGTGGAATCCTCCAACTGAAGAGCCGGCAAGGTTGATTCCAACTGCTCAATGGTCAGATCAGCCACCTTTTCAAGGCGAACCTTTCGAGAAATCATATCGGCACGAAGTTCACTCAACTGGGACTCCTTTCGCTGAATCTCCATGTCGGAAAGCGTGGTCGATTGAACTTGGGCAGAACTGCCGGGCAACTCATCGATCTTCAGATCCCGTCGGAGCTTCTCAACTTTCGCAGCAGCCTCCGAAACGAGTTTTTTTTGTTTTTCGACCTCTGCATCCAGAGCCTTCAACCCTGAGTCGCTCCGACCCGTGATCTCTTTTTGCCGGTAGCCTTCATAGGACTCCGTGATCGAATTCGCATACAGGGCTGCTTCCTCCGGTTGCTCGCTTTGACAAACGACCTCGATCAGCTTGGTATTCCGAAAAGGCCTGACTTCCAAATAGTTTTTCCGAAAAAGCTGAAAGGCCTGGTCATCGTTTAGCGAACCGGGGGGCAATTCCATCGACCGACACAACCGGTCGGCGATCTTCAGCTTTTCAATGACCGGATAAAGGACTTTTTTACTCTGAATCAGCTCGAACTCGGTCTGAAAGAAAATCGGATCAAACCCGTCGAGACTGTTGGCAAACACCTGAAGATCCCGGTTTTCCTTCTCCACCCGGAGCACTGAGGAAGATTCATAAATCTTGGGCTGCAATTTGGTCACAACAAACCCCGTCGCCATCACAAGAATCAAAATGGTGATCGAAGTTGGCCAGCGATTTCGAATGACCCGCCAAAGATCGTTGACGTGAAAAGCCCCCTCCCCGGCACTTGCCGTGGCGGCACCATACCCATAGCTCGAGGGAGGAGTCGGAAGATCACTCACGACTCTAATTTACTTGCAGATAAGTCTTTAGGCAATCAGTAGGTTCCGCGAATGCCTAGATAAACTTGGTTGCGGGTGTAACTTCCTCCATTGCCATTGTTTAAGTCGAAGTAAGAACCATAACTAGTGTAACTCCAACCAAGTTCAGCGGAAAGATAAGGGTAGAATTCATAAGCAAACTTGCACTGATAGGTCACTGTAGTCTGCTGCCCGCTACCTTGATAGGACCCCGACAACGCAATCGTTTCCGCTTCCGTCAATTGGGGTGTGAAAACAGCCACATTGACGAATAAACTCTGGATAACCGAAAGTTTTTCAGTGAAAGCGTGGTCCCAATTGAAGTTGATCGTATAGGCCTCCGAATTGGAAGAGGTTGCCAGATTCGACTGCTGAACGGCAACGGAGAGGCCGCCTGAAACAAAACTTCTTTGATCATAATTCCAAGTCGAACTGAGCGAGGCAAAGGGATAAGCTTCGATCTCCAATTCGCCGCTACCCAACCCCCCAGAACCGATCACCGTCGAACTGTCGGTTATCCCATAATTATCCTGTAGCTGAACCCCGGCTCGCCCGCTGAACGTCAAGGTCGGCAAAAATGTATGATCCGCACCTAACGAAAAGGCGACTTGTTGGTTGTCCCGATAACTTTGGTCGCTCTGATAATCAAAAATCTGATAGTCCACTGAGAAAGTACCGACCGTCTCCGGCGTGATATCCAATCGGAACTGATGGAATGCCCCGTTGTTCATATAGTTGCTGGAAGCCGAACTCCCCGAATTAATCGTTCCATCATTATTATAGGTGCCCACCCCGTCCGAATTCAGAATACTATTGTTCCAGCGTGTCACCATGGAAAGCCTGTCCGTCACCCGGTAATCCAATTCGATCGTTCCCAGATTGTTGATATACCCTTGAGTTTGTGTCACGGGAGCCAAACCCACAGTCACCAACTGGGCCACCGGCTGTTCGCTGTAAAGAAAGTTGTCTGAAATAATCAGACTCACCCTCGGATCGAATGCATAGGTATATCGGCCGATGAAAGCCTGGGTGTACTGAATATCGTAAGACTGATTGATCGCGGGAAAATAAATCCCCGTAAAATCGTAGCGGAGGGCCAAATCTGCCTGGAGTCCCGTATAATTATAACCGAGAGAAGGCGTGATACTGGTGTACGTGGAGGATTTTACGTCCTGCGTGGACTGATAGGTCTGGGTCAAAGGATTACTGTCATACCCCTCCCGCAATGCCACCGTTGCGGTAAATGGTTTGGTCCCTGACTGACCAGCCGAACCCTCAATTTGAGCGTGCAAGAGAACCGGAATAACGCAAAGTCCAAGCCCTATCCAATAAAAGAAAGGCCTACAAAAAGGGCGATGGACTGGATTCCCAGACATCCATTAACTCTTATGGGCAATGATTTTATTTCAATAAAAAGGCCTGGAAATGCTGTCGTGTTATTCACACCACAAGCCCATAACTCACTTTTCTATTTTTAGGTTCTTCGCAAGTTATTCAGATGATCTAGTTCCAGCGTTTTTGGATGGATAAAAGCAGATACTCGTTGTTCGGCGGGAGGGATGTGGCAAAGGCCTGGGGCAAATCCGAGGCCTTTTGCCTTTGAATCAAGTCCCCCCAAGCCACCCATTCCGACTTTTCCGCCAAAATCTGACTATAAAGCCTAGCGTCAGAACTAGCCGGAGTGAAAAGGATGCTAAAAACCGGGGCAACCCGATCATGAATCTTCAAGAAATCCTCCCGGGTCGATGGAATCCAGAGTGTCGGCTGGCCGGAATACCATGCTTCAGCCGCGGGCAAGTCCGAGGCCTGCAGTTCGTCCGGTTCAAACCAGGATCGCATATAGAGAAATATGGGGGGGTAGGTTGGCGGATAAGCAAAGGGGGTGGGATTCGATAAAAGCAAACGGGACAAAGTCGGCGTCACGGCTAAAAAAGCCACTCCAACGACAAAGACCTGCCCCAAAAGCTCAATCTCCAACTTCCACCGTTCAATGAGAATCCAAAGAAAAGCCGCCCCAAAAACACATGCGGCTGGCAATAACCCCAGAAGCGGCGGGACTTCTGGATCAATCCCCTCACGCTGAACAAAAGTCGTTCCCAGAAAAAGTGCCGCCAGAGCCGCTCCCCAAAGATTTCTCCCCACCATGGCCGAAAAACGACGAAAAGGATGGATCAGGGCAAGTACGCCCAGACAACCCACAAGAGCATTTCCACAAATCTGAGGCCCCCGCGAGATCAGGAAAGCACCGCCCCGGATCGCTAGCCCACCCACCTTTCTCCAAATCTCGGTCTTCCCTAAATCAAAGTCGTAACTACGCCACAAAAGTGTTCCAGGATATTTCGCAGAGTCGGCCAACAGATGCGCCCAATTTAAACCCAGCGGATTCCCGGTCACCACCCAGAGTCTTCCCATCCAAGCAACAAAAACTCCCAAACCAAGAATCACTCCAAGAAAAAACCCCCATCTCCCATGAGGTAAGAACACAAAAGCTAGGCCGAGCATGGCCAAAACTGGCCAGATTTGAATGAACTGAACTGAGGGAAGAAGCCCGCAGGCGATACCAGCCAAAAAATACCAAACAGCCCCCGCCCCACCCCCGAACTCCTCCATTTGCTCTGTCTGGCAACAACCAAGAGCCAGAAGATATCCAGCTAGTGCATAAAGAAAAACAACCAGACAAGCCACGCCTCCTGAAAGCGCCTGATCCCAAAGTACCGTGCTTCCGAGAAAAAAGGCCGCGGCCAAAATAGCGACCCCTACATCAAATTGTCTTTCCGCCCATCCATAAACACAAACTGCCGAAAAAAGCACCAGCAGGAGATGAAAAGCCAGCACAAGATAATCAGGCGGATAAACCTTCATTCCCCTCACATCCTCGGGAGTCAGCTTGAATTTGACCAAGTGACTCAACTCCCCCAGACGAAAAATTCCACCCAGAATGACAGGGTAAAGAGGCGGATTCAGGGTTTCTGGAAAATTCGCGATCGGGGGGGCATCGTTTCCATACTTGGAACGCAACTGCCACAAGGCAAGAGGGCGAACAAATTCCGTGGTGAACCCCTTGCCCGTAGCTAACTGCCTGGCCTGCTGAGCCAAATCCATAGACTCCCGGTTGCCTAAACCATGGAATTCATTGATCCCGATCCATGCCGCCATCCCGACGACCAGACAAAACAAGGCGACCCGAACAAGCCAAATCCGCACCCCTCCCGACTCCACTTGATAAACCCAGTCCTGCAATCCACTCATGTTTTTTTTCGCCTTCCCGATTTCGAATCTACCAACCTCCGATGCAGGGTGCGACGACTAATGCCAAGACGTTTGGCCGCAACGGTGATATTTTCTCCCGATTCTTTTAGGGCCGTCTCAATCGCATTCTTCTCCAAAGCATCCAATTTCACCCCGGACTTTGGTTCATCAAGTTCTCTTGGGGAACTTCCGCCCCGAAGGCTGGCTGGCAGGTCACTCAGTTCAATTCGGGACCCTCGAGCCATTACGACTCCATGTTCCACCGACGTCCGTAGTTCCCGAACATTCCCCGGCCAAGCATAAGCACATAACTTCCTCAGACTTTCGGGTGAAAACTCAAGATGCGGTTTTCCATTTTCGGACGCATACTCTTTTCGAAAATATTCAGCAAGCAACGGAATGTCCTCAGGCCGGCTCCGTAGCGGCGGCACCTGAATCTGGACCACCCGAATACGGAAGAACAGGTCTTCCCGAAACTTTCCCGCCTTCACCAACGCCTCCAGATTTCGATGTGTGGCAGCCACCAAACGCACATCCACTTCGATTGGGTGATTGCCTCCGACCCGCTCCATGGTTCTCTCTCCCAATACACGAAGAAGTTTCACCTGGGTCGCCGAGTCGATTTCCCCGATTTCATCCAGAAAAATGGTTCCGCCCTGGGCTTGTTCAAACCTTCCAATTCTTCTTTCTACTGCCCCGGTAAAGGCGCCTTTCTCATGACCAAAGAGCTCACTCTCGAGCAACTGAGGGGAAAGGGCGGCGCAATGAACAGGAACAAATGGACGGTTTTTTCTCGAACTCATCCCATGGATAGCCCGGGCCACTAATTCTTTTCCCGTCCCGCTTTCCCCCTCGATGAGGACACTCGCCTTCGAATCCGCCACTTGCCGAATATTTTCCAGAACCTCCTTCATTAAACCGGAACGACCCAGGATACGATCCAACCCGAAGGATCGGTCAAGTTGCGCACGAAGCTGCACATTCTCTTGTTCAACCTGGGTAGTCCGGACCGCCCTTCGGAGCAAAATCTCCACCCGATCGAGATCCAATGGCTTCGTCACGTAGTCATATGCCCCCTGCCGCATAGCCTCCACAGCCCCTTCCACGGAGCCGTACGCCGTCATCATAATACAAACTGGGGCGGGATTCTGCTGCCGGCACGCATGCAAAACTGCCAATCCGCTTTCCTGACCAAGACGAAGATCGGTTAAAACTACATCCATTGATTCAGCCTCAAGGAGGGTTTTCACAGAAGCCAAGTTGGGTGCGGTAAAGACTTCGAATCCGTCCGCAAGAGCCCGGCGCAACGCATCCCGGGTGTTCTTCTCGTCATCGACGATCAGGAGATTGGGCTTTTTTCCCGGCACTTTAATTTTCTCCGACCGAAGTTTTGGCCTCAAGAAGATGCACCGGACGATCCTGCATGGGGATCCTCAACTGGACAACCGTCCCCTTGCCTGGATGACTCTCAATCTTAATGGACCCCCCATGCTCACGGGCAATCCGCTGCACAATCATTAACCCCAAACCGGTTCCTCCGCTTCGTGTTGTAAAGAAAGGCGCACCCAAGTGAGGCAAATCCTCCGGAAGAATTCCCTCCCCTTGATCCCGACACTCCCAGACAAGAACGCCCTCTTCTTTGAATACCGAAATTCCAATCAACCCATGTTCACCAGCCGCCTGCATGGCATTCCGGACAATATTATATATCGCCTGCTTGATCTGCTCCCGGTCGACAGGGACCCACCCAAGACCTGACTCAATCTTCTTTTCCAAAAGAATTCCCCGATCAACCAATTCAACCTGAAGCGGCAAAATGGCTTCCTCAAGAATTCGGCTCGGATCTTCCGGATTCTTTTGCGGTACGTGGGGGCGAATCGCGCGCAGAAACTGCGTGATCAATCCGTCCAACCGCCGGATCTCCTGCTGACAAATCCGGATGGACTCCCTGATGCGCTCCACCATGTCCGTCGGCAATCCCCTTAGATCTTTCTCCATGATCTGCAGATGAAGGTGAAGACTGTTCAGGGGGTTTCCGATCTCATGAGCGACTCCGGCGGCTAGGAGGGTCAGAGCCTCTACACGTCCGGCCTCGAGTGCATTCCTTGTTTCCGTCCTTTCCCGCGTCACGTCGTGAAATATCGCCACGTGCTTCCCCTCAAACCTTCCCTCCTCCCCCAAAGGAACAAGATAGTAATTTAAGATCCGTGATTCCGGATAATGAACCTCGATCGTTCCCGAAGAAGAACGGTTTTCCTGAAGAAGATATTTCCAATTCGGGCCACGCAGGCTTCGTGTCAAAGTCCACCCCCCCGCTTCCATTTTCGCAGGAAGGGAAAGAAGGCGGGCTGCAGCCCTGTTCCAGTAGCTGAGTTTTCCTTCCGAATCCACCACCGTGACCCCCTCTTGCAAGGTATTAAAAATCGTCTCAAGGAAACCTTTGTCCTCCGCCAGCCGGAGAAATTGGGAATGAATCTCCTCCGGTCCGACCCGGCCAGCCCTCTCGAGAAGCTTTCCCAGAAAAGAGGACTTCATTCGAATCCCCAACCCAAACTCAGAACCAACGTTTGAATTTCAACCACAACCCCATCCCCACCATCAAGGCCAGAGTGACTCCCATCAAGGTCAGATACCCATGGGGATGATCCAGTTCCGGCATATGCCGAAAATTCATTCCGTACCATGAACCGACAACCACAGGAGGAATAGTGACTGCGGTCAATGCGGTCAAAACCTTGATCCCCTCATTGGCCTCGTGGGCAGAGCGGTTCGTGTAGACATCGAAAGCCACCATCATGCGGTCATTGCACCCCTGCAACCTCTCATCCACCCGGGTCAACGCATCCTGTACGTCCCGAAAATAAGGTAACATGAGAGCCCGAACGATCTTGGATTCCCCCCTGGCGAGACGCGAAATGACCTCCCTCTGGGGCCGCAACGCCTGGCGAAGACTCGAAAGACGCCGCCGTGCACGCAGAATGCGTTTGGCCAAATCCTCCTTGCCCGAACCCGAAAGGGCTTTTTCCTCCACGACTTCCATGTCCTCGGTCAAGGCCTCGACCACCGGCAAATAGGAATCGGCCACATGATCCAGAATTTGATGAGTCAAACGATCCGCGCCCCGCGCCTGCTGGCCGGTACCTTTCACCAGACGCTCTTTGACAATGGAAACTCCCGGAATCACCTCCCGGTGATAAGTCACAAGGAACTCTTTCCCCAAAAAAAGGTTCAGTTCGGAGATCTTAAGGGTTTTCTCCGGAGTGATATCAACACTGTGCATGATCATGAAAAGGTAATCTTCATAATCTTCAATCTTTGGCAATTCACTCAAAGTCACGCAGTCTTCGATTGCCAAAGGATGAAACTCAAAAAGTATTTCAAGCACTTCCTTGGTCTCTTCGGGAGTCGGATCGGTCATATCAATCCAAAGGATCAAACCTTTGTCGGCACGGGCAAGACGCAGGGCCTCCAATTCCAGGTTATGACTAACCGGGCGACCTTCACTAAAGACAAAAGACTCAATCACTTGCCGATTGTCCCCCGATTTTGTCTTTTCGTCCAAAGTTTTTAGCCACCCCCCGACTTCCCGACTCGATTCCATCAGAATCCGGGTTACATTTTAACTTCGTGAAAAAGCCGGTCTTACTCTTAATTCGGGACGGATGGGGCATCAATCCGGCCGGAAAGGCGGGAGCGAACCGCGAAGGAGATGCCACACTCCTGGCCAAAACCCCGATCCATGACCGCCTTTATGCCTCCTATCCCGGCTCACGCCTGCAAGCCAGCGGTCTCCAGGTCGGCCTGCCCGAAGGACAAATGGGAAACTCCGAAGTTGGTCACCTTAATCTGGGTGCAGGCCGAATCGTTTACCAAGAATTAACCCGAATCAATTTGGCAATCCTGGATGGGTCTTTGGCACGAAATCCCACTCTTCTGGAAGCATTCCAGGCCGCCCAAGGTCATCGCCTCCACCTCATCGGCTTGGTTTCCGACGGGGGGGTCCACTCCCATATCGATCATCTTCTGGCCATTCTTCCCCTCGCATCACAAGCCGGCCTGAAAGAAATTTACGTTCACGCCATCACAGATGGTCGGGATTGTTCGCCCACGTCCGGTCGGGAATTTGTCCAGAGGCTCGAGCAAAGAATCGCCAAAATTCCAGGCTGCCATCTGGTCACGATCATCGGACGCTATTACGCCATGGATCGGGATAAACGCTGGGAAAGGGTCAAGCTCGCCCGGGATCTTTTTCTCGAAGGAGTCGGTCGACCTGCCAAGTCGGGCGTAGCTGCCCTCCAGACCGACTACGCCGCAAAAGTCACGGATGAATTCATTCAGCCGATCCGGTTGCAACCTGGTCAGGAACCCCTGATCTGCGATGGAGATGTCCTCTTTTTCTTCAACTTCCGGGCCGACCGAATGAGGCAGATCGTTCGCTCCATCGCCGATCCTGATTTTGATTCCATCCCGTCCCTTCGTCGACCCAAGGTCAAGGTATTCACCATGACTCCCTACGAGGCAGACTTCAACCGGTTGGGAGTCCGCCCTCTTTTCACGCCGATGGAAATGAACGATCTATTGGGCGAAGTCGTGGCCGCACATGGACTCTCGCAGGCCCGAATGGCCGAAACCGAAAAGTACCCTCACGTCACCTACTTCTTTAACGGCGGCAAGGAGACCCCTAACCCCAAAGAGGAACGGGTGATGGTTCCTTCCCCGAAAGTTGCCACCTACGACCTGCAACCCCGGATGAGTGCGCCGGAACTGGCAGAGAAGGTGGTCGACCGCATCGAACGCGGATTGGACGATCTGATTATTCTCAATTTCGCCAATCCCGACATGGTTGGACATACCGGAGTACTCCCCGCCGGAATTCATGCCGTGGAAACGATCGATGCCTGTGTTGGCCAAGTACTGGATGCTCTCGCAAAGGCAGGGGGAAAGGCCATCGTCACCGCGGATCACGGAAACTGCGAACAGATGCTCGAAAAGGATGGATCTCCGCATACCGCCCACACCACCAATCTCGTTCACTGCCTCTACGTCGCTCCCGATTCGGATCAGTTCAAGATGACGGATGGCATTCTTGCGGACATTGCACCCACACTCCTTGAAATGCTGGGGCTACCCAAACCCGCAGCCATGACCGGCTCCTCCCTGCTTCGCCGAAAATAGTTTCCAGATCAGTTCTGCCCAGGAACAGCCGTTTCTGTGTGTAGGACCGAACCCCATACCTTAACCAACTCACAAACATCCATCCTCTTGTCCTCCTCGCCGGGAAACCGCACGACCGCCGTCCCGTAATCCACGTGGGTCGACTCTTTCTGGATCGAAACAATTGTTCCCTCCAACATTTTCGTGTCGTAGGCCGAAACGACCTGATCCCCCGGCTCCAAAGGGCTGAGAAACTGCCAAAAACAGTCATCCAGCATGCCGTTTGTTTCCTTCAAATTCTTCTGCATGTCTTCTTCCAAATCGTCCGGCTTCACGGTCTTTGTCAGACCTTCAATCAGGCGGGTGTGCCGGTCGAGAATGGCGTAGAGCCTTCTCTCCGCCTGCTCAATACGGATCTCATTCGCCGTCATGGCGAGAGCCCGGAGCGCCGTCCCTTCCAACTCTTTTTCTTTCTTGGAAAAACCTTTTTTCATCCGCTTTAGAGAATGCTGGGGGCTGATTTCGGATGCAAATTCTGTGGTCCGGATCGCGCCATCCAGGAAAACATGTCCACCGCCGACGAGAAATGGTGATGCTCCATCCCCTCGGACTCTCCGTAGCCGTGCCCGAGAAATACCCCTTCGATTCCCGCATTCTTCGCCGTGGCCATATCCACTTCGCTGTCTCCCACAAACACATGCCTTCCCCAAGTCGCACCCAAACGATGCAAAGCCAGACGCAAAGGCCTTGGGTCAGGCTTTCGGACTGACTCATCCCCACTCACCACGACACTAATCCACCTTTCCCACCCAAGATTTTTCACGAGGGAACGGGCCGACCGCCCATCCTTGTTTGTGCAAACCCCCAGCCTCCACCCCAATCGAATCAGGTTCTGAAGTCCCGCATCCACTCCTTGGAAAGGATGACTCATTCGACGCGGATTCAGTCGGTACTCGGTCAAATACTCCATCATATATCCCTGCAACCGATTTTCCCCCGCCTGACTTCCCGTCCGTAGCCACGCTCTCTCAACCAAGGTCCGGGGCCCCTTTCCCACCAGGTCCCGGACGATATCTTTTTCAAGAATACCTCGACCATGATTCTGCAAAACCCGGTTAAGAGCCGACGCAATTTCTCCGAGCGTGTCGACTAAGGTTCCGTCCAAATCGAAGACGGCCCAGCCACTCAGCCTCAATTCCCGTGGCCCCACATCACTCCTCAGAGTCGGCGCAAGGCCGGAAGGTTGTAGTCCTTCCCTATTTTTTCCTGAACCGCCCGCACCTCCGCCGCATCCAAAACGAGTTTTCCGGGATCATCCGTAAACTCAAACACAAGATCCCCTGAATCGGCCCGATCCACCCTTTCGGCCAACTCCTGAAGACTATGAACTTCCCGCCCATTGAGTTTTTCCAACACGAGACCAGACAACTGGAGATAACCCAGAGTGATGGGAGAAGGCAGGACCTGACTCAGGAAAACCACCTTCTTCTCTGGATCGGGCCGTTTTTCATTCTGAAAGGTAAAAAGTTGAACCAATCTTTGCGGGGCCCGCTCCGACCATTTCTCCCCCCACTCCTGCAAATACGTGCCGGTCAACTCTTGGAATACCAAACCTCCGACGACCACATATTTGGGAGGAACATCATACTGCAGTGTCGGAATCGCCACCTCTTCCCTCGCTTTACGATCATAAACTCCTGCCAGATCCATTTCCCTCCCTTGCCTCGAAATATGGAACTTGGCGGGAGATCCCACCGTCGGTCGGGTCCGGATAAGATTCCCGACTGCCGTTGGACCATACAAGGCGTCCCGGTAATTTCCGTCCTCATCCAGTTTGAATCCATCCACGGAAAGCAGGACGTCCCCCTCCATTAATCCAGCCCGCCCAGCCGTTCCCCGGGGATTGACCCGGGTTAGTAACACACCACCTGACTTCGGAGCCAGCACCTCCTCCCGAAGATTTGGATCCCGAAGAGGACTCCAACTCACTCCGAGGGTGGGAAATCCCTCATATTTTCCATCGGCGGCATCTTTCAGAAAATGCTCGATCATTGGCACCGGAATCGCCGATCCCTCCTGCGAATCCCGATCGTATCCCATCATGATTCCAGCCAACTGACTGTTTCGCACCAAGGGAAGCATGTAACTGTCATCCCTCTTGGGCAGGGAAACCCTGACCCCGTAAACCAAAAAGCCCGCCTCATCCGAAGGATAACGTCCCACCCCGGTGGAAAGGATCTCGGCTTGATTCCGTAACAACTCCCCGTTGCGCTCCAACTGCCAAACCTCCGCCTTATCCCCGCTCCGCAGGGCCGTTCCGATCCCCATCCCCGCAAATCCTTTAAGAAAGTCAGGATCCGTCGGTTTCAGCAATGCCAGATTCGCCTCATAATCAATCGCCTCCACTTCAGCCGCACACTTTTCCGCTGAGCCGGGTTTTTCCAGCCCAACTTCCGTCCGGTTCTCGACCAAAGCCGCCGTGGCTAAGACCTTGCCTCCCGGTAAAACCACTCCTGTCCCATTTAACCCGAAGGGAGCCTTCTTCTGCCAGGGGCGGAACTGATCGTAAGGCTGGATCGAGGCACGAATCCTGACCAAGGATCCCCGGGAAGATTCATCTGCGGGACCTGCAGCCATCCCGATCGTGACCCACCCCAGAAGAAAAATCATCCAAACTCGGTTCATTTTGGCTTCTCCTCCGAAAAAGATCCTTTAGCCAAACGGCGGCCGTTGACTTCTGTGCGACTCGTTTCCTTGATCCCGTATTGCGCCATGATCCGGGGCATAACGCGGTCGACTTCGGACTTCTTTAGGACCGCAGGTCGCTGATCCCCTTCAAACCGAATCACCGTCCGTTCCCCACCCGATTCCAACGCGGGAATCACATCGGCCAAGGTACGAATTCTTCGGCCATTAATTTCCCTCACGATCTGCCCCGCCATCCCCCCGAGATAGACATTCAGCCGATCGGGCAACACGGAGGACAGAATCACCGGTTCAGGGGTCTCCCGGTACAGCTGATCCTGACCAAACAACGCATACGTCTGCCGGAGCCGCAGATCGGCCGCCCCCAAAAGACCCGCCATAAGATTCGAGGTCAAAGGCTGAAAGACCAAACCCCCATACAGCACATATCGGGGCGCCTCTTCATAGAGATTTTCATACATGGAAAACATTTCGGCCGGCCGAAGAGTCAGGGCCACTTTTTCAAGCGCCTGTTTCCGCCAAACCTCCAATTCGACCTGATCTCCGGCAAATTTCCTTTCCACGATCTCCTCCAGTTGAACCGGCTGTCCGTCCAGCCGGACGGATCCGTCACTTTCAATCGGATGTCCGTCGATCGACAAAAGAACATCTTCTTTTTTCAGCATTCCATCCGATGAACCCTCCGAAAATATATCTGTCACCACCACCCCAAGTCCGTCGTTGGGTCGGTGAAGATACTTTCGCATCGCGGGATTCTCCAAGGGCATCCACCGTATCGCGATGTCGACATAGTGATCGTAATGACCGTCTTCGACATCCTTCAGGAAGCGCCGGATCACCGGAGTCGGAATCATGTATCCGACGTTCTGCGCCACATCCCCCCGAAAACCCTGGAATGCCACGCCAACAACCTTGTCCGACTGCATCACAGGCCCACCGCTGTTGCCGGGGTTGATGGCAGCATCAATTTGGATCGCCAAATGCGATTCCCGTCCGGAATGGGTATACGAGTTATAGTCGATCCGGCTCACCACGCCCCGAGTAACCGACAAACGGTCCCCCCCGATGGGAAACCCATACACACTAACGACCGACTCCAAATCCGGCATCCCGCCGAGCGAAAGGGCTGTTGTTCCCTTGAAGAATTCAGGATCCTGAACCTCCACCAAGGCCAGATCACAGTCATGCGCTACATGAAGAACTTTACCCGGATACTTCCGAGGATCCGCCTCCCGCTGCACCGTGATATAACGGGCCCCGCTGATCACGTGGGCATTCGTTAAAATTCGATTCCCCTCAATCACAAACCCCGCTCCCCGGCTGGAACTAACCGTGCCTGGATTCCACGGCAACCGATAATCCCAGATTTGGGCGGTCACTTCGATCATCACGACGTTCTTTTTGGCTTCCCGCAACTGCCCGTCTTCTCGTCCGCATCCCGCGAAAAACGGAAGGAGAACCAAAGTTAATTTCCAAATCCCAAATCTCATAAGCCCACATCCTATCCCTCCTCAAAAGGGGAGCAAACCAGATTGCCTTAGCCCCCTTGAATCCTAGGATCGCCGCATGAACCCTTGGATCATCCTCATCTTGGCCATTCTACTCGAAGTGAGTGGCACCATCTGCCTGAAATTATCGGTTGGCATGACACGCCCCCTTCCGATTTTTGGAGTGATCGTCTTTTACCTGGGAACCTTCACCCTTATGTCCTTTTCCCTCAAAACCCTTGATATGGGCACTGTCTACGCCATTTGGTCGGGAGTGGGGACCGCCCTCATCGCCACTATTGGAATCCTATTTTTTGGCGAAAGTTTTGCCTGGATCAAGATGGCCGGCCTCGCACTTGTCATCACCGGGGTGATCCTCCTGCGTGTCTCGTCGAACGGTGGTTAAAGCGTCCCGAAAATCCTGTCCCCGGCATCTCCCAACCCTGGCAGTATATAGCCATGCGCATTCAGTTTCCGGTCAATAGCCGCCGTGTAAACCGGAACATCGGGATGCGCTTTCTGGAAGGCCCGAACTCCCTCAGGAGCTGAAACCAGACACATAAAGCGGATCGACCGGGGATGCGCCCCCTTCAATCGATCCGTGGCAGCAATGGCCGAATTTCCCGTCGCCAGCATCGGATCCAGTAAGATCAAATCCCGCCCCCGCAGGGTTTTGGAGGCTTTGAAATAATACTCCACCGGTTCCAGCGTCTTGTGATCCCGGTAAATACCGATGTGTGCCACCCGGGCGGAGGGAAAAATCCTGAGCATTCCATCCAGCAACCCCATCCCCGCACGGAGAATCGGAACCAAAACCATTTTTTCGCCCTGAAGCACCGGAGACATCATCGTTTCCATCGGCGTTTGAATCTTGGCCTTGGTCAAAGGCAGGTCCTTCGTCACCTCGTACGCCATCAACATCGCCACTTCGCCCACCAACTCGCGAAACTCGGTCACGCTCGTCGACTTTCTCCGCATCAGGGTCAGCTTGTGCTGCACCAACGGATGTCGGATCAGGTGCAGGTTTTTCTTCAAATCGTTTCTCCTCAAACGTTAAACCGGAAATCCATCACATCCCCGTCCGCGACCACATATTCCTTTCCTTCAACACGTAATTTTCCGGCTTCTTTCACTTTCAGCATCGTGCCGGCAGACTGCAGATCGGCAAACGCAACGGTTTCAGCCGCGATGAATCCCCTCTCAAAGTCGGTGTGAATCACTCCGGCGGCCTGCGGAGCCCTGTCCCCGGCATGAATCGTCCAAGCGCGAGTCTCCTTCGGTCCCGTTGTCAGATAGGTCCGCAGACCGAGCAAGTCATACGTCGCACGGATCAAAGCCCCCACTCCCGATTCAGCCACTCCCAGACTCGCCAAATAATCCCTGCCCTCCTGCTCCGGAAGATCAACCAGCTCGGACTCAATTTGCGCGCTCACGATTACCGATTTGCTCGATAGTCTTGTCCGGCAGTACTCCTCGACTTTTTTGACCTGCTCCCCTGTTTTTCCCTCCCGCCCACCTTTGCTCAAAGCCCCCAACTCATCTTCCTTCACATTGCAGGCAAACAGGGTGGGTTTCGAAGTCAGGAGAAAGAAACCTTTCAGCAGCTTCTTTTCATCATCGTTCATTTCCAGGGTCAGGGCGGGCACCCCTTTGTCGAGGTGCTCTTTCAACCGGGCCAGCAACGCGAGCTCAGCCTTCGCGGTCGCGTCCCCCTGCTTGGCCGCCTTGCCGGGTTTTTCCAAACGCTTGGTCACCGATCCAAGATCGGCCAGCACCAATTCGGTCACAATAGTCTCAATGTCCCTGAGCGGATCAACCGTTCCGGCCACATGATGAATGTCCGCATCCTCAAAACACCGGACCACCTGAATAATCGCATCCACCTCACGGATGTGAGTCAGGAACTGATTCCCCAAGCCTTCCCCCTGACTCGCT
>CANEUY010000011.1 GCA_947442065.1 Verrucomicrobia subdivision 6 bacterium | reverse complement strand
GCCGAGGTGCTGAAACAAATCGAAGAGATCGTGGGCGGTAAGAAATAATGCGAAGAGCCTTCGTTCTCGGCCTTCTGATCTGCTGCACGGCTTCGGCTTGGTCCGAAGGCTATGAGGAGTACGTCGCGCGACATAAAAGAACCCAAAAGCTCCTCAATCCCATGAACGTGCCCGTGGCCAACGTCCTCAACGATCAGTGGGACGCCAATCCGGAGTATGCGAATCCCAACCAGCGGGTGTCGACCCCGGGGCCAAAAACATTTTATATCAAGTCATCCCGCGACGATAACGGCCGGGTGACCCGCGTTCCGCCCAAGTAGTCTGCAGTTTTTGACAACTGGGCCCCTTCCAGTCGTTTCTCGACGCTTACGGAGGGACTGCTTCAATTAGGCTCCATGCGCTCTTCTGGACCTCAAGTTGTTCTGGTTCGGCATGGGGAGACCGAGTGGAGTCTCAGTGGCCAGCACACTTCCTTTTCCGATTTGCCGCTGACCCCCGCAGGAGAAAAGCAGGCCACCGACCTGCGTCCACAACTTTCCCATTGGAAATTCTCGCTCGTCCTGACCAGCCCGCGAACCCGGGCGCGCCGGACGGCGGAATTGGCCGGCTTTGGAAAGACTGCCGTGGAAGACGGAAATTTGGCCGAGTGGAATTACGGGAAATACGAAGGCCTGACCACGGACGACATCCGAAAGGCGGATCCAGGCTGGACGGTGTTCCGCCATCCCACGCCGGAGGGCGAATCAGCCTCCCAGGTGGCGGCACGCTGTGACGAGTTGATTGCCAAAATCCGGTCCACCTCGGGCGACAGCCTGCTTTTTGCCCACAGCCATGTTTTGCGGGTACTGATCGCCCGGTGGCTGGGCTTACCGCCGGAGGACGGATGCCATTTCGTCATTCAGACCGGAACTCTTGGCATCCTGAGTTACGAGCACGAATCGCCCGTCATTCTTTCTTTAAATGCAACGGGCTTCAGGCAAGAGCGCCGCGCCCATTTCGAAGCCCATCCGGGAAAAAAGATTTAGAAAATCCGGCGCAGCAGGTTCCTCAAGGTGAGGCTTTCATAGCGCGCAGTCCACCGTTTGAGTTCAAGCGGCCCGTCGGCAGAATCATTGATCCCTCGATGCATGGTGACGGCGGTTTGAAAGCCCGCTTCGCGAACGAGCTCCACCGTGGCTTCGCTGTAGTCTCCGTAGGGATAGGCAAAATGTTCGATGGGAATCCCAAAGCGATCTTCCAATTTTTTCCGGCTGGCGGAAATTTCCTCGCGGGCCTGTTCACGGGATAGGCGAGAAAGACGCGGATGAGTACAAGTGTGGGCTCCGATCCAATGCCCGGCAGCCAGCCATTCCCTGACCTGCCCCTCGTTCATCAAGGGTCGAGCCTCCCCACCTTCGGCGGCCTCCCAATCACTCGTCTGTCCAATCCGGTCGGCCACGAGATAATTGATCGCGCGACATCCGGCGGAAGCCATCCGTGGAACCGCCTCCGTCAGGTTGCTGACGAAGCCATCATCAAAAGTCACCGTGACCGTCAACGGCTCGCCGGCCGGAGGCGGTGCCGGAGGCGCGAAGGCAAACCCGGCCCGACCCAACTCGTCCATCTGTTGGGAAAAAAGATCGGGAGAAAGATAAAGTCCCTTGATGCGGGCCTGCGGGGGTACGGGTTCAATCTTGTGGTAACAAAGAATCGCCCGCCCTTGGCGGAAATGATCCGTGAAGGGGCCCAATCTTGAATAATATTCGGGCAAGGGGCGGGGCATAAAAAAGAATTAGCCGAGAGCCTCGGATGGCAAAGCGTGGAGAATCATCCGGCTGACTTCGGCACTTGGAATTTGTGCAAGACACCGAGCCCTCCCGCCTTCACAGGTTATATCTCCCGACTCCAGGCAGGAGCAGGAGGAGACCCGGACTTGGTGATTTTTCCCGCGGGGAGCCCACCCGGGCCGTCCCAGTGAATCCCGAAAGAGGGATACGGTGGGTTTCCCCAAGGCCACAGCAAGATGGAGGACTCCCGAGTCCAGCCCGACATGGGCACACCCCGCCTGGACGAGAGCCACGAGCCTCGGGATAGACAACCGCTCGCGCAGGATTTGCAGTCGCGGGTCTGCGACCAAAGCTGAAAGATCCCGTAGCCGGGCGTTTTCACGTTCCGAGCCGGCTCCTGTGGCAAAGATTTTTACCCGTGGAGCTTGCTGCCAGAGTCCGCGGAGGGACGCGGCCCAATCATCAAGAGGCCATTCGTTTAAGGGGCTGCTTGCCGCACTAATCGAAAGATGAAGAAAGGGGTCGGCGCTTTGTGCGTGAATCCACGCCACGTCCTCCTTGGGGATTCTCCAGGCCCATCCGGGATTTTCCCCGGCCCAACCCAACTCGCGGAGAACGGCCAGCCTTTGTTCGAAGACCGGTTGAGTCCGGTCCCTCAATGAAACAGTCCGCGTCAGTCTCCATCTTGCAGGCCAGGAGTTCCGACCCGTCCGATGCGCCACCCGATCCGAGGCTCCAGACCAGCCTACGCAGAAAAGATTACGATCGGACCCTGCGAAGGTGATCGCCCCGTCGTACTTTTCTTTTCGGATGGCACAAAGGGTTCCAAGATTTTTCCAAGGCGGCGGGCTGGGTTTCCTCAGGGGAATCATCCAGGTGCGGTTGACCTCGGAAACTAGGTCCAGCAGTTCCGCCCCGACTGGGGTGGTCATCACATCGACCTTGGCCCCGGAAAGGGCAAGGGCACGGATCGCAGGGATCGAATGAACCGTGTCTCCCAGGAATCCAAGATCGACGACGAGGACCTTTTTCCATTTAGGAAAAGACATTCGGATAGTTTCGGCCAGACCCGGCAAATGGCCAACCCTGAAACAGCGTCTTGGAAAAAAGGGAGGAATCGAACAATCTGTACGGAATGCCGTCCCGCCCTCTTCCTTATGTTTTCGAATGCGCCATCAACCTCAAGGCCGACCCGCGGAAAGTATGGGAATTCCATCTCCACCCCAAAAATATTTCGCGGGTAAGCCCCCCCTGGGTTCGAGTTCTCTCTCTGGAATCGCCCGAGCGGATTACCCCAGGTTCAAAAATCCGGCTGAAGGTCCTCTCCTTGGGGATTCCTCAATCTTGGGAGGTCACGGTTGCAGAGGTCTCGGATTTTTCAGGAACGCCGGGGCGGGCGCATATTTTGGATGTCGCGGAGAAGGGGCCCTTCCCGTTCTGGCGCCACCTTCATGAGTTTTGGTCTGCGCCGGATGGAACAACCGGCTTGGTCGATCGAATCGAATTTCTTCCTCCCGGAGGCTGGCTTGGCTGCCTCGCCCTGCCGGTCATCCGCTATTTTTTCAAGATCCTCTTTCGGTACCGGCATGAGGCCACGCGCCGGTTTTTCGAGGAAGGGAAAAGTTAGGAGGGAGGGGCGGAGCGCCCGGTGAGGTGCCCCACCGGCCCGATCGACGCCCAATCAACGGAGACCTGCTGTTTGAGGAAGGTTTTGTGGCTCACGTAGGCCACTTTTCCGGTTCGGACGCCGTGCTCATGGACGAGGCGGGTGGTTTTGACATCGTAACAACAGTATTCCGCAACCTGTTTTTGTTTTCCTTCCCGCCACCACTGGATCGCCTCTATCCCGTTGGCTGTCTTTTTCACCCCGCAGGTCGCCTCGGCCACGGCGTCCAGTCCGACACGGTGTTTGATTCGTTCCTCGATGCTGACCATTAGATCCAGCGTGGGAACGGTGGAAAAATCAAACACAGAGTACGCCGACAGCACGGTGTAATCGAAGCGGAGAACATTAAATCCAACAACGAGATCGGCACGGCGGAGTTCCGCCACGAGGCGGTCGACGTCCTTTTCGAGATAAACCGAATATTCCCCTTTTTCGGCGTGATAAAGGGCGGCCACGGAGATTCCCATCTTGTCGATGTTCCCCCAACCCCCGACCTCCGCCGCCACCTTTTGGGTTTCCAGATCGAAATAAACAATATTGCCCATGTCATTTTAGGAAATCGCAGACGGGATGAAAAAGGCAACCGCTTTTCGTGGCGCAGCTTGGACTTGTTCTTTTTGCTCCCAGGGTGTATAACGACAGGCTATGACTGACTCCAGACTCGCAAGACAAACGGCGGAACGATTGATCGGTTCAAGGGCGCAGCTTCTCAAATTTAGCTGTTTATTGGGTTTTGACGGCTTTCTGGATTCCATTCTTCAGGTGGTGGATCAGCGCCAGACCGCCACGAAATATCTTCCCTACACCTCCATCAAGCCCTTCGCAAAAAAAATAGGCGAGGCAGCGGGAAAAAGCGCCAATTTCGAGGTCGTGCCGACCATGGAAAAGATCGGCGGCAACGGACCTCTCATGGCCTTTGCCATGTCGACCCTGGGAGCCCCGGTGGAATACATGGGAATGTGCGGCTATCCAAAACTTCATCCGGTTTTTACGGAATTTGCCAAACGCGCCAAGGTTCACTCCTTTGCCGAACCGGCCCTGACCTCGGCCCTTGAATTCAACGACGGCAAAATCATGCTCGGCCAGCTGGCCTCGGTGCAGGATGCCAATTGGGAAACCATTCTTTCCCGTCTCGGCGACAAGGCGGTGCAAAAGCTCTGGTCGTCCGCCTCCTTTGTCGGAATGGTGAACTGGACGATGTTGCCGCACATGTCGGCCATCTGGAAAAAACTCCTGACGGAATACAAGCCGGTGAAGCCCGGCAAGCGGAAGCAGTTGTTCTTTGATTTGGCGGATCCGGCCAAGCGGATTGAGGCGGATCTTTTGGCAGCATTGAAGATCATTGGCGAGTTTCAGTCGGAAAATGATGTGACGCTCGGACTCAATGAAAGTGAGGCCATGCATGTCGCGAAAGTGTTGCGCCTGAAGGGAGCCACCAAAAATCCCAAGGCTTGTGCCTCCTTAGCCGGTGCCATCCGGGAAAAGATGGGCATCCAAGTCGTGGTCATTCACCCCATCCAGTACGCCTGTGCTGCCGATGCAGAAGGAGAAGTGTTCGTGAATGGTCCGTATACCTCCAAGCCGAAAATCAGCACGGGGGCAGGGGATCACTTCAACGCCGGCTTTGCCATCGCCCGACTGCTCGGGCTCGGGTTGGCCCACTCGCTCCAATTGGCGGTCGCGGCCTCCGGGTTCTACGTGCGGCACGGCAACAGTCCGAACCGCGAGCAACTCGTTCGCTTCCTGCAGACCCTCTAAAGGGTCGTCTCGGGAAACGCCGGTTCCTTTGGGGGGGAATTTTACCCCTTCGCTTTTTTGTACATCGCAAGTGCGCGAACACGTTGCGTGGCGTGGTCCACGATCGGGGCCGGGGAAGATAGAGACTCAGCCTCGGGAACGTACTGGGCGATGAACTTGCCTTCCGCGTCAAATTTCTCGGCCTGACTCACGGGATTAAAGATCCGGAAATAAGGCTGCGCATCAGTCCCGGTGCCCGCCGCCCACTGCCACCCGCCGTTATTTGCCGCCAAGTCCCCATCGAGAAGTTTTTGCATGAAATAACGCTCCCCCCATTGCCAGGAAACCAACAAATCCTTGGTGAGGAAAGAGGCGACAATCATTCTCAGGCGGTTGTGCATCCATCCTGTTTGGTTGAGTTGGCACATGGCCGCATCGACAATCGGAAATCCTGTGCGCCCTTCGCACCAAGCCTGGAATTTGGCCGGGTCGTTCTCCCATTCCACCCGGTCATACTCCCGGCGGAAACATCCGGTAGCCACGTGGGGAAATTCCCAAAGGATCTGCTTGTAAAAATCCCGCCAGATCAATTCTGAAACAAAGACGTCGACCTGTTTTTTGCTGTCCGGATCCTCCGCCCGAACCCGCCGGGCTGTCGCCAGGACCGTCCGGGGGGAGATCGTCCCAAAACGAAGGTGGGGGGAGAGCCGGGACGTGGCGTTATCGTGGGGGAAGTTACGAATCGAATCGTAGCGCCGAAGATTTTTTGCGGCAAAGGCACGGAGGAGCTCCTGTGCCGCCTTTTCCCCGCCCGGGGGCAGGGGAATTTCGCACTTCCCAAGTCCCAGATCCTCGGTTGACGGAATCGGCAAAGTTTTGACCGGAAGGGTGGCTGGAATACTTTTTGGCCGGGGCAGGGGGTCGTGCGGAGGCTTGGCTAGCCATGCTCTGGAAAAAGGCGTGAAAACCGTGTAGGGCCCGCCCGCTCCTTTCTCAATTGAACCCGGGGGATGAATCAACAAATCATCGAAAGACTCAGCAGAGATTCCTTCCGCTTTAGCCATTTCCATCACTTTTTCATCCCTTTGGCGTGAATACGGTTCCACGTCTCGGTTCCAAAAAATCCGTTTTGCCCCAACCTCCTTCGCCAGGTCCCGAAGCACTTTCTCGGGATGTCCATTTCGGATGATCAGCCTGGATCCCAGCGATTGCAGATTCGCGTCCAGACTCTCGAGACAGGAAAGAAGAAAGGCGAGGCGCCGGACCCCCATGTCTTTGGACTGAAGAATGGCCGGATCAAAAACAAAAACCGGAAGAATGGGGACTCCCAAAGAACACGCCCGATGGAGCGCGACATGGTCCGAAACCCGCAAATCTCGCCGAAACCAAACAACAACGGGTTCAACTGCCATGGTTTTTTTTAGCGCGCGGCGCGGGATCGCGCACGCGCAAAGCCTTCCGAAAAAGTTTTTCCCTCGTAAATTTGTTTTTTTATGGCCTGAAAATATGTCAAGCGAACTCGTGAAAATAAATTTTCATAAAAAAAATAAATTCCTCTTGCGCCTTTTTTTTTTGAAGCGAATGATTTCCCCCCCGCAACCAACAAAGGAATTTAAAAACGAATGAACAATCCTCCGGAAATCTGGGTCAAAGTCTGCCGCGAACTCGAAAAAGTAATTACCCCCGATGCGCTCCATCGCTGGTTCTCATCAATTGTCCCCCTGAGCTATGAGGGGGGTCGATTGGTGCTGGGGGTCGAAAATGCGATTTACCAGTACTGGATTGAAGAAAACTATCTGAACCAGCTTCGCGAGTGTGCGACTTTGGCGGTCGGGCGTGAGGTTAAAATCAGTTTTGATGTCATTGGCTCGAAGGACCGCCCCGCCCCATCTGCGGAAGAGCATCTCCTTCAAGCAGAAGGAAAAGAAAAGTCGAAGCCGCTTACGGGCGAACTGGTCAGTCGATATACTTTCGAATCGTTTGTCGCCGGAGTGAACAGCCAATTTGCCCATGCGGCCGCAACAGCGGTGGCGGACGCACCGGCCCGGACCTACAACCCCCTCTTTATCCATGGTTCTGTGGGATTAGGGAAAACCCACCTGCTCCATGCGATCGGTCATCGGATCATGCAAAAAAAGAAGGGGGCCAAGATTGTTTATGTTACCTCCGAACAGTTTACGAATGAGTTCATCTCAGCCATTCAGCATGGTGAATTGGTCAAGTTCAGGCGCCGTTTCCGCCAAGCGGACTGCCTTTTGATCGATGACGTCCAGTTTTTCTCCGGGAAGGATCGTTCCCAGGAAGAATTCTTCCACACATTCAACACCTTGTTCGATGGCAACCGCCAGATCGTTCTTTCGAGCGATAGTCCTCCGGGAGATGTTGCCAACCTCCAGAAACGTCTCGTTTCCCGTTTTGAATGGGGTTTGAGCGCAGAGCTTCAGTCCCCGGACATCGAAACCCGGTTGGCCATCCTGCGGAAGAAGACTTCCACCATGCAGGTTCGTCTGGGGGATTCCGTCCTTCATTTCATCGCCGAGCGCGTCAAAACGAACGTCCGACGACTGGAGGGTGCCTTGAACCGAGTCGCCGCTTGGGCCGCCCTGCACGACCGGCATATCACTCCCGCCCAGGTCGAAGAGCTTCTGAAGGATTTCATCCAGCAGGAGACCAAGCCCATTGTCACCATCGAGCTGATTCAGCGTCGCGTGGCCGAGGGATACGATCTTCGCGTAGCGGACATGACCAGCAAGCGGCGCCCGGCTCATATTGCCCTGCCCCGCATGGTGGCGATGTACCTCAGCCGGAAAATGACGGGGAAGAGTCTCCAGGAGATCGGCGAATCCTTCGGGGGTCGCGATCACGGAACCGTTCTTCACGCCTGCAAGACGATCACTTCGAAAATGCAGGGAGACGACCGCCTTCACCAGATGGTTGGCTTGTTGACCCACAAGCTCGAAGAGCCCGCCGAGCGCTAAAAGAAAGCCGCTGCCTTTTTCCCCAGTCCCTCCGCGCAACGCGAAGGGAGAAGGATGGGCTATATCATTTTACATTTGAAAAACTCACCATTTTTCTCTTATTCAAAAAATTCAGTTATCCGAGGTCTCGCATTTACTGCAGGACTGCTCGCGGCTTATCACGGGTTATTCCGGTGGGTATCCCCAGTTCATGCCAGCTTACTCACCGCTACAGAGAGGAGTTCGTGAGACCTGTGAATAGACGAGAAATTTCTTCAAAAACTATGCGAGTTCTTTGGACCAGCGCCAACAAGAAGGCTTTTCCCTATGACCTATCCACGGCTTATTCTTCGTGCAAGCCCCTTGCCTGAGGTGGTTTAGGCAGAATCTCATGGCTTATCCACCTGCTTATGATTATGGTTTACTTGATTCTATATCTACCTATCCCAATCTTCTGACTTACAAAATTTCATGAAACTCATCCTCCAAAAACAAAAATTCCTCGGAGCCCTATCGGCCGTGCAAAACGTGGTCGGAACACGGACTCCAATCGGCATTCTCAACAACCTTCTGCTGCGTGCGGAAAAAAACCAGCTGACCATTTCGGCAACGGATCTGGATATCGGCATCAGCACCTCATGTGAAGCGGGGGTGGAAAAACCCGGTTCGATCACACTGCCTGCCCGGCGCTTGTTCAGCATTATTCGGGAGATGCCTTCGGAAGAGCTGACCTTGGACGTGGATGCCAAATTGGGAGCGACCATGCGCTGTGGAGCGGCCTTCTTCAAAATCATGGGGATGCCTGCAGAGGAATTCCCCGCGATCCCCGAATTTCCCGCGAAAGCCAGCGAGAAAAATCCCATCTACAAGGTCGAGCAAAAGGCCCTCAAAGAACTCATGAAAAGGGTTTCCTACGCGATGTCCGCCGATGAAAAGCGCTACGTTCTGAACGGACTTCTGGTCTGCCTCAAGGACGGCAAACTGACCCTTGTCGCCACCGATGGGCGACGGCTCGCCCTGACCGATCAGGAACTGGATTTTCCAAAATCGGGGGAGCGTGAATTTATTCTGCCAGCGAAGGCCGTTCTCGAACTGCAGCGGCTTCTCGGTGACAAGGAGGACGTTTCCTTTGCCATTCTCGAAAATCAGATTCTGTTTTCCTTCGGACACACGAGGATTGCAGCCAAAATGGTCGAGGGGAACTACCCCAATTATCGCCAGGTCATTCCCGCCGAGGCGAAGGAACGGGTCACCCTGGAGCGGGAGCTTTTCCTCAACTCGGTCCGGCGGGTCGCCCTGCTCTCGAGTGAAAAATCCAATTCGGTGAAGCTGACGTTTGCCAAAAACAATCTGGAAATTGCGGCCAACACTCCGGATGTCGGCGAGGCGCGGGAGGCGATTCCGGTGCAGTACAAGGGGAAGGATTTTTCCATGGCCTTCAATCCGGAGTTTTTGATCGACCCCCTCAAGAACATCGACAACGACACGGTGCATTTTGACTTTATTGACGAACTGAGCCCGGGCGTGATCCGCTACAACAAACCGTTTCTTTACGTGATCATGCCGATGCGGACGGCCTAAGCCGCGCGGCGTGCTCCGGCGTCTTCGCCTCACTTCGTTTCGTTGCCACCCGTCCCTCGATCTCGAAAATCTCGGCAACCGGGTTTTGCTTATCGGCGCCAATGGCCGGGGAAAAACCACCCTTCTGGAATCCGTGGCGGTTTTGGCACGGCTCCGATCTTTCCGCACGCGGGCCCTGCGTGATTTAACCCAGCATGGAGCCGAGGGGTGGAGAGCTGAGGGGGCCTGGGCGGATGAAGCCGGGCCGGTGCGGCTCGGGGTGATTTGGCGGGGGGCTGGGCGCGAACTGGAAATCGACGGCAGGGCAGGAGCGACCACGGACGAATTTTGGGGGAGAGCGCTGGCTGTGGTGGCTCACGGAGGCGATACAACGATTCTCGAGGGGGGATCGGCCGAACGCCGATCGGGATTTGATCTTTTGTTGGCGGAAGTCGATCCCGGCCGCCTTCCCGATCTGCGCCGCCTCCGGGAAGTCACCCGGCAACGTTCCGCCCTGCTTCGGCAGAGTCGTGGGTCACGGGAGGAATGGGAGGCCTGGACCACCGCATTGGCTGAACTTGCAGAAATCCTGCAGCCGGCGCGCCGAGCCCTGGCGCAGATTTTTCTGCCGCATTTGGAAAAAGCCCATCGGGATCTGACAGCGGGCGCCGAAAAGCTGAAGGTGAGTTATGAACCGGAGGAGCCGGTTCCCGCGGCCGGGCCGGAGAGGGACCGGCTCTGGGAACGGGAGCGGGAGCGGGGGTTGAATTTGGCGGGCCCGCAAAGGGACGATTGGGATTTCCGGCTGGGCGGGAAAAGCCTTTCCCGGTTTGGATCGGAGGGACAACGCCGGGCCGCTTGTCTGGCGGTCCGTCTCGCGGAATTGCAACTTCTCCGCCAATCCCGAAAGCGGACCCCGGTTTTGTTGGTGGACGACGCGCTGAAGGAGCTGGATGAGGAGCGGCGGGCGGCCTTTTGGAAAGGGGTGCCAGCCGATTGCCAAGTGTTGTACGCATCGGCCCATGACCGTCCGGGGCAGGGGGATTCTTGGGTTATTCTTGAGATTTCCCCCGGCCGGGCGGAAGTTGTCCGGGCGTGAGTCTTGCCAAGACATTGTCCGAACCGATACGATTTACGCCCGTTTCGAAAACTTTAAAAATGAAGGAGATCAGCCATGGCTACTGAAGTCGGACCCGTTCAAACCGTGGAGGCGCCGCCTCTGCGCCCCCTCAACATTCCCAACCGCCTGGCACCAACTCCGAAGCAAGGTCCGAAATATCCGGTCAAAGTACGCAACCTGGCCGGGCAGGAAGTTGTCTTGGCGGATCCGGTAATGACCCGGGCGCTCGTGGCTCTGATGGACACCCATGCCGTGATCGGCGGGGCGGCTTGCCATTGGGGTGGACCGGCGGCCTTGGCAGAAATCATGTCCTCGATTCACGGGGTGATGTTTGCGGAAAAAAACCGGCCGTGGCATGAGGGGTACAATTTCGTCAACGATGCCGGACACACAGAAAACGGCGTTTACGCGCTGCGCGCCCAGTACTCCTTTGACGGAATGACGTTCGAGGATTTAAAAAAATTCCGCTCCATTGAAAGCAAGCTGACCGGGCACGGGGAAAGCCATCTCAATCCCCAGGGTGTGTTTATCAGCAACGGTCCTCTCGGCTCAGGAATTCCGGTGGCGCAGGGGCTCGCATTGGGGGACAAGTTGGCCAAGCGGGATCGCGTGACTTTTTGTGTGATTTCCGACGGGGCCTGTATGGAGGGGGAGGCCAAAGAGGCGATGGCGGCGATCCCCGGATTGGCAAGCCGGAATGAAATCAACCCCTTCATTCTGGTGGTCTCCGACAACGACACCAAACTTTCCGGCCGGATTTCGGAGGACAGTTATACGATGGAGCCTTCCTTTGCCGCCATGGCACCGCTGGGCTGGAACGTCCGCCATGTGAAGGACGGGCAAAATTTGGAAAAAGTGTATCAGGCGGTGGAGCAGGCAGTGACGGAGGCCAAGGGCGATCCACGGCGGCCGGTTTGTCTTTGGGTGAAAACGATCAAGGGGTATGGCGTGAAGGAAACCGAAAAAAGCTCGTCCGGTGGGCACGGGTTCCCGCTCAAGGACGGGGAAAAAATCATTCCATTCGTGGAAGAAATCACCGGCGGAAAAACACCGGCGGAGCTGAAGTCATGGGCGGAGGCATTGCGCAAGGGTTGGGAGGACAAGCAGGCGGCGAAAAAACCCGCGCCGGCTTCGGGGGCCCCTGCGGTGAAAAAGGAAAAAGTTCAGGCCGGATTTGCCAGGGCGGCGACGGCGGCGGCCCAGGAAGGCTTGCCGGTGGTGTCGATCAGCGCCGACTTGGCCGGCTCGACGGGAGTGGCGGCTTTTCAAAAGGCCGTGCCGGGACGCTCCTTCGACATCGGAGTGGCCGAAGCGAACATGTTGAGCACCTGCACGGGATTGGCCAAAACCGGATTTATTCCGGTGGCGGACACCTTTTCTCAATTTGGAATCACCAAAGGCAACCTGCCGATCATCATGGCCGCTCTTTCTCAGGGGCCGTTGGTGGCGGCCTTCACCCATGCGGGATTTCAGGACGCAGCGGACGGGGCCTCGCACGAAGCGACAACCTACTTTGCCGCGGTGAGTTCGATTCCTCATACACTGGCCATTGCCGTGAGCTGTTCGGAACAGGCGGAAGCCCTCATGCACGCGGCTTTCCGCAGGATTGCGGAAGATCGCCAGGCCGGGAAAGACGGGGAAAGCGCGCTGTTTTTTGCCGGGCGGGAAGACTTCCCCGCACGGGTCGGAGATCGTCCCGCAGGATATCCTTGGGGCAAAGCGACCGTGATTCGTCCCGGCAAGGATGTCGTTTTGGTGGCATGCGGGCCGATGGTGCCGCTGGCTCTCGAGGCGGCGGAGTTGCTCGCAAAAGAGGGAAAACAGGCGACGGTGATCGACAACCCGTTTGTGAACCGACCGGATTTGGCAACGATCAAACCGGCCGTGAATGCCGCGGGCGGGAAATTGGTGACCATCGAAGATCATCAGATTGTGGGGGGAATGGGAGCCATGCTGGTGCATGCCTTGAGCCTCGACGGGGTGGCCCTCCGCGCGGCTTCGATCGGCATGCACGGGGAATTCGGACGGTCCGCCTATAGCGCCCGGGAGCTCTATGAGCATTTTGGCATGGGTCCGAAGAATATTTTGGCCGCAGCGCGGAAGCTCTGTTCTTGATCCAACGTTTGGGAGCATTCCTTCTGCTCGGGGTGCTGGCCACCAGCGGGTGGGCGGAACTTCGGCTGTTCATTGTGGATTCGGGAAAGCCCGAGGGGATGCCCGAAATCGTGACCGTGGAGTCGGAGCAAAACGAAGGAAGCAAGGTCGTGCTTCACCAAAGTAATGGGACGAAGCGGGAGGTTTCCAAAGGGAGCATTCTTGCGCGACTTCCCGCCTCTCCGGCGCCAGGAGATGTCGTGACACGGGAGGCGGCTGCCAAGGCGATCAGCGATCTTTTGGAAGCGAAGAGCAAGGCGCCTGCGTTGGAAAAAGTCCTGCAGGAAGAGTTGGAAAAGTGGAAGGCATGTCTCGACAGGCTGCCCAGCGAGGAGGACCCCGGGGCCTTGGCCAAAGCGGAGGCGGCGTTTGCCGAGGCCTTTGCCCGAGCGACGCCCAAAGCGCATGACCCGAAAGCCGACTACTCCATGGAAGAAATCCGGCAGCAGATCAACGCCCTCGAAGCATTGAAAAAAGAGTTTCCGAGTCGTAAGCCGGAGATTGATCGAGGCATGGAGTCTTGGCGCATGGAGGAGATGGAGCGGGGCGCCGGGAAAAAGAAATTTGAAGGACGATGGCTCACTCCGGAGGAATGGGAAAAAGAAAAAGGAGCACGGGAAAAAGCGGCTCGGGAGGGTTTCCTTAAAAAAATCCAACTTCCGGAGGTTTCCTCGGTCCTGATTGGGCAGGGAGTTTTACTCGCAGGGTTGGCACTGGCGGCAGGGGCGGCGCTTTTGGGGGTCAGCTTTCTATTTCATGGAGCCATGGAAATTTTCAAACATCGGGCATGGTGGAAAGGGGCGGCTTGGTTGGGGGCGGGCGGACTGTTGATTGGCCTGTTGGGAGAGGCCGGAAATCTGAGCCTTTCTTTTCCCGAGCCCTTGGCCGTAAACGGCAACGGGAATCCGGCGCCACTGGAGGAGTTTCTCTGGCAGCAGGTTGGCAACCACCAGTCTTTCTCAGGGGAAATTCACGTGTTGGATGCGGACCTGAATGCCTGGTGGCAGAAGAGGCTGCGGTTCGCGCCCTTGGCGGTTACCGAGCTTCTTGTCATCAGCACGAATGGATGGCAGGTGCAGTTTTTGGAAGGGGGGCTGAAGTTGGATCGGGAGGGGCGGATTTTGGGCAGGAGACTCCTTCTTCGGCATGAGCTGACCTTAAGTCGCACGGAAAAAGGGGAAGAGGTTTATCGCGTGGAAGCGACCTTGGGGAAATTGCCGCTCCCTCCGGCCTTGGTGCTGTCGACTTGGGAGGCGTGGGTGCAGGATTTGGCTAGGGTCGGCGGAATCTTCCCCGGTGGAAACAACGAGAGAGTGGAGCGATTGGAAAAGGGTGCGGTGCTCCTGACACAAAAGCCAAAAACTCAGGGGGGTTGAATCTTGGCGCGGTCGTGGGAAGATATGGATCAAGGAGGATTTTGATTTTATGGCAAAAGGAGGAATGGAATGGGCAGCCCGGATTCGGGGCGAGGTGCAGAAATCCATTATTGGGCAGGATGAGGTTATCGAGCGGCTTTTGGTCGCCCTGCTATCCAACGGACACGTTTTGCTCGAAGGCCTTCCGGGCCTCGCCAAGACCCTTCTCATCAAAAGTCTTGGGACGGCGATGGGGTTGGACTTCGAGCGCATTCAGTTCACCCCGGATCTTTTGCCGAGCGATGTGGTGGGAACCATGGTCTTCCAGCCCAAGGAGGGAAGCTTCCGGGTCCACAAAGGACCGGTCTTTGCGAATCTCGTCCTTGCGGATGAAATCAATCGTGCGCCTGCGAAGGTGCAAAGCGCGCTGCTCGAGGCCATGCAGGAGCGGCAGGTGACCATCGGGGGTGAGACGCACCATTTGCCCAAGCCCTTTTTGGTGATGGCGACACAAAACCCTTTGGAACAGGAGGGGACCTATCCTCTTCCCGAAGCGCAGACCGACCGGTTCCTTTTTAAGATTCTGGTGGATTATCCTTCGGAACAGGAAGAAAGGGCGATGATGGAGCGCTGGGGGCAGTTGAGCACGCAACCCAAACTGACAGCAGTTTCCTCCGGGGAGGAACTTCTCTCCATGCGGGAGAAGGTCGACAGCGTCCATCTGAGCCCACCCCTGCAGGCCTATATGCTGGCTCTGGTCCGGACGACGCGGGAGGCGGCGGCGGCGGCTGGTAACGGGGGGAAAGTTTTATCGTACGGTGCCAGCCCCCGGGCCTCGCTCGCATTGGTTCAGGCCAGCCGGGCTCTTGCCTGGTTACACGGCATGGATCACGCAACTCCGGAAGTGGTTCAGAATGTGTTTTTGGATGCACTCCGGCACCGGGTCGGGCTGACCTATGAGGCGGAAGCAGAGGAAACCACAACGGATGAGATTTTGCAGGGAGTCCTTGGCCGGGTTCCCGTGCCGTCCGGATATTAAGGAGGGGCGGAGGAGCCGAAAACGATGAGCACGGCAATCGCGCCCGGGGAGGTTGCCCGCAAGGCTCCGCTGGCCCTGTTGCGAAAGCTGGAATGGCGGGTTCGCATGGCGGCGGACTCGTTTTTGGGAGGGGAGTACCGCTCGGCGTTCCGGGGCCGGGGTCGGGAATTCGATCAGGTGGTGAAATATGAGTTCGGGGACGATGTCCGGGATGTGGATTGGAACGTCTCGGCCCGGTTGGGGGAGCTATACAGGAAAAAATTCATTGAGGAGCGGGAATTAACCATCGTGCTTTTAATGGAGGACACTCCCGCCCTGCAGTTTGGCTCGGGGCAACGAACGAAGAGGGAGACTCTGCTCGAACTGGCGGGACTTTTTGCGCTGACGGCGGCCGGGAACCGGGACCGGGTCGGATTCTGGCATGCCACGCCCGCAGGAGATCAGGTGCGGCAACCCGTGCGGGGGAGGGTGAACATCGTTCGGACCGCCGCCACCCTTTTGGGGCAGCCGATTCCAAAACTGGAGGACGGGCCGGAGGCCTCGGTGGACTGGAAGATGTTTTTCCACGCGTTTCCCAAGCACAGCGTGGTTCTCTGGCTAGGGGATTTTCCCCCTAGACCCGTGGGCCCCGGATGGGCGGCACTTCGCAAGAGGTATGAAATGATTGGAGTACGAGTGGACGACCCCTGGGATCTTCATTTGCCATCGCTGGGAATTCTTCCGGCAGTGGATCCGGAAACGGGCGAGGTCATGGCGTTCGATATGGGGACGCGGGAAAGCCAGAGCCGGCATGCGGCGTGGGTCGGCGAACGGGAACGGGCTTGGCAGGAATGGTTCCCGAGTCCGCTGCAAAGGCTTGTGGTCAGCACCGAAGGGGATCTTCTCGATCCGTTGGTGGCATTTTTCCGGAAAAGAATGCAGGGGGTAAGAAAATGAGCCCAACCCTTTTACCGGGGGGATGGACGCTGGCGGATCCGCTTTGGCTTCTGGCTTTTCTTCTGATTCCGGCGGGACTCTGGTGGCGGAGCCGTCGCTCCCGGCCGGTCTTGGTGATTCCACGGGTGGCCCGCTGGGCAGGCGCTCCGGCGGTGTCGTTGGGAAGGCTGCCCTCCATTCTGTCGGCGATTGGGCTGGGGCTTTTGATCGTGGCGCTGGCGCGACCCCAGCAGTTGGAGGAAAAAAAGCAGGTCCGGCAAAAGGGATACGACATCATGCTGGCGATCGACCTTTCTCCGAGCATGCTTGCGGAAGATTACGAGGGGCCGAACGGACGGATCAACCGGGTTCAGGCCATCCAGCCGATCATTGAGGCCTTTATTTCACGACGTCCGACAGATCGGATTGGAGTGGTGATCTATGGCGGGCGGGCTTACACCCTTTCCCCTCTGACTTTTGATCATGAATGGTTGGCCCGACAGATCCGGAGGCTGAAGGTCGGCTTGGTGGAGGATGCGACGGCGGTAGGGGATGGATTGGGGTTGGCCGTTTCCCGGCTCGAACAGGCGGAAAAGGAAAAGGACGGACAGCGGAAAGGGGCCTTCATCATTCTGATGACGGACGGATCCAACAACAGCGGAGTGTTGGCGCCGATGCAGGCGGCCGAACTGGCGCGGGCCAAAGGCATTCCCGTATACACCATCGGAGCAGGGCAACCCGGGGTGGTCCCGATGCCGGTGATCGACAATGCGGGGCGCAAGCTGGGATACCGGCAGGCGATCTCCGATCTGGATGAGGAGACTTTGCAGAGAATTTCCGATCTCACCGGGGGGAAGTTCTTCCGTGCGATGGATGTCGGGACGGCCGAAGAGGCCTTCGCCGCGATTGATAAAAAACAGAGGATCGAATTTAACGCAAAAGCGCAGTTGAGGGCCCACGAGTGGTTTGCGGCTTTTGCGGGACCCGGGGCGTTGGCCTTTTTCGGTGGGCTGGCCATGGCCCGCCCCGGGCGATGGGGGAAAACCGCATGAATCTTTTTGGTGTTCATTGGGATCAGCCTTGGATTTTGCTGCTGGCGCCAGTGGCACCCTTTCTTGCATGGGTGATTTTTCGCGGCCAACACAGTCCGGGAGGGGCGCTTGCCTTTCCAAAAGTTCTCCGGCGGTGGGCAGGAGCACGGGCGGTGGTGGAGCGTCCCGGGGCAGGACGGGGACCGACGGGATTTTGGCTGGGAGCCGGATTGTTTTTCGCGGCGGTCACCTTGGCCCGGCCCCAATGGGGGAATCTGGAGGAGACGGTGTTTGATCAGTCCCGCGAAGTCCTGATCGCACTGGATCTTTCGGCCAGCATGTTGGCGGATGATGTGAAGCCCACACGTCTGGCCCGCGCGAAACTTCTCATCGGGAATCTGCTGGATGAATTACAGGGGGAACGCGTGGGGATGGCGGTATTTGCCGGAACCTCTTTTTTACAGGTCCCCCTCAGCTCGGATTATGAGGTGCTTCGGGACATTCTGCCCGGGCTGGATCCTTCTTATCTTCCACAGGCCGGAACCGATTACGCGGGGATGCTTAGGGTGGCAGCCGAGGCGTTTGGGCAAAGCTCGGCAGCGGACCGGTTCCTGATTGTTCTAAGCGATGGCGAAGCTCATGACCCCAGTTGGCGGGCGGCTCTGGAGGAGCTGAAAAAAAAACAGGTGAAGGTCATCACCTTGGGGATTGGAACGGCGGAGGGGGCGCTTCTGCCCGATCCCCAAGGAGGAGTGATGAAGGATAGTCGTGGAGCGGCTGTTCTTTCCCGTTTGGAACCGGGAACCCTGCAAGAACTGGCCCAAAGCACGGGGGGTGCTTATCGGGAGGCCTCCAACTGGGTGGATGTAGCAGCGCTCTTGAGTGAAACGATCGCTCAAGGGAAGACCGGGGATTTTTCCAAAACCCGCGAAGTCCGGCAGGCCGAACGCTTTCAATGGTTTTTGGCTCCTGCCGTTCTTTTGCTCGCCGTAAGCTTTGCGCTGGAAATTCCCGCCCTGCCCGGACGGAGAAGGGTTGCAATGGGCACGACCACCTCGGGCGAGTCTCTTCCCCCGCCGGTTCTGAAAAAAACCACCAAACTTGTTTCCAGAGAGGCACGGGAGGAGATCCGCGCATGAGAACAGCATTTCTTGTGACCGCCCTTTTTCTGACCATGGGAATTGAGAAGGGCAGGTGTGCAGTACCGCCCGCGGGTGGAGGGGGATCGGATTCCGCGTCCGGGCTAAAAACGGCGGTGTCGGCCCTTTCTGAAAAAAAGAAGAAGCCCGCCACGGACTATGCGCGAATGGCGGAGGAAACAATTCAGTTTGGCAGCCATTCCGATGCGGTGCAGAAGCTCTCGACTTCCGGTCGGCAAGGGGAAGATCCACAGGCCCCGTGGAGAGGAATGGTGGGCGATGCACTGGCAGGGGTGGATGAAGGGGAGCGTTTGGATGCGAAAGCTGCGGATTGGCCCCGGTTAAGGGAGGAATTGAAAAAGCTTCAGCCTCCGCCCCCGCAAAAATCGGACTCCTCCAAATCATCCAAGAATCAAAAGAAGGACAAAAAACAGTCGCAGGACAAGAAATCCGGGAAGGGGAAAAACGAGCCGCAGGACCAAAAAGGAGGCCAAGGGGAGAAGTCGGATAACCCTCAAGGGGGCTCCGGACAGGAAGAAAAAGACTCCCAAAGCCCACCCTCCTCGGATCAGAAGGGGCAGGGAGGGCAGCAAGGAAAGCCTGGAGAGAAGAATGAAGGACAGGGATCCGAGGAGGATGGCAAAAGTGGCGACGAAAAACAGAAGCAGGAGGCAAAAGGGAAAGGGAAAGATCCCAACCAGGTGAAGGATTACAGCTCGAGCAAGGAGCAGGAGGGAACAATGAGGCCGCGCGAAGATGAAGTTGCCCCGATTCAGGATCAGGGGGCTGGTTTTTCTGGAATGGGGCAGGAGAAGAAGGATCAAGGAAAGGAAGCGGGCAAACCTTCGGGCGGGATGGCCGAAGGCGGAGAGAAGAAAGAGAAGGGGAAGGAGGCCCCGGAGGGCATGCGGATGGTTGGCGGCGGGTCCGGGAAAAAGGGAAAAGATGGGAAAGAGAGCGGCTTTACCCTTGAGGCCAACTCCCGATTGGAACAAGTTCGTCAGGCCGACAGCCCGGCCACTTTACAACAAAGACTTCAACCCAAAGACCAACGACCCTCTCCCACTTCAACAGCCAAACCATGGTAACCGGAATGAAAAAACTCTGCCTCTTCCTCATTCTATTGGGTTCCGGATGTTTTCTGGGACGAGCCCAGTCGGTCGCTTGGAACGATCCGGGGACAATGGGCGCGAACGAGTTGGCACAACTGGAACTGGTTTTTACCGATTGTCAGCCGTCCGGCTCGGTCAATCTTCCGACGGTTCGGGGGCTGGACGTTTTGGGGCAACCGGGGCGCGCGACCAGTTTTTCGATGATCAACTTTCAAACGAGCACTTCCACCACGCTCAGTTATTCCGTGCGGGCGACGACGGAGGGCAGGATCCAAATTCCAGCCTTCACTGTAGCCACGGACAAAGGACGGATCAATGTGCCGGCGCTGGGACTGAATGCGGGACGATCTTCTTCGGGCCAGGCCCGGCCTCAGCCGAATCCCGGATTCCCCTTTTCTTCCGGAACGGCCGCCCCTCCACCCGCTACCGGAGGCTCTCTCCGGGGGGTTGCCCAGGCCGAGGCGGCGATGGAGCCCAGAAATCCCTATCTCGGGGAGGTGTTTGATGTGAATTATCGGGTCTTCATCACGGGGAATCGGAGCGGTCGCGTGAAAACTACCCCGCTTTGGGATGTGCAGAATTTCACTGCGGAGGCATGGGACCGTGGGCAGCAGATCGGGCCCGGAGGCAACAAGGGGCTGCAGTTTCACACCCGGGCGATGATTCCGAAGGCGGGCACTTTCGAAGTTCCGCCCATCCGGCAGAAACTGGACATTGAAACGGGATTTGGCGGCGGTTCCTTCTTTTTCACCCAACCCGGAAGCCAGGAGGTGGAGGTATCGAGCGAGCCCATACCCGTGACGGTGCAGCCACTGCCGGGAGGGGCACCTGCGGGGTTCAAGGGGGCGGTGGGGCAGTTTTCGGTGGAATCGAAAATGGTTCCGGAGCAGGTCAACGAGGGGGAGCCGGTGACCTGGACCCTGACCCTTCGTGGCACGGGGAACTGGCCGATGGGGGTGGAGCTACCTTCCCGGACCGTGCCCAACCAGATCCGAACGATTCAGCCAAAGCTGCGGAGGGATTTCAACGGAACGGAGGTTTTCACGGGGGCGATTGTTGAGGATCTGGTGATGATTCCCACGCAGTCCGGGGATTTCGAGCTCCCTCCGGTCAAGTTCGTGTATTTCGACCCGAAGAAAAAAGCATACGAGAGCATCGAAGCCAAACCGCCAAAGATTACCGTCACCAAAGGAGCTGGGGGACTTTCTCTTTCCAGTCCAACCACCCCCAGCACGACCACGGCCACCCCGACGGCCAAACAACCGCTTCCGCAGGCGGCCAAGCCGGCCACGCCTCTCCAGTATGGAGCGCCCGCACTTCCGCGGGAGCCGGAAGAAGGATGGGGACGGGGATTTGCCCCGGTGGGACGAGGCCTCCTCCGTTTCTTCTGTGTTCTCCCATGGCTCCTTCTTCTCGGTGTATGGTGGAACTGGGCACGGCGGCGGGCCGCAATGACCGATCCAGAACGAAGCCGGAAGGAGGCTCTCATGGATTGGAAACGGGCGGTGCAAACTCTCCGTCAGCCCGGAGAAAACACAACCCTCAGAGACAGGGCACTTCTCCTCTGGCAGAAATCCGTGGCAGGGACATTCGGGGTGGAGGGAGCAACGCCTTCTTGGGGCGATCTCTCGTTGGTGACAGTCGCCATACCGGAAGGTGACCGCGGAGAACTGGAACAGTGTTGGGGGGAGGCGGAGGAAGTGTTGTATGGCAGAAATCGTCAATTGGAGGAACGGTGGTGCGACCGGGCGGAGGATCTGGCGACCCGGATTGATCTGCCTCCCTTGAAATTCTGGGAGCCCCTGCGCCCTAGAAATGTTTTTCCGTGGATGGCCCTTGTTTTGGCGGTGACGCTTCTTTCCGGAGGGGGGCTGTGCGCGGAAGATGTTAAAAAAACGGATCAATCGACGGATCCCATCGCGCTCTATCGGGAAGGAAATTTTACCGAAGCAGCAAAAATCTGGGACGAACGCGTGAAGAAAAGCCCGGCCGACCCGGTAGCGAGAAACAATCTGGCCTTGGCCTATTTCCAGTTGGGAGACAAGGAGAGGGCTTTGGCGCATGGGCTTTCTTCCTATCTTCTGGCGCCGGGAAGTGGAGCGACGGCGTGGAATGTGCGCATTTTTTCTTCGGCCGCAAATCAGCTCGATCCGGCCATATCCAGACTATGGGAAGAGCGCTGGGCCTCAGCCTTGACCTCCATGGGCGGCGTTTTTGTCTGGCAGGGACTGATGATGCTTGGTGTGGTGTTTCTCGCGCTGGGAGTGGGAATTTGGTTGGCCAGCTGGTACGGGTCAGTCGGGCGAAAGATTCTCTTCCGGCTTGGATCAGGAGTTCTGATTGTGGGCGCCGGACTGGCAATCGCCGGGGGTTCAGCCCTGGCGACCTACGGGAAATTAGCCGACCGGGGGGCGGTGATGATCGTCGATGTGGCTCCCCTGCGTTCTGTGCCGACCGAAGTTGAGCCTCAGGCGGAAAAGGCCTATCCCCCCGGATCGATCGCCCATTTGGAAAAAAACTTTTTGGGGTGGAGTAAAATCCGATTGCCGAACCATGACTCCGGTTGGATTCGGACGGAAAATCTTGTTCCGTTATATTAAGGGCGGCGAAGCTGGATCCGATTGGTCGAGGGGGTTTCCTCCTCGGGTTGGGGAATCTGCGAATCCGAAGATTGGGGAGGAAAGAGCTGTTCCATCATGGATGGGCTTTTGCCGCTCGATAGAACCTGAACGACAAAGTTGGTCGTTTGCGCCGCAGGAACGGAGGATGACTCCCAAAGACGGCGCGATGCCAGCTTAAGGTTGAATCGGCCTTCCCTGGGAAAAACGACCCGCAGAATTTGGGTGCCTGGAGCGCCCGGTCGGGATTCCGGCGACGGGAGGTAAGATTCGCTCACAAGCCGGGCAGTTTGCATCGGGGGATCGAGAACCCAGCGGTATCCGGTGGAAAAATTTGCCGGAAGACGGACCTCGAGCGGTGCTCCTGCGGGGGTTGTCAGATCGTGGGATGAACGGATAAGGCCACAGCCCGCGACGAGAATCCCCGCAAAAAAGAAGAAGGACCAACGGGGAAAACCAGAGGGATTTGGGCGTGGAGATTTCAGATCTTTTCGCGGAGGGGAGCGAGATCTTCGTCCTCTTTGGCCGCATCCGCCCAGGCCTGATCGATTCGGATGGCGGCCTGAACATAGGAACGGGCCTTGTCGAGGTCCCGGAGTTGGCAGTGGTAACAGCCTAATTGAAATTTGATGTGGGGATTATCGGGGAACTTACGCTCCGCCTCCAAAAGGATCGAGCGGCCGTGCTGGAGGGAATCGTGGTGGCGGACGGCATCGGCAAGCGAAACCCAAACTTCCGGCTCTTCCGGGCGGAGTCTTCGCAACCTTTCTGCCGTCTTCCGTAACTCCAGAAAACGCCCGGCCGCGCGAAGGATTCGGGTGCGCAGGAAAGCCAGAGTGAGGCTGTGGTCGCCCTTTCGACGGGCGCGGTTGATACGTGCGAGAGCTTCGTCGTACATGCCCAGTCCGCAGTAGCCCTCCAGCTCTTCCTGCAGTTTTGCGGGGTTATCCATCTCGAGACTGAAAATTGCAGAGATCGGCGCAATCTCAAGTAACGGCCCAAGGTTGTTCCCACGGTGGATTGAACTGGTTGTAAGCAGATTTAAAAACGGGAGTGTTGCGCCGAAAGGGGAAAGGCATGATTGCCAGCTGTATGATCATCCTAGGTATTGATATCGGGGGAACCGGGGTCAAGGGGGGCCTGGTGGACTTTCCCTCCGGGGTCATGAAAGGCGATCCGCTGCACGTGCCCACGCCAAATCCCGCAACCCCGGCGGCATTGACCCGGACGATCAAAAAGATTGTTCAACATTTCCGGCACAGCGGTCCCGTGGGCACCGGATTCCCTGGGCCCATCCGGCGGGGTGTGGTGGGCACGGCAGTAAATCTCTCCCCCCGATGGGTTGGGAAGAATGCGGAAAACGTTTTTCAAAAAGGTATCCACCGCCGGGTTTGTGTGATTAACGATGCGGATGCCGCCGGATTGGCTGAGGTGCACCACGGGGCCGGTAAAAAACAAAAAGGGACCATTCTGATGGTCACCTTGGGAACGGGGATCGGAAGCGCGCTTTTTTACGAAGGCGTGCTGATTCCGAACACCGAGCTGGGGCATCTGACCTTGGAAGGTGGGGACGCAGAAAAGATCGCCAGTGCAAAAGCACGTTCAGATCATGATTGGAGCTGGAAAAAATGGGGACGCCACGTGCGCGAATATCTGCAACGGGTCGATCATCTGATCAACCCCGATCTCATCATTGTCGGAGGGGGCGTCAGCAAACGGGCCGAAAAATGGCTGCCGCGCGCATCGAAAGGGGTGAGGGCGAAGGTTGTTCCGGCGAAATTGCATAATGAGGCAGGAATCGTCGGGGCGGCTATGGCCGCGAGGCAGAAATTCTCAAGGTAGGGGCTCCTCCGAAGAGCACGGCAAGCCTGGGATTATTTTAAATACGGATCGACACCCCTTGCACAGCGGATCTTTTTGGTGCGGAGGGTTTCGTTTAGACGATTTTGGCTTTGGGGAAGGTGGTCCCGATTTAAAATCGGGTGGTGCAGGTGGTAAAGAATCGCCCGGCCGTAGACAAACTTGCGGGGTCGGCCCAGGTGATAAAGGCGGGAACCAACGTCTGAATCCTCCCCCAGGCCCCACCCTTCATACTCTTCGTCCCAGCCATTGATGGCCAGGAGGTCGTCCCGCCACATGGCCATGTTGCAACCAATGATGCCCCGCTGGGCAGTGTTGCGACGAATGACGGGAAAAGGCAGGCGAAAACCTTTTACAGCTCCGGTCATATTTCCAGAAAGAAAAAGCCTGAAACCTGGCACGGGTTCGCCGGGTCGAAGGGAATCGGAAGCCGACGCGGAAAGATAACAACGGCGGCCCTGAACCCAAAATCCTTCCTCGGCCAAAGAGGCATGGTCCTCAATATATCTGGGGTGAGGAACGCAATCCGCATCGGTGAGAACCAGATAGTCGCCTGATGCGGCGGCAAGGGCCCGGTTGAGAATGATATTTTTTCGAAAACCTTTGTCCTCGTGCCACAGATGACGGACCGGGCAGGGCAGAGTGGGGGTCACTTTTAGGATGAGGTCTCGGGTCGGTTCGCCGGAGCCGTCATCCGCGATGAGAACTTCTTTCGGCGGTGTTGTTTGGCGGCGAAGGGCATCCAGGCAAAGTTCGAGGGGGCGCACGTGATTATAGGTGCTGATAACGAGGGATACTTTATGGGGGGCGATCATGAGGCGAGCGCGTTGACTTTCGCTTCCAGAATGGAAAGGTGATCCTCCGGGTCGAGGGCTTTTCCCGTCGCCCGTTGGACAAGTTCGGCGGCAGTGTAGCGGCGACCATGAGTGTGAACTTTTTCCCGGAGCCAGAGAAGGAGGGGGGCGTAGTCGCGGTTCTGGATCGAATGAGGGAGGGAGGGGAGATCGCGGTGAGCGGCCTGCCATAGTTGGGATGCTGTGAGGTTTCCAAGTGTGTAGGTGGGGAAGTAACCAAATCCACCCAAGGACCAGTGGATGTCCTGCAGGCACCCGCGGGAGTCGTCGGGAACGTTGAGGCCAAGAAGCTTTTGGAAAAGTTCGTTCCAGGCGGAAGGAAGGTCGCGCACGGAAAGATCTCCCTTGAGGAGTTGGGTTTCCAATTCAAAACGGAGAAGGATGTGGAGGTCGTAAGTGACTTCGTCTGCCTCCACGCGGATGAAGGAGCGCTCGACGGCATTCGAAGCCCGCCACGCGTTATCAGGCGAATGCTGGGTCAGGGAAGGAAAGGCTTGGATGAGATCGGGCCACCAGGATTTCCAAAAAGAGAGATCACGGCCAATCCGGTTTTCCCAGAGGCGGGATTGGGATTCGTGAATCCCGAGAGAAGCGGCTTGCCCGAGCGGGGTGCCGATTTGGGATTCGGGCAGGCCCTGATCGTACAGTCCGTGACCGGCTTCGTGCAGCACCCCGTAAAGGGAAACCATGAAATCAGACTCATCATAACGGGTGGTCATCCGGGTATCCCCAGGTCCGAGTCCCGAGCAAAAGGGGTGGGTGCTGGAGTCGAGACGCCCGGCAGATATGTCGAAGCCGATTCTTGGAAGAAGTTTTTGTAGGAACGCCTCTTGGTTGGCCCGGGGATAGTGTCCTTCGAGATTTTTACGGGAGGGTGGAGAGGAAAGGGAAAAGGCCTTTTCGGCAATGGAAACCAGACGGGGTTGAAGTTTTGCAAATAAAGCTGCGACGTCGCGGGCACGCCAACCGGGTTCATAGCCTTCGAGCAGGGCATCATAGGGTTGGTCCGAATATCCCCAGAGGTC
>CANEUY010000010.1 GCA_947442065.1 Verrucomicrobia subdivision 6 bacterium | reverse complement strand
TGCTTCGGCAATGATCAGTCCCGCGGAGGCTCGTTGGCGATAGTACTCGGCATTCAGTTCATTCGGGACGTTGCCTGGCGAGGCTCGGCACCGAGTGAGGGGAGCCATCAAGACCCGATGGGGGAGTTGGAGTGGACCCAGTGCAAGGGGTGTGAAAAGCGGGGACATTCGAGGGAGGGTAAAAGAGAGATAAAAATAAGGAAGACCGGAGATATCTCAGGCTAGACTTAGCACATGAAGAATCCGCCGAACCGTTTGTCCGAGGAGGTGAGTCCTTATCTTCTCCAGCATGCCCACAATCCCGTTTTCTGGATGCCGTGGGGGGAGGAAGTGTGGAAAAAAGCAAAGGAGGAGAACAAGCCGGTGTTTCTAAGCATTGGGTATTCCACGTGCCACTGGTGTCATGTGATGGAACGGGAGTCGTTTGAGAGCGAGGCGGTGGCGGAGGTGCTGAACCGGGATTTTGTTGCGGTGAAAGTGGACCGGGAGGAGCGGCCGGATGTCGACCGAATCTACATGACAGCGGTGCAGGCGATGACGGGACAGGGGGGATGGCCTCTTTCCGTTTGGGTCACGCCGGAGGGGAAACCGTTTTATGGGGGTACCTATTATCCTCCTTCCAGCAGCTACGGAAGAGCCGGATTTATGGATGTGTTGCGGCAGATTTCCAGCGCTTGGAAGGATCGAAACGAAGAAGTGTTGGGTTGGGCGGAAGATCTTTCCACAAGGATTCGGTTGCTGGGGGAAGGAACGGGCGGGGGGCCGGTCGCCGATGCGGAGAAGATTCTGCAGACGGCAACGGATCAGCTGGCGATGGAGTATGACCGAAAGAACGGTGGGTTTGGAGGCGCCCCGAAATTTCCAAGGCCAAGCCAGCCGCTTTTCCTTTTGCGAAGGTCGTTCCGCGAGAGGGATGAAAAACTTCTGGAGATGATAAGGCATACGGGGAGGGCGATGCGGGCGGGGGGAATTTATGATCAGATCGGAGGGGGATTTCACCGGTATGCGGTGGATGGAGAGTGGGCTGTCCCGCATTTTGAAAAAATGCTTTATGACAACGGTCAACTCATGGGGTTGTATGCAGAACTGGGAGCGGCCACGGGGGAGGAATGGCCGTGGGAGGCGGTGGCTGGGATGGACCGGTATCTTTCGCGGGATTTGAGGGTGGAAGGGGGCGGGCTGGCTTCCGCCGAGGATGCGGACAGCGAGGGGGTGGAGGGAAAGTTTTATGTGTGGACCAGGAAAGAGGTTCTGGAATTGGCGAAGGGCGAGGAGTTCAAGTTGGCGGAGGAGATCTGGGGGCTGACGGAGGAGGGAAATTTTATGGATCCGCATCATCCGGTTCAGGGATGGAATGTGTTGGGGCGAAGGAGGGTGCCAAGCCGGGAGGAGGAAAAGGTTTTGGAGGGGATAAGGGCCAGGCTGGAGAAGAGGAGGCAGGAAAGGATTCGACCGGGGAAGGATGACAAGGTGTTGACTTCGTGGAACGCGTTGGCGATTTCCGGGTATGCGAGGGCGGCGAGGTGGGGCGGGGGACGGGCCTATGCCGAAAAGGCGGAGGAGGTGTGGGGGTTTCTTGAGAAGAATCTTTTGCGGGCGGACGGAACACCGATTCATCGTTGGCGAAACGGCAAAAAAGATGATGCCCGTCTGTTGGAGGATTCTGCGGGAGTCTTGCAGGCGTTGATCGATCTGCATCAGGCAACACTCAAGGTCGGCTACTTGAACCGGGCGGTGGGGTTGGCGCAAAAGATGCTCGAAACGTTTGAGGACCGGAAATCGGGCGGGTTGTGGGCGAGTTCGGATGAGACGCTTCTGGCGAAGATGAAGGACGATTACGACGGGGCGGAACCGAGTGGGAATGCAGTGGCGGCCTTGGCTCTTGCGGAACTGGCTCGATTGACGGATCAACCCAAGTGGATGGAGGCTTCCCGAAGAATTCTGGACTGGTTGGGGGAGAGGATGCGGAGGCTGCCCCAAGCGGTGCCCCACGCCCTACTGGCCTTGGAGAGGGTGAATGAATCACCGGCGAGACTCGTTTTGGCTGGCGAAGGGTGCGAGAAATTTATGGAAACAGGGGTTTATCGGCCGGATGTGTTGATCACAACAGCGGCTAAGGATCATCCGAGCGAGTTTGTCCGAGGATTGGCGGAGCGGGCAAAGGAGCCGACGGCGTATTTGTGCGAGGGGCAAAGCTGCCGGCCTCCGGTCCAGAGTCTGGATGCCTTAAAAGACCTGTTGCGGATCCGTTCGCGTTAGGGAGATCCGTACCCGGTTATTTTGCTGTTCGAAAGCCGATGGAGGGATACCCGATGGGTTTGGGAGAGCTGCGAACGGGGTTTTGATTGTCGACGGGGGCTTCATCCAAATAATTGCCCCCGATATAGAGCGGGACCAAGGGGTCGGGAGAGGCAATCCACTCGCTAAGATTTCCGCCGAGATCCCGGTGTTGGAACGGGCCGATATCTGCAGAAACCGATTCCGAGGGCAGGACATGAAAATAAGTATTCGGGTCGGTATTTTTTGCGCGATTGAACCCTAGATTGATATCCGGAGTGGAAGGGTTGTTTCCCCATGGATAGCTTCGGTTGTCGTTCCCGGTTGCAGCCCGGATCCATTCGGATTTCGAAGGCAGACGGCGTTTTTTCCATTTCGCATAGGCATAGGCGCTGGGGTAATCGACACCGAAGACGGGGGTGTCGCGGGTGAGATGGATTTGGCCGTTGTATCTGTCTCCTTTGCGGGCTTTGGCAAGCATGTTGGACCAATCGGCGGGCGCCAGGTCACTCACCTCTTTTTTGGATGCAGCAGTTCCCGGGGGGAGAAATGTTTTCCAGTTCGGTTCCGACATAAGCTCTGCAAGGAATGTCTCGTATTGGCCGATGGTGACCTCGTGACGATCCAGTTGAAAAGCAGGGATCATGCTGGCGGAGTCGCCGGGTGCCAGTCGTCCAGCGGGGACAAGGATTTCCTCGTTTGCGAGTTTGCCAGGAAGATTCAGGACGAGGCGGTCGTAACACACCCAGGCGGCAAGGGCGGAAAAAGCGATCGCCCCCAATCCTCCCAGGACGAGGGTCCAGCGTCGGCGAATCCGGGCCTGAAGGGCTTTCTGTTTTGCATCGATTTCTTCCTGACGAATGCGCACTTCCTGGACGTCTGCGAGTTGATGTTCGAAATCCCGCGTGCGTCGGAGGAGATCGAACGCAGAGGTACCCGGATCGCGCAGGATCTGGAGAAGTTTGGCTGCCGATTGGGATTCAGGAAGAATCGGCTCGAGAATGGCGGCGAGGCGGTTGGAGTTTTCGAGATAGGATGCCTCGGTAGCACCGGGATAGGCTGCTGGATTCCGGAGTCGGGGAGTCCCCTTCGGGGAAAGAGTGTAGTCGTGGAGATCGAGAAGCCGTGCCGGGATGGAAGAGGACTCCATTTCGGCAAGCACGGAGCCGAGGGCCGAAGCCAAGCGGGCGCAGGAAATCAGATCGGGTTTTTCGCCGTTCAATTCCAGATGCAGAAGGGATCGATGAATGACGGGCTCGAGGGCAACCAGGACCCTTTCCTCATGGGGAATGGATTCGTAGAGGGAGTAGACGGAGGCGTGGTTGAGGCGGGCGTAGTTACGGATCGCCTTCGAAAAACGGGGAGAACCGGCGGGCGGAATGAGGACCTGAACTTGCCGTTCCAACTGATGGTGTTTCGCCCAGTAAAGGCGTCCGAGAGGATGGGGACCGGCGGGTGAAACAAGGGTGTAAGAGCCGAAGTTTCTTCCGGAAAAGTCCTCCATGAGTTCGGCCATTTGGAGCGGAAGTTGCTCGTCGGGCTTCAGGCAGGGCAGGGGGAAAGCCGGGGGCAGGCATCCGGTGAGATCAAAGCGGCTGATGAGGCCGATTGAAAGTTCAGGGTGGGATTCCGCCAAAAGAAGGAGTGAACCGGCTTGGTTTTGCCCATTCCAAAAAACATCCGCCAGCAGGAGGGTGGCATGTTTCCCGGCTTTGAGAACGGCGATCAGAGCCGGGAAATCAGTAAGAAGTTCCACCTCGAGGGTCGGAAAAAAATCGCAGAGAAGCGCGGTCAAACTTGCCGAGGCTTCCTGATCTTCCTGAGCCAGAAGAATCGTGGGCACGACCCAGCTTGTAGAGAAAACGCGGGAAAAGGAAGAATCTGTTCGATTCGAACCGTGAGTTTAAGAGGGGCGTTGAGTTTGGGAATGGGAAAGGGCGAGTCGGTGGATGGCGTAGGCGGCGCCAAAACCATTGTCGATGTTCACCACGGTAATTCCCGGGGCGCAGGAGTTCAACATCCCGAGAAAGGCGGTGAGGCCGTCGAGATGCGCGCCATAACCGACGGAGGTGGGAACGGCGACCAGCGGGGTGCGGATCAAGCCCCCCAGCACGCTGGGAAGGGCGGCCTCCATGCCGGCGACCACGATCAGGGCGTCCTGCGAACGAAGTTCATCCATCCGACGAAGTGTGCGGTGGAGACCGGCGACCCCGATGTCGTAAAATCTTTCCGGCCGGTGTCCTAGGAATTGCAGGGTGACAAAAGACTCCTCGGCGACCGGGTGGTCCGAGGTCCCGGCGGCGCAGACGGCGACGCGGAGGGAGGGATGGGCGGAGCGGCGACGGGTGGAATGGACGAGGGTGAATGTCCGGGCGGCCGCATGGTATTTTCCCTTAGGGAAAAGGCGACGGAGGAGGCGGGCTTTGGCGGAGTCGACCCGGGTCACGAGGACAGATTGTTTATCCGATCGGAGCCGGCGGGTGATGGCGGCGATTTGCGGGACGGTTTTTCCTGCGCCGTAGATGATTTCGGGGGCACCCAAGCGGTGCTGCCGCTGCAGATCAAGCTCGGCAAAAGCGCGGGGCAGAACCGAGCGGGGAGGGCGACGTCTCGCCATGAAGTTAGGCGAGGGCGGTTTGCAGGCGGGTCAGGAGATCGGCGATCGGAAGTCTTTCCTGCTTCATGGAATCTCGATGCCGGAGGGTGACCGTATCCTTTTGTCCGGCGAGGGGACCTTCCTTCGCGCCTTCGAGGGTTTCAAAATCGATGGTGATGCCGAACGGTGTGCCGATTTCATCCTGACGGCGATAACGACGTCCGATGGCGCCGGATTCATCGTAAAAGACGGGAAAATGTTTGCGGAGGTCTTGGGTGAGGGCGCGGGCTTTTTCGACCAGTTCCGGTTTATTTTTGAGCAGGGGAAAGATACCGGCTTTGATGGGAGCCATTCGGGGGTGGAAACGGAGAACGACGCGGGTTTCCTTGGCGCCTTTCTCATCCGTGACTTCTTCCTCGGCATAGGCTTCACAAAGCAGAGCGAGGGTGGTGCGGTCGACACCGGCGCTGGGTTCGACGACATGGGGGATGAATTTTTCGCGCGTCTCCTCGTCAAAATATTCGAGGGGCTTGCCGCTCGCTTCCTGGTGTTGTTTGAGATCGTAGTCGGTCCGGTAGGCGATGCCCTCGAGTTCCTCCGTGCCGAAAGGAAATTCGTACAGGAGGTCATAGGTCCCTTGGGAATAGAAAGCCCGGTCTTTTTCCGGAACATCCAGCACGGTGATTTTGTTCCGGGGGATGCCGATCGATTCATACCAGGCGAGGCGGTCGGCCAGCCACTGTTCGAGCCATTTTTTCCCTTCGGCCGGGCGGACGAAAAATTCGACCTCCATCTGTTCGAATTCGCGGGAGCGGAAGGTGAAGTTGCGTGGATTGATCTCGTTCCGGAAGGCTTTTCCGATCTGGGCGATGCCGAACGGGAGCTTTTTGCGGGAGACCTCGAGAATGTTTTTGAATTGGACGAACATGGCCTGGGCGGTTTCCGGGCGGAGGTAGGTGAGGTTGCGGTCGTCCTCCACGGGTCCGACGTAGGTTTTGAACATCAGATTGAACTGCCGGGGTTCGGTCAGTTCGCCGCCACAGGCGTTGACCATTTTGCTGGGCTTTTGGGGGCAGGGGGTGGTGGTGACCTGGTCGGCCCGGAAGCGGCCCTTGCAGGTTTTGCAATCGACCATGGGGTCGGTGAAGGTGGCTTCGTGACCGCTGGCCTTCCAAACGGAGCGGCTCATGAGAATGGCCCCGTCCATGCCGACGATGTCGTCCCGGCGTTGGGTCATTGTTTTCCACCAGTCGTCCTTGAGATTGCGTTTGAGTTCAGCTCCCAAGGGGCCGTAATCCCACGCTCCGTTCAGTCCGCCGTAGATCTCGGAAGACTGAAAAATGAAGCCCCGGCGTTTGCAGAGGGCCACGATTTTTTCCATGCGATTATCGGACATAATGAAATTTTTGGATTCTAGAGAAGGATTTCATAGCGATGATTGGAAAGGATGAACACCCCAATCTTCCGCCGGATCCGGAAAAAGATCCAGCCTCCGACTACGGGTTCCGCCCTGCGCTGGCTCCAGCGGGCGGGATGGATGGTCGTGGGGTTGTTTGTCCTGGTTTCCGTTCTGGGACGGGTCGTGGGGGTTCCCCGGGTGTGGAAAGATCGGCTGGTAAAGGAGCTGGCGATGCGGGGTTTGGAAATTGACGCCCGAAAAGTGACGGTGGATCCGCTGGGGGGGTTGGTGGCGCGGGATCTGGTGGTTTACCGGGACGGGCAGCGCAGGGAAGAGAGGCTAAGAATCGGCCGGGTGGAGCTGAATTTAAACTGGCTGGCGTGGAAAAAAGAGGAGCCCATTCTGTCCGGGGCGCGTTTGCGGGATGCCCATGTCACGTGGCCTTTGGAGGAGGGGGTGGAGGCTTCGGCGAGGAGGGTGGAGGCTTCGATCGAGTTCCGGCCTGGGGAAATCCGGGTGCAGCGGGTCCGGGGTCAGATCCTAGGATTTGATCTGGATCTGCAAGGGCGTGTGGGAACCGAGGCGGGGCGAACCATTCCGCCGCAAACGATTCCGATGGCCAAGATCTGGAGGAATTTGGAAAAAACGCTGCAGGATCTGGGGGGGCCGGCCCCGCGGATTCAGGCGGAATTCAATGTGGAGCTAGGCAAGCCGGAGGAGGGAAAGGGGGAGATTCTTCTGACCGGGGTGCATAATGTCTGGAGGGGAGTGCGGCTTCGGGAAATGGAGCTGCGGGCGACAGTTGCCGAAGGTGGGGTCCAGCTCAAAAAATTCCGGATTGGTTTGGAACGAGGGGAAATCGTGGCCACCGGTTGGGCAGATTTTTCCAGCGGGAGAGGGGAGGCGGAATATCATGCCAACGCGGATCTGGACCAATTTTCCAAGGCTTTGGGGAATTTGGGGACGGGGCTTCAGGATCTGCGGAGTGAGCAACCGCCGCAAATCACGGGGAAGGCTGAGTTTGGATGGAAAGAAAATCAGAATTTCCTGTGGCAAAACCGGCTCGAAATCGGTGAGTTCCGGGTAGGAAAGGTTGGTTATCACCGTTTCGTGATGCCCTGGGTGACGGACGGGAAGAGGTGGATGGTCCAAGGAGTAAAATTAGACGCCGTGGCGGGAGGATCCCTCGAGGTGCAGTTGGCCTACGATGGAAAAGCGGACCTTAAGGGAATGCTGAAAAGTGATCTGGATCCGAAGGGGTTGGCACCGTTTTTTGGATCCGGAGCAGCCCCGTTTTGGGAGAGTTTGAGTTTTTCGTCTCCTCCAAAAATCGAAATGAAAATTACCGGAGCCGGCATGGCGACGGATCTGGTTCGGCTTGACGGCGGAGTGGAGGCTGGGGGGTTCGTTTACAAAGGGGTGGAGATGAGTCATCTGCAGGCAGACTATGTTTTTGCCGATCGGGAAATCAGCGTGAAAAATCTGAAGGTCAGTTCCGGCGGGGGGGAGGCCACGGCAAAATTTACAATGGATTGGAAAACTTGGATGGCGGATTTCCAGGAGATGCAGTCCACCCTCCCGGTGCAAAAGTTTATTCCGATCTTTGGAAAAAAATTCGTGAAAACCATGGAACCTTACGATTTTGTCGAACGTCCCCTGATCACCCTTCGGGGATTGATTGATCTGGATGAAAGAGGCCGATCGAACATGTCGGCATCGGTAAAAACTTCCGAAGGAGTGAATTATGTCGTGGCGGGCCGATCCCTGCGTTTCACAGAAGTTGAGGTGGGGGTCGACGTGACAGGCAAAAAGGTGGTGGTGCAGACGAAAAAGGACAAGCCGGCGAAGGTGTGGGGAGGGAAAGTCACCTTGAGGGTTGAAACGGACGGGGAAAAGAAAACCCAAACCACGGAAGCCCAGATGGAGAAGGTGGATTTTGAACCTTTGGTGAAAACCTATTTTGGGACGGTCGGATACTCGGGGGAATTTGGCGGGAAATTTCGGCTGAGTGGAACCGCCAAAGACTGGCGGAGTTGGTCGGGGGAAGGGCGCTTTACCGTCGACAAGGGGGTTTTGCCGGGAATGGGTGCCTTTGCCCAGGCGATGAATGCGCCGGCCGAGTGGATGGGGTTAAGCGACCAGAATGCGGAAATGGATTGCCGGTTAGACAAAGGGAAACTGGATGTCCGCCAGCTCAATATTGAATCCACCCTGGTCGTCACGACCGGACACGGGATTTATGATATTGAGAAGGACCAACTGGAGGGATTTCTAATGCGGCAGAATCTTCGCGGACCTGCCGGCGTCCCTTTTTTCTTTGTCAGTCAAATGTTCCAGTATGAGGGAAATGGCTCCCTGAAAAATCCGGTTTGGAAGCCGCGAAACTTTGACGAGAAGTGAGCAAGGAAAAATCAAAAACCCGGTACGGCCTACATACCTCCGTGGCCGGAGGATTGGGAGAGATGTTGAAGCGTGCCCAAGACATGGGGGAGGATGCGGCGCAGATCTTTGTGAAAAGCAACCGCCAGTGGAACATGACCGAGCTGGATGAAAAAGAGGCCGAGGAGTTCTGGCGTGAAAAAAAGAGACAAGACTTATGGGTCTGTGCCCATGCCGGATATCTGATCAATGTGGCCGGGGAGGCGGGGATCCGGACAAAATCAATCCGATCCCTGGCTGACGAAATACGCCGGGCTGAGGACCTTGGGTTGGAGGCGATCGTGGTGCATTGCGGAAGCCGCGGGGAAACGGATCCGACCGAAGCGCGGCGGAGGGCGGTGGCCGGCTTCAATGAAGCGATTGAAGCTTCGGGTACCCGAAGAATCCGGATTGCGCTGGAAAATTCGGCGGGGCAGGGCTCGTCGCTGGCCCGGGACATGGGGGAATGGGGGGAACTGATCGGGGGACTTCCAAAAAAGAGGAGGGCGGCTTGTCTGGATACGGCGCATGCCTTTGCTGCCGGGTTTGATTTACGCACCCTGGAGGGAAGGACGCGCTTGCGGGGGGAAATGGAGAAAAAAATCGGATTGGAAAACCTGTTGGTGATTCATGCGAATGATTCCAAAACGGATTGTGGCTCGGGAGTGGACCGGCATGAACATTTGGGGCATGGAAAAATCGGGGGGCCGGCACTCCAGGCTTTTCTAAGAGATCCGGCATGGCGAGGAATTCCCAGGATTGGCGAGCTACCTCCCGGCGAAAGGGAGGATCGGGAAAATCTGACGTTTCTCCGGCGGTGTCTGCCCTCGACTTAAGTTGTTCAAACCTTCCGAAAGATGGTAAAGATTCGAGCATGAAGGCATCCGATCTGCGGGGCATCCTGACTTACATCCCGAGTTTCCGGGACAAGCTTTTTGTGCTCAATGTGGACAGTGCTGTTCTTGAGGACGAAAGAGCGGCGAGTCTGTTTCTGGATATCTCGGTTTTACGGAGCCTGAACATCCGGGTGGTGCTTGTTCACGGAGCCAGCGCCCGGATCAAAAAAATGGCGACGGAAATCAAAACGAAGGTTTCCGATTTGGACGGATTGGGGGTGACGGACGAGGCGACACTGCGGGTGGCCGAAAGGGCGGCAAATTCATACAGCCACGCTATTCTGCAGAATCTGGCCGACGTGGATCTCCGGGGGGCGGTGACCAATGCGGTGATCGCCCATCCGGCGGGGATTCTCGGGGGGGTGGACCAGCTTTGGACCGGGCGAGTGGAAAGGGTCGACACACGGTTTTTGGAGACCTTGCTCGAAAACGGGATCATTCCCGTCATACCGCCGATGGGCGTGGATGGGGACGGTCGGACGTACCGGGTCAATTCGGACGGGGTGGCCTTGGAGGTGGCGGAGGCATTGAAGGCAGAGAAGCTGATTTTCCTGACGGGGAGTGGTTCCCTGCCGATGAACGGCAAGAAGCCGGCCCAACTTTCCGTGGAAGAGGCGACGGATTGGCTGAAAAAGAAAAAAGGTGAATTGAGCGGTGAAATGGCTTCGAAGCTGGAGCACGGATTGCGGGCCTGCAAGGAAGGGGTCAGCCGGGCCCATATTCTCGACGGCTTGGCGGATGATGCCCTGTTGGAGGAACTATTCTCGAGTGAAGGTGTGGGGACGATGGTCTATGCCGACGAATACACGGAAATACGGAAAGCGATGAAGAAGGATGTCCGGTCGATTATGCGGTTGATTGGAAGTTCGGTGGCGGCGGAGGAACTCGTCAAACGGACAAGGACTGAAGTGGCATCCGCGATCTCGGATTACAGCGTGTTTGAAATTGATGGGAACATGGTGGGGTGTGTGGCGGTCCATCCCCTTGAGGGAAAAATGGCGGAGATGGGATGCCTGTTTGTTGCCTCCGGCCACGAGAATAGCGGGATCGGGAGGAAACTGATGCTTTATGCGGAGAATCGGGCCAAGGAATTGGGGATGAAAAAGCTTTTTGCCCTTTCCACGCAGGCGTTCAACTATCTTCAGAGCAAGGGGGGATTCAGCGAGGGGGCGATGGAGATGCTGCCGGCGGACAGAAGATCCTCGTACGAAGCCAGCGGGCGGAACTCGAAGATTCTCTATAAAGATCTGTCTTAAGTTCCGGACGGGCGGAAAACGGCGAGCAGGGTGATCCCCGCCACAATCAGGCTAATTCCAATGATTTGGACCGGGGAGAGTTGCCCGAGTTCCTGACGAAAAAGGATTCCAACCAGGATGGGGCCAGCAACGATGAGGCTATTCGTCAGGCTCGAAGCCTGGGCCAGACCGAAGTGACTGCCCACGTATCCGAAGCTCAGGAAAACAAGAGGGGCCAGCAGAAGGGTTGCAACCAGGACGATGGATTGTTTTTTTTCCCACCAAACCGTCCCGAGGGTATCGGCAAGGGTGCTGAGGGTGGCGCAAAGGACCACGGCGACCCAGGGGGAAAGGAGGAGATTTTTCATCCCGGAGGCCAACCGAGGTGGCGCCCTCCGAGAAGATGGAGATGAAGATGGGGGACTGTTTCCCCCCCGTCAGGTCCGTTATTGATGACGAGGCGGTAACCCGTTTTGTCCAGTTGGAGTTGGCGGCTCACGCATTGGGCCGCGGAGAAGAGTTGGCTGAAAACAAGGCTGTCCTCGGAAGGAACAGAAGCGTGCCGGGCATGGTGTTTTTTCGGGACAATCAGGATATGAACGGGGGCTTGGGGGGCGGCATCGCGGAAGGCAACGGTGTGATCATCCTCATAGACGATGTCAGCGGGCACCTCGCGATCGATGATGCGCTCGAAAATCGTCTTGGCCATGGGGCCGACTACCAGATGGTGAGTTCGAGCAGGGAGGGGCTGAGGTTTCGGGCGCGGGCGCGGATGAAATAGACGATTTCGTCGTTGAGTTTCTGGCAGGAGGTGCGCCATGAGGCTGAGCCGGTGAGGGCAAGAACACAGGAGCGAAGCCCTTCGAGTCGTAGAGCGGAGGCCAGGGAGGAGACTTTTTCGTCCAGAAGAGAGGCGAGCTGCTGGTAAAAAAGAATTTCCAAGGGGGCCTGTTGGGCAAGGGTGGCGAGGTTGATCGAGGGGGCGGAAGACACGAGTTCAAAGTGGCGAGCGATCGCGGGGCAACCGATACCCGTGAGGGAGCGGCGGAGGATAAGTTCTAGGGTTTCCCGTTCGATTCTTGGGTGCTTGAAGTCGTGGCGCAGATAGTGGAGGACGGCACGGGCCACATCCGTGGCGAGGGGCCATGCATGGTGACCGGCCCGAAGGGCGGCTTTTTCGATCGAAAGGATCAACCAAGACTCGTTGAGGCGGGTCGGGGAGGCGCCCGGGATGGCCACCAGGGGCAATAACTCAGAAATGGTTTTTTTAGCGGGCACCGAGATTTTTTACTTCGCTGACGAAATCACGGGCATCCCGGAACTGGCGGTAGACCGAGGCAAAGCGGACATAGGCGACATCATCCATTTTTTTGAGGGAATCCATGATTTTTTCCCCGATGGCCGTGGTGGGGATTTCCCGGCCATACTTTTGTTCGAGTTCTTCCATGATTTTATCGACGGTTTTTTCGATCAACTCGGGACTGACGGGGCGTTTTTCACAGGCTTTTTGAAAGCCCAGGACAAGTTTGCGGCGGTCAAAAGGCTCGTACCGGCCATCCCTTTTCACGGCACGAAGGTCTTCCCGTTCGATTTCCTCGTAGGTGGTAAAACGGTGATTGCAGGATAAGCACTCACGGCGGCGCCGAACTACCGCTCCGTCTTTCCACGGGCGGGAATCAATGACCTTGTCTTCTTCCGCATTGCATTTAGGGCATTTCATACAATTCCTTGTGTTCGGAAAACCCTACAAGTAGGGCGTATGGGGTCAATTAAATTTTATACATAAAAACGTATTTTTGCGCATAAAGTGGGGATTCTTATATTGGCCTAAATGCCTATCCCAAAAGGGCATATGGATTTATTGCTTCGGAAACTGCACCGCCCAAGTGGTGGCGGCAAAATTGTTTTGGCCCTACATGTGGTAGGTTAGTGAGTTGAGGAATTGTTATCTTCGGACGACAATCGGTTGTGTCGGATGCCTTCGGAAACAATGAGCCAAATGATGATTCCGCCACACAAGACGAACGCACCCAGAAGAAAAATTAGGCCCAAACCCGTGTGTCCTTCGTCCATCGATCGACCTTAGAGCGGATGCGGCATTTTTGTCATCCCTGAATTATCGGAGAGGAGTCGGGTTTGTCTGGAAAGGGTCTCTGGGGCAGAGTGGAAGGATGAGTCCGCTGCAGAAAAAATTTCTTCAATTGAAACAGGATCGGAAGGCCGTGGTTTTGGCCCACAACTATCAACCCAAGGAAATTCAGGAGGTGGCGGATTATGTCGGGGACTCGCTGGGGTTGAGCTATGAAGCCCAAAAAGCCAAGGGAGATTGCATTCTTTTCTGCGGGGTTCATTTCATGGCGGAAACCGCAAAAATCGTGAATCCCGAAAAAAGGGTTTTCATGCCTGACCTGCAGGCAGGCTGCTCGCTGGCTGATTCCTGTCCGGCCGACAAACTGAAGGATTATCTCTCTGCCCATCCGGGGCTTTATGTCGTTTCGTATGTGAACTGCACGGCAGCGGTCAAGGCACAGAGCGATGTGATCTGCACCTCGGGAAATGCGGAGAAGATTGTGCGAAAAGTACCGGAGGACCGGGAGATTCTTTTTCTTCCGGACCGCAATCTCGGCGACTGGGTCATGCAGAAAACGGGGAGAAAGATGAGGTTATGGGACGGGGATTGTTATGTGCACATGGAATTCACGGCATCGTCGATAGACCGGATTCGCAAGGAGCATCCGGACGCTTTGGTAGTGGCCCATCCGGAATGCACCCGGGCGGTCCGGGCTTTGGCGGATGAAGTGTGTTCCACAGAAAAGATGGTCGGGTATTGCCGGACCTCGCCCTCTCGTTCCTTTATTATCGTTACAGAGGAGGGGATGTTACATCGCCTTCGCAGGGAGATGCCGGACAAGCAGTTTTTGGCGGGGCCGACCGACCGATGTGCTTGTGCGGAATGCCGATACATGAAAATGAACACTTTGGAGAAGGCTTTCCTGGCTCTCGAAAAGTTGTCCCCAGAACTAACCCTTCCCGATGAGGTCATTGAAAAGGCCAGATCCCCCATCGAGCGCATGCTCGATTGGAGTCGTAACTAGCTAATAGATAAAATTTTAGCATCCAAACAGATTATCAAAGTGGATATGAAGGATTTGGCTGGGCAGGCAGGCGCAATTCGCTAGAACTTTTTACGCAATCTCATGAAAATAAGTGATTCATGTAAGGTCGCCATCTTGGCCCTTTGGGTGTCTATGGGGATGGCTTTTGCCCAGACCCAGGAAGCCCCGGAATCGGTCGAACCCCCCCTCCAGATCACCTCGGATGGAGCCAATCGCTATGAGGGCGGAATTTATTATGCCAAGGACAATGTGGTCGTTAGTTATGGCGGGGATGTCCTCATGGCGGATGAGGTTCATTTCAATCCCCAAAGCAAAGAGGCTACTGCAAAGGGGAATGTGCGGTTGTATATGTTGGAGCAGATTTATCGCGGGGACTTGCTGACCTATAATTTTCGCACCAAAAAAATCCTTTCGGAAAAATTCCGCTTTTTGGACGGCAAAATGATGGTGGAGGGATCCTCCATCAACACTCCGGAAATCGGCCACTATGAAATCGGCGAGGGAGACTACAGCACGGACAACCGGGAAACCCCCGGCTGGAAGACCAAGGCCTCCTCGGTGACAATCTATCCCGGAGACAAGACGATCGTGGAAAATTCGGTCGCGTACTTCGGGGACGTGCCGTTTTTCTATTTCCCCTATCTAACCCTTTACGAAAGAGACGCAGGGGATTCGCCGAGCATCTCCTTCGGTTCGGTTTCCCGCCTCGGCATGTATGCGTTGGGGTCTTATCGCTTTGCGATCACGGATAAATTGAAAGGGGAGGTCAATGTGGATTACTATGGACGCCGGGGTTGGGCGGGCGGGGCGGCGGCGACCTATGTCACCCCCGGGAAAAATTCGGACCATCCGCTGACCGAGGTGGCCCTGCGCGGGTGGTACATCAACGACCGCGGATATCAGATTTATGAAGGCGATGCGGAACGGCCGGCGGCTTCCGCTCCGCCCCGGGGCCGATACTGGTTTCCTTACAAACACAACACCACGATCATGAAGGGCGGAAACCCGGTGGATGCGGACCGAGCCCCGGCGTTCGACGCTCCATCCCTGACCTCCCGTTCCCACCTTAATGTCCTGAGCGACGCCTATGTGACCCAGGATTTCTTTGCGGATGACTACATCCGGGATCAACAACCGAACACCTATCTGGACGCCATGTACCAGGACGCCAATTTCACGGTCACGGTCAACGCCCGAACCCAAATCAACAACCTCTTTCAGACCCAGCAGCAAAAACCCACCGCAAAAATTGAATTCAAACGGCAGGCGATTCCCGGAACCTATGATGAGGAGGAGTTGCGCAAAAACCCGGATGAGAATCCGGGGTTGTCCTACGAGGGCGAATCGAGCGTCGGGTATGTCGGGAACCAATGGAACCAGGTTTCCAATCAAACGGATTACACGGCCATTCGCTATGACACCTACCACCAGCTTCTTTATCCCCGCCAATATTTTGGATGGCTGAATCTGGCTCCCCGGGCGGGCGTCCGCGGGACGGTCTACACAAGGGATAATTTGGTCAACGGAAGCACCACCCAAAATACGCAGGGCGGATCCGGCTTTAATGTCGGAAACGGAGCGAATCTCTCCGACACCTCCCTTCTGCGTTATGTCTTCAATTTCGGGATCGATGCCTCGGCCAAGGCCTATGCCACCTACAACGACATCAAAAACAAGGCCTGGGCCATTGACGGAGTCCGCCATGTTTTCGAGCCCTTTTTTCAGGCGGCCTACATCCCCCAACCCAATGTACGGCCAAAGGAATTTTCCGGTTTCGACAGCCGGGTGAATACGACAGAAGCCCAACCCCTGAATTCCACCCTCTACAACTCCATCGATTCGATCGATAAAATGCTGATCTTCCGCCCCGGAATGATGAACCGTCTGATGACCAAACGGGACGGGGCGCCTTATGAACTGGCCAATTGGAAGATTTATACGGATTACCAGCCCATCCGGCCCGAGCTATCCAGTTTGAATTTCACCACGGTACAAACCCCGGAAACGATTCCCTCCTCGATCCCGGAAATTTACAATGAACTGAACATCATGCCGGTTCCTTGGTGGACGGGAAAATTGGGGGCGACGACGGCGATCAGTGGCAATGGATTCAATTCCATCAATCTGGGAAGCACCTGGCAGGTCATGCCCGCCCTGCAATTGGGCGGGAGCTACGCGTATCTCGACAGCTTTGCCTATATGAATGCGTTGAATAACGAGATTCTGACCGATTCCCAGACCAGTCTGGTCAACGGGATCGCGAGCTACCGTTTGAACGAAAGCTGGTTTGTGAATGCCGGGGTGACCTATTCCATCGATCCCTCACTTCTGCAGCAGGTGAACTTTGGAATTTACCGGGATATCGGGAACTGGATTCTGGGGGCGCAAGTGGCGAACCGTCAGAATGACGGGGGGCCTTCGGAATTTGTGGCTTTGGCGACCCTGACCCTCAAGGCCTTCCCGGATCTTCCACTCGGATTTAACCAGTCTCCGACCAGCTCCGGGGTGGGCTTGACCGGGGCGCAATAAAATCATTTAACGCAAGGGAAGACAAACGGATGAAATTATCGATCATTGGATCCGGATACGTCGGGTTGGTCACCGGAACCTGTTTGGCAGAAGCGGGGCATACCGTCATCTGTGTCGACAACAACCAGGCGAAGGTCAAGGAGCTGCAGGCGGGTCGGATTCCCATTTACGAGCCGGGACTGGAGGAGTTGATCCGGAGGAACGTCCAGCTCAAGCGTCTTTCTTTTACGGTCTCCACAAAAGAGGCCGTGGAAAAATCGGAAGTGATCTTTATTGCTGTACCGACCCCTCCGCAGGAGGACGGTTCGGTTGATCTCAGTTACGTGGAGCATGTGGCGCGGGAGATCGCCGAGGTTCTCCCCGAGTACCGTATCATTGTCGACAAAAGCACGGTGCCTGTGAAAACCGGTGAACATGTGACGGAAACGATCCGACGCTACTGCCGCAAGGGGGTGGAATTTGACGTCGTCAGCAATCCTGAGTTTCTCCGGGAAGGCAGTGCCGTGGCAGATCTGCAAAAACCCGACCGAATCGTCATCGGGGTGGCCTCCGACAGGCCAGTGGCGGCGATGAAGGCAATCTACGAGCCCTTCAAAGCACCCATCATGATCACCAACTTGAACAGCGCGGAATTGATCAAGCATGCGGCGAACAGCTTTCTGGCCCTGAAGATCACCTACATCAATCTGGTGGCGGCGGTGTGTGAGGCCAGCCAGGCCGACGTCACCCAGGTGGCGGAGGGGATGGGGTCGGACGCAAGGATCGGGCGGGCCTTTCTGAACGCCGGTTTGGGATATGGAGGATCCTGTTTCCCGAAGGATGTGAGTGCATTTATCCGGATTGCGGAGGAGCTGGGGGTGGATTTCGGCCTGATGCGGGAAGTGGAAAAAATCAACGCATCCATTCCGGAAAGATTTCTGAAGAAATTGCGAAGTTCGCTTTGGGTGATGAGGGACAAGAAGGTTGGCCAGTTGGGTCTCGCCTTCAAGGCAAACACCGATGATGTGCGTTCCAGTGTGGCGATTGAACTGGCCAAACGGATGGCGGCCGAGGGAGCCATTCTGCGGTGTCACGACCCGAAGGGTGGGGAAAAAGCCCGGGAGCTTTTGCCCGCAGGGGTTGAGATTGTTTCGGATGCCCATCAAGTGGCGGAAGGGGCGGATGTTCTTATTGTGGCGACAGAATGGCCGGAATATCGTTTACTGGATTGGCACAAAATCAAAAACTCCATGCGTACTCCACGAATCTTTGACGGCAGAAACCTTCTCAACCCAGCGGAAATGAAGTCTCTTGGGTTCGAGTATACGAGCGTTGGGCGTTGAAGCCGCGCGTCACAATCGTTCTCGGACTCCAATGGGGGGACGAAGGCAAGGGCAAGATTTTGGATGTGATGGCGGCGGAGGCCGATTGGGTTTTGCGGGCGCAAGGGGGCAACAACGCGGGGCATACCGTGGAAATCGGGAAGGAAAAGTATGTGCTGCATCTGGTCCCTTCGGGAATCCTGCGCTCGGATGTCTCCTGCCTGATTGCCGGGGGAGCCGTGGTGGATCCGGCCGGCTTGGTCAAAGAGATTGAGGGGCTCACGAAAAGAAAGATTCGCACACGGGGCCGTTTGCATTTGGCGGCGCAGGCCCACCTTGTTCTTCCGCATCACCGGGCTGTCGACCAGGGTTCGGAAAAACGAAGGGGGCATGGAAAGATCGGGACGACGGGACGGGGGATCGGGCCCGCCTATTCGGACAAGGCGGCCCGGGTGGGATTACGGGCGGGGGAACTGGCCCTTCCGACGAAGGAACTCGGCCGTAGAATCCGGGAACGGGTGGCGGCCCACAATCATGCGGCGTCCGCCCAGGGTTGGGATAAAATTTCAGCCACGCGGACGATCCGGGAAATCGAGCGGGCGGCGCGTGTTCTGCGGCCCTATTTGGCCGACGGGGTGATGTTGGCCCATCAGGCGGTGGCTTCTGGGAAGCGGATTCTGATTGAAGGGGCACAGGGAACATTTCTCGATGTGGACCACGGCACGTATCCTTTTGTCACCAGTTCGCACTGCACGGCGGGTGGGGCTTGCACGGGAACAGGGGTTCCGCCGACGGCCATTCACCGGGTGGTGGGGGTTTTGAAGGCGTACACAACCCGGGTCGGGGGAGGTCCGTTTGTCACGGAAGACGGAACTTTGGGGCATCTTTTGCACGGTATGGGCAGGGAGTTTGGATCAACAACGGGTCGGGCACGGAGGTGTGGATGGTTTGACGCGGTGTTGGTTCGGCGGGCGGTCCAATTGAACGGGGTGACGGAGATGGCGATCACCAACCTCGACGGCCTGGATGGACTCGAAAAAATCCCCGTTTGTGTCGGCTACCGGCTCAACGGAAAAATTTTCAGGGAACCCCCCGTCGAGGCATCTGCCTGGGCCAAGTGTCGTCCTGTGTACCGGGTTTTCGAGGGCTGGTGCGAGCCGACGACGGAAGCCAGACATTGGAAGCAACTTCCCCGCAAGGCGCGCACTTATCTTTCTGCGATCGCGGAAATGGTCGGAGCCCCGCTGGGGATTATTTCCGTGGGAGCCGGTCGGGATCAGACTTTCCGGCATGGCTAAAGAGAATCCAGTTCCTTCGATCCCCCAGCATGTCGCCATCATCATGGACGGCAACGGCCGTTGGGCTCAAAAGCACCACTTACCCCGGTTGAGTGGACATGAAGCTGGACGGAAGTCGGTCAAGGAAGTGGTGCAGGCCGCGATTCATCACGGGGTCCGTTATCTGACACTCTACGCCTTTTCGGTTGAGAACTGGCAGAGGCCGCGCGAAGAAGTGCAGGGATTGATGGGATTGCTTCGCGGCGTTCTACGGGATGAGTTGAAGGAGATGGGGGAACAGGGGATCCGGCTGCGCATGATCGGGAGAAAACAGGACCTTCCCGAAGCGGTACGGGAGGAACTGGAAGCGGCGATGGAAAACACCCTGGGGAACACGAAACTGGATCTGATACTGGCCCTTAGCTACGGATCAAGGGTCGAAATCACGGAGGCCGTTCAGGCGGTGGCCCGGGAGGTGAAAGCCGGTTCGCTGGATCCCGAGGCGATTCGGGAAAAGACCGTCTCGGATCACCTCTACACCCGGGAGATTCCGGATCCGGATCTTCTCATCCGCACCAGTGGGGAGATGAGGATCAGTAATTTCATGCTTTGGCAGATTTCCTATGCGGAAATTCATGTCACCCCGGTGCTCTGGCCGGATTTCGGGAAAAAGGAATTTGCACTGGCCTTGGCGGATTATGCCGGCCGTGAACGGCGCTTTGGGGGGGTCTGAACATGTTCGGCTGGCGCCTCCTTTCCTCGCTCCTCCTTTGGGGGATCATTCTTGCCTTCGTCACCCTGCGCTACACCACCGGAGTTTTTCTGTTAATCGCCGTGGTGGGGTTGGCGGCCCAGAGGGAGTTTTATCTTTCCCAGCGGGCGGCCGGGAGGACGGTTTTCCTGAAAAACGGCCTGCTGGCGGGAGGTCTGCTGTACGCCGCCACTTTCTTTTCCGTCATATCCCCTTCGATTGGCTTTCCCGCCGCTTTTTCCGGAGAGGCCATTCTAGTCTTGCTGGTGATTTTGGGGGCTTTGACCAGGAGGGTCTTTCATTCAAAAATCGAGGGAGCGACGGAAGCGATGGCGTTGACGCTATTCGGATTCTTTTATGTGCCGTATCTCCTAAATTATGCGACGAAAATTCTTTTTTCCACGCCGACCGGCCATGGCTTTGAACTGCTGACTTATGCGGTGGCAGTGACCAAATTCACGGACGTGGGGGCCTATGTGGCGGGGAAACTTTTTGGGAGGCACAAGATGAGTCCGGTCATTAGCCCGAAAAAAACCTGGGAGGGGCTGGTGGGAGGCGTGCTTGCGGCGATCCTGACGAGTCTTGGCCTGATTCATTTTTTCCCTGATTCCCTCGGAGTATTGAACGGCATTCATGGATGGATTCTGGGGATTGGGTTGGCGGGGGTCAGTGTCATCGGGGATTTGGGTGAATCCGTGGTGAAGAGGGACGCCCACGTGAAAGACTCGGGACAGTTTCTGCCGGGGATCGGCGGCGCTTTGGATCTGGTCGACAGTCTCCTTTTCAGCCTTCCGGTTTTTTACGGATACATCATCCTCACGGGCCGAGTATGAAACGCGTCATTTTGCTGGGTTCCAGCGGATCGATCGGGGAGAGCACATGCAAAGTTGCACGAGCTTTGCCCGAGAAGATGAAAATTGTTGGGTTGGCGGTTGCGAAAAGCACGGATCGACTGTTGGAACAGGCCCAGGAATTCGGGGTGAAGGCCCTGGCCGTTTCAGATGTGCAGGCGGCGGAAAACGTGAAGAGCCGCCTGCCTACGGGAGCCAAATTCTATTCCGGGCCGGATGGGTTGACCCGGATGGTGGAGGAGACTCAGGCGGACATGGTTTTGGTGGCGATTGTGGGAACGGCAGGATTGGCACCGGCCTTGGCGGCGTTGCAAAGCGGAAAAGATCTGGCGGTGGCCAGCAAAGAAATTCTCGTTTTGGCCGGCTCAGCGGTGATGGCTGAGGCGAAAAAGAGGGGGAAGCAGATTTTGCCGGTGGATAGCGAGCATAACGCAATTTTTCAGTGCCTTCAGGGAGCCAACGGAAAAGAAGTCCGCAAGGTCATCCTGACGGCATCCGGCGGACCGTTCCGGCGGAGCAGTTCCCAGGAAATGGAAAAAGTCACGGTCGCGCAGGCCCTGAAGCATCCGACCTGGTCGATGGGGAAAAAGATCACCATCGACTCAGCCACAATGTTCAACAAGGGGCTGGAAATGATTGAAGCGCACTGGCTGTTTGGGTTGCCGATGAGCCGGGTGGATGTGGTGGTGCATCCGCAAAGCATCGTCCATTCGATGGTCGAGTTTATCGACGGCTCGGTTTTGGCCCAATTGAGTGTGACCGACATGTGTTTCCCCATTCAATATGCGGTGACGTATCCGGAACGGATGCCCAGCGGGTTGCCTCCTCTCGACTTGGCCAAACTTGGCAACTTGAGCTTTGAGGCTCCGGATGAAAAGAGGTTTCCAGCCCTGAGATTGGCGAGGGAGGCAGGCGAAGCGGGTGGGACCCTGCCCGGGGTGTTCAATGCGGCGAACGAAGTGGCAGTGGAGGCTTTTCTTGAAGGACGGATTTCTTTCCCGAGGATCTGGGGGATGGTGGAATCCGTCATGCAGGAGCATCGGACCGAAAAGAATCCGAATCTGGAATCGATTGTCGCGGCGGACCAGTGGGCCCGGGTTCAGGCCAAAGCCCAGTTGGGAAGCAAGACATGAACTTCCTGGTCTCAATCCCTTGGGTGGAAGTGGCGACGGTGTCCGGGACGATTGTCCTAGCCTTTTTTCTTTTTGGTCTGACTGTGGCGGTTCACGAATTTGGGCATTTCTGGGCCGCCCGGAAGGCGGGATTGGTCGTCGAACGGTTTGCGATTGGATTCGGACCAAAGATTTACGGGAAGGTCGTGGACGGGGTGGAATGGCAGATCAATCTCCTTCCTTTGGGGGGATTTGTGGCCCTTCCCCAGATGAGTCCGGCGGAGGAAATCGAAGGAAAAACAGAAAAGGAGGTAAGAGACCTTCCTCCTGTCACTCCCGGAGCAAAGATTTTCACGGCACTGGCCGGGCCATTGGCGAGTCTTGGCCTAGGGGTAGTTTGTGCAACCGGCGTCTGGATCTGGGGGGTGCCCACGAACATGACCTATCGGACCACCACCATTGGCTGGGTGGAACCGGGGACACCGGCGGCGAAGGCGGGAATCCTACCGGGGGATGTGATTCTCGCCATTGACCATCAACGGCCGGAAAGGTGGGCGGGGAGACCGGGCGCCGTGGTCGAAAGCATTCTTCTGGGGACCGATCGTGAGATTCTTCTGGAACTAGACCGGGATGGGAAAGAGATCGTGACCGCAAAGGTTTTGCCCGAACGAAACGCCGAAATGGAGGGTTTACGGCGACTGGGGTTCGAGATGTATCCGGCCCAACCGGCACGGGTGGACCAAGTGATTGCGGGAGGCCCGGCAGAGCGTGGGGGGATCCGGCCGGGGGATGTCATCCTTACTTTGGATGGCAAAAAGATCTGGAGCCCGGCAGCGGTCAAGGCGGCTGTGGAGGCGGGGCACGAAGTCCTTGATTTGGGGATCCGCCGTTCCTCGGGACAGGAAAGCAAGGTTCAGATCCGCCCGGAAAAGGCGAGCAACCGGAAGGAAAAGATGATTGGGGTAGTCTGGAAGCCGGGAGAAATCCAGATCACCCACCCCACTCCGCAGGAGCAGGTGGGTTCGGCAGCCGGTTTGGTCGTTCGAACCCTGCGGGCTTTGGTGACTCCGGCTTCGAGCGTCGGTCTGCAGCATCTGAGCGGGCCATTGGGGATTTTTGAGAGGCTGGTGTCCCTTTTGCGGACGGATGCTCGGCAGGTTCTCTATTTCAGCGTAATTTTAAATGTGAATTTGGCGTTTCTGAATCTCCTGCCGATTCCGGTACTGGACGGGGGACACATCCTATTTTCCGTGGTTGAAGCGATCCGGCGGAAGCAGATGGAGGCCAAGGTGGTGGTGCGAATTCAGACCTGTTTTGTCGTTTTGCTGGCCGGATTCTTTCTTTTGGTGACGTATCATGATTCAATGAGATTGAAAAAACGGATGGAAAAACCCGTGGAAAGCGCTGAAATGCCCATCTTCGAGAAAAAATCCAAATGAAAAACTACTGTGCCAGTCCTTACCGTTATGCCCGACGCGTCACTCGCGAAGTGAAGGTCGGCAAGGTGGGGATCGGGGGTTCGAACCCGATTCGGGTGCAAAGCATGATCACCTGCGACACGATGGATACGGCGGCATCGGTGAAGCAGACGCTGGATCTGGTCAAGGTCGGATGTGAAATCGTCCGCATCACCGCCCCGACGGTCAAAGATGCCGCGAATCTTCAGAAGATCAAAAAAGAGCTGATTGCCGCAGGATGCGACGTGCCGATTGTGGCCGACATTCATTTCAAGCCGGATGCGGCGATGGAGGCCGCACAGTGGGTGGAGAAAGTTCGTATCAATCCAGGAAACTTTGCCGACAAGAAGAAATTCGCCGTCCGGGAGTACACCGACGATCAGTACGCCGAGGAGCTGACCCGGATCGAGGAAACCTTCATCCCCTTGGTGAAGCTTTGTGCAGAGAGAAAAATCGCCATTCGGATTGGCACGAATCATGGATCTCTGTCGGATCGCATCATGAATCGGTATGGGGATACCCCTCATGGGATGGTCGAGAGTGCCTTGGAATTTGCCCGGATCGCGCGGAAGCAGAATTTCCATAATTTCCTTTTTTCGATGAAGTCTTCCAATCCTAAGGTCATGATTGAGGCGTACCGTTTGCTGACGGTGGCACTGGCCAAGGAGGGGGAGGATTGGAATTATCCGCTGCATCTGGGAGTGACCGAGGCGGGAGACGGGGAAGATGGCCGGATCAAGAGTGCGATTGGAATCGGTTCCCTTCTGTTGGATGGTCTGGGGGATACGATCCGGGTGAGTTTGACAGAGGACAGCGTGCACGAGATTCCGGTCGGGAGGGCACTTGTCCAGTATCTTAAGGAAAGGGAAAAGGGGAGTTTCGATTCTGGGGAGAAGCTTTCCTATGATCCTTTCAGTTTCACGAAGAGGGCGACAACGAAGGTCATAGTTGGGAAGATTGCGATCGGAGGGGAGGAGCCTCCACGGGTTTTGGTTTCGGCGAAAGTGGAAGAGGCCCTGCGCCCGAGGTTGGCCCAACTGGGGGATCTGGCGCCTGAGCTGATCCACGAAAAAACACCACTGATGGAAGTGGATCCGAGGAATGATGCGGACATCAAGAGTCTTGAGGCGAAGAAGGAGGCGGTGTTGGTAGCGGTGAAAGACGGATTGGATCTAAATCCCGTTTCCGCCACCCGACTCCTGGCCGCGAGGATCCCGGCACGGCATCCGATTGTCCTGAAGGACACGCTCCACCCGGATGCGTCGGAAGGCGGACTCAGTGGTTTAATCCGGGCGGCGGTGCACATCGGGGCACTTCTTTGTGATGGAATCGGGGATGCCATTTTGGTTCGGGGAGAACCCGCCCCCGGGGCGTGTCTGAGGCTCGGCTTTAATATTTTGCAGGCTGCGGGCAGCCGGATTTTTAAGACGGATTATGTGGCCTGTCCTTCGTGTGGCCGGACCCTTTTTGATCTGCAGAGCACCACGGCAAAGATCAAGGCTGCGACCTTGCATCTCAAGGGCGTGAAGATTGCGGTGATGGGATGCATTGTGAACGGACCGGGGGAGATGGCCGATGCGGATTTTGGTTACGTCGGCGGGGCCCCCGGGAAAATCAATCTGTATGTCGGAAAAACTCCCGTGAAATTCAATATCCCCGAAGCCGAGGCGGTGGATCGCTTAAAAGATCTGATTCGTGAGCACGGCAAGTGGGTGGATGCTCCAGCCGGCGGGGTGCCGGTGCCCGCTTAAAGACTGAGTTGCCGCATCAGGGCGGCGTGGGACTTGGGTCGGCGGTGGGAGAGGTCATCCAATAAAGAGCGGGCGGTCCGACGGGCATCGTTGACCCCGAGGGTCTTCAAGACCGCTCGTTCAAAGCGTTCGACCAAATGTTGGTGGGGATCTTTTTTTCCAAGCCATTCGAGTGCGGATTGCAGGAGGTTGTGCAGGGATCCCAGGTCGGCGTCCGGTTCGGACACCTGTTCGATGACTTGGGAGAAGTAAGTGGCGGCAAGAAGACGTGCGTAGGAATGTCGTAATCCTCCATGGGTTTCCTTGACCCTGGCTTCTCGGAGGTGGTGGAGAGTTGTGCGACGGGAGGGCTCCCAGGAAAGGTCGCATTCATGAAAAAGGTCGAGATGGCCTTTGAGGGGGTTGCCGGGTTTGGCTGCCCCCCTAGCGAGTGTGCGGAGAACACCATGGCGACGGGTCAACCAAACGGCCAACAGGCTCGTTTCCCCCTGGCGGCGGAGATAGAACAGAATCCCTTCATCCTGAAGTGGTTGGCTCACGTGCCCCTACTCTAACAGAAGAGGGCCCCGGGGTGGAATCGAGGGATGACTCAGGGGGGGGAAATGTGTAGAAAGTCGTGATGGCGACGGCCCGAGAGACGACGGTTGAAAAAGAGGCAAGCATCACCGGGATTTCCCTGCATAGCGGGGCGAAGGTCCGGTTGACGGTCAAGCCGGCACCGGCGGGTTCGGGATACCAGTTCCGGCGTGTGGATCTGGCAGATCAACCGACCATTCCCGCTTTTTTGGAGAAAGTGAAACAGGTGGAAAGGGCCACCACTCTGGCCGAAGGGAGTGTGAAGGTGAGCACGGTGGAGCATTTGTTGTCGGCCTTGCGGGGGCTGGAGATCGACAACGCATTGATCGAATTGGATGCAAATGAACCTCCGATTGGGGATGGAAGTGCGGCACCTTTCCTTGAGATGTTGGGGCAGGCCGGCCGGAAGGAACTGGATGCGCCTCGGGCGGTTTTTGAGATCCGGGAGCCGGTGTATGTGACCACTCCGGATGGAGGGTATATGGCGGCGTTGCCACATGATGGATTCAAAATTTCCTGCACCAATGCGAACCATACTCCGCACCACACGCAGTTCCTGAGTCTCGAGATTGGGGCAAACAACTATGCCAAGGAGATCGGCCGGGCTCGGACCTTTGTTTTTTATGAAGAAGTCGAACCGCTTTTGGCGAAAGGATTGATCAAGGGGGGAAGCTTGGAGAATGCGATCGTCATCCGAGGGGAATCGGTGATGAGCAAGGAACCCATGAGGTATCCTGAGGAATTCGTTCGGCATAAAATTCTCGATATCATCGGGGATCTGGCTCTTTTTCCCGTGCCGATCCGCGGGCATATCCTCGCGGCAAAAACGAGTCATGGGCTGAACCTTCTTTTTGCCAAGGCGCTGTACAAGGCCTATCGCGCGTATCAATCGTCCCTGATGCCGGTGGAGAACATTCCGGTGGGAGAGCGGGCCATGGATACGAACGAGGTGATGAAAATTCTTCCCCACCGGTATCCGTTCCTGATGGTCGACCGGATTCTGCGTTTTGAAGGGGAGACCAAGGCAGTTGGTTTGAAGACGGTCACCATCAATGAGCCTTATTTTCAGGGACATTTCCCCGGACATCCGATCATGCCCGGAGTTCTGCAAGTGGA
>CANEUY010000009.1 GCA_947442065.1 Verrucomicrobia subdivision 6 bacterium | reverse complement strand
GGCATTTCACTTCCGTGCCAGGGGCAAAACCTTTCACATCCACCAGCCCGGCATACGGCGCATAGGGACTACGCACCATCCCTGTTTTTCCAGAGACTTTTTCTCCTTTGGGATAGCTCGCCTTGGTCGGCGTGCTCTTTTCTGCGCTTTCAGGCGGAGTCCAAGGTTTCTTTTCGTCCGTGGCGGCCGGTTGGGGCTTGGAACTCTCCGTGGTCTCCGGCTTGGAATCAGCCGCGGCCGGAGTGGTCGTGTCCCCGTACGTCGTGGTGACGTTCTCCGCATCCCCGGGAATGGTGCACCCAGTCAGAAAAGCGGCAAAACCAAGGCTCATTCCGAGAATTTGGAAGCGGATCTTCATAAGTTCTTACCTTATCAGAATCACCGATTTACGGCAATCCTGCCCTCCTGCTTCCGAAAGGTGACCTTCAGCCTCGCTTCCGCTTTTTCTCCCGGCTTCAGGTCAAAATGTTGCCCAAAAAGAATGCAATTCCCCTGCCGGATCGGACCCTCGGGACCTGTTTCGACATCCAACAAAGGATAACTCCAAACGAACGGCAAATTTTCAGAAGCCATCTTCACTTCGAGTTGATCCGTTGAACGCGCCGAAACCATGCTCACCCCTTCGCTCTGCCAGCTCTGCCGGTCTGTTTTTTTCAGATCCCCGCATTTCCAAAGCCCGCGACCGGACTGGTCCGGTCCCAGATTCAGATTCAGTTCAGTCGCAAAAACCGTCTCGAGCGGCAACGTCCCCGTGTTCGTCAGTTGGAAGGAAATCTCGACCAAACCGCTTTCCGCATCGATCGCATAGGTTTTCTCGAGCAGACAGGGCTGCCGGGTGCCCATCCGGTACAATCCACCGTCCCGCTGCAGACTCAATGTCACCCGGCTCCCTGTTTGCCTCATTTGCCGGATCTCGAAGGGTTGAAAAATAAAATCTCCCAGCTCGGGATAAGTCCCGGCGGCCAACTGCTCCACCGTTGTCCCTCGCGCAAAGAGATGCTCCTGAAAGAGCCGCCGTTCGTACCAGTCGCTGGGGCCGGAGGCCGATCCGTTGATTCCTTCATCCCTCCGGGTCAGAACATCCGCCAGATTCCTCCCGAACTCGGGCAGGCCGATTTCCAGACACGCCCCACCCAGATGCGGTGCAAAAAGCAGCGTAAGGGCCGGATGCCCGGCCACCACCTCCATTTGCCCGTCCGCATTCACATCCTCCCGGACAAGATCCGTCTCGGCCTGCCCGGATCTCATTTCGGATTCCGCCATCAACAACTCCCGCCAGATGGCCTCGCGCAAATGAGGAAGATGCAAGCCCCCCTGCGTACCGTGCCACTGGGCCGTGGCACACTGGGCCCGCCACAACCGCTCGTTCACGGATCGTGCCCCGGGAAACTTGGCTTTGGATTTCAGTTTCTTTCCAAGGGAAAGATTCTTCCGGTACATCAGATTCAACTCCTCATACCGGACCCGAAACGAAGCCCAGGATCCCCCACGAAAAAAGGGCAACCACTTGGCCGCATCATACCGTTGGGCCAGCTGATTCCTCTCCCGGAAAAATTCCTTCCTTGCCCCGCCGGGAAGGGACCAACCCCCGAGCTCTGCCGGAGTGCCCGGAGGCAAAGCCACCCGACCCCGCGGACTCTGCCTTTTCAGCTGGGCCTGTCCCGTCAATGTGTGAATCCAACCTCCCGCTTCCTCCAGTTTGGTGAAAAGCTGGTCCAAATATCCCGCCGGCCCCCCGGAGAGTTTCGGCCATGTCTCCAAATTTGCCGCCAGGGTGAGCGTGATATCCTCCGCCCGGTTGGCCATTCGGCGGAGATAGCCGAATAACTCGTCAAAAGGAGCGTGGGGAATCAAACGCGCCAGATCGGGACAGGTCGGCAGGACCGTCAGCATGCTTCCGGCCTGGTCGGTCACATAATGGCCATTCATCTTGGCCGAAATCACTCCTGCCTGGAGAAAAAAAGATCCTTCGACCGGGGCATACTGTAACCCCGCCCGATGAAATGCCCCGCAGAGCGAGGGACCCCAAACTCCTTCCGCCAACCATGCCCCGGCGGGCTGGGCTCCAAGCCGCTCCTGCAACCACGCCCCCATCTTCTTCAACTGCCCGTCCCGATCCTCTTCCGGCCACTCCACCAAAACCGGCTCGTAAAATCCTCCCGACAACATTTCGACCCGGCCGGTAGCCACCAACCCCTTGATTTTTTTCACCAGATCCGGATGCCGCTCCGCCAAAACTTCGAGCAGGCTTCCGCTCATATGCAGATTCACCGTCACCCCAGGATGCTTCTCCAGAACCTCGATCACCGGTCGGTAGACTTCAGCGGTGATCCGATCCACCACCTCGGGCAGATTACCCACCGGCTGGTGCATGTGCAGACAGAGGACAAGATTCACGTTCTTCATGGAGAGCCCTTAAATATACCAGTTCTTCATGTCCAACGCACGCACCGGCCCGCTGAACTCAATCAGCCCCCGTTCCGGATACCGCTCCACCTCCGACCCCGCACGGAGAATCCGGACCAAAAAACTCACTTCGCCTCCCTCCCTCCTCCACCCCAGAGAGGAAAAGGGGACCTTGATCTGCAATCCCTTCCCGGCCGCAACTTCAGCCGGACATTCCGTCTGCTCATAGGCAACCCCATCTTTGGATTTCTCAAGATTCACCCTCCACCCCTGTTCCTGCCAGCGGGCCCGTAGCCGGACCGGAGCCGGCAGATGAAAATCCACAATCACCTCCTCCCCGAATCCCTCCTTGGCATCCAATCGGAAATAAAAATCCTCCTCCCCATACCCATACTGCAGGGTCTTGACCCGGCGGTCCCCTTGGGCCATCGCCCCCTGATCGCGCCAAGCGTCGTACTTTCCCGCTCCCGCCCAATCCAGATAACTCGGCGTCTCGCTCAACTTTGGCTCAATCGCCCGGGAGGGCGGAACTCCCAAGCGCAGCTCGCCTGAGCAAATCGGCACACTCAAGCCCGGAGGAGGCGTCGACCCCAATCGACGATACACATTCTGCAGCCTTCCCCGGAATAACGCGTCGAAAATCATGTCGCTGTCCGTTTGAAAATCCGGCCCATACCACCAGAACCAGTCGCTCCCCTCCGCCGCATATAAATCCTCCCATGCCGCCGCGATCACTTCCGGCGAAAGGTTTCCTTTGGCCTGCGTCTGCCGGAGAAAATCCCTCGTTCGTTTGACCCAGTTCCACCCAAGGTTTTCCTCGGGATCCCCGATCCAGATATCAAAGTTCCCGCTGATCCACGATCCCGAATGAAGCCGCCCGGTGGGTCTTCCCTCTTTGCCATCCAGATGCCCTCCCAATGTTTGCGACCGCAAACTCTTCGAGTTTCCCAACTCCTTGTAAAAAGCATCCAGAAATGCCTCCCCGCTGTCCGGAAATGCCTCCCATGCGTTTTCTCCATCCAAGGCCAACAGAACCACCCCGTCCTTCGGCATCACTTGGGCAATGTGTTCAAGGTGGGCCCGTAAATATTCGGCCGCCGCTTTGGGTTCCGTCCGGGCCGCTGTGAATCCGATGTAGTCCGAAAGAGGCCGTTCACGGAACAGGGCCTTGAGACTCGCCCCACCCTCCTCGACCCGCCACGCCTGAAACATCTCGAAGTGATCCCCCTTCCATCCTTGGGCCTCCAGCCCGCGGAATAAAACCAGCTCGTCCGTGCAGAAATATTCGAACCCCGCCTGGGCCATGAGGGGAATCACCTCCGGACTGACCGATCCCTCGGAAGGCCACAGCCCGCGCGCCTTTCGGCCAAACACCCGCTGATGCGCTTCCTGGGCTTTTTTCAACTGTGCGAGGGCATCTTCCGGAGCCTGCAACCGCTCCGGCAATCGCGCCCACGGCATGGCTCGCTTGGCCGAATCGGTATCCACCAACAGGGGAAGGATCGGATGATAAAACGGGGTTGTCGTCAGTTCGACTTGGCCCGATTCCGCCAGATCCCGGTATTCCCCCAGAATTGCCTTAAGCATCGCTCGGTGGATTTCGAGAACCCTGTGCTTTTCCTCTTCCGTGAAATCCCTTCCCTTGCGGATCAGTTCTTCCAGTTCCGGGTATTTTTTTCGCACGGCAAACCCACACCATCCCAGATTAAACCAAACCTGCAGGTCCCTCAGGTCCGCCTCCTTGAACCGCCGCATGTTCTGGGGTGACTGCGCCGCTCCGGGTCGCCGCCCGCGCAGATCCAGCAACTGCCGGTACCGACGGTACGGATCCACGCTCGTGGCCCAGTTCACCTTGAAAAAATGTTCCAATAAATCGTGTCGTTCGGTTTCTGTCAGGTCTTTTGCATTCTTTTTTGCCAGTTCCTCCCACCGGTCCTTCACCTTTCCTTCCGCCAGCTCTTCGATCTGCCGGACCAGGACAGGCGTCAGATTGAAATTCATCTTCACCCCGGAATGGCGCCTCGCCATTTCCGCCATATCCGCATACCCCCGCACGGTATGCAGCCGCACCCAGGACATCACCACCTCCCCGGTGGCCGCATCTACGTAAGAAGGTTGGTGGAGATGCCAGAGAAGGGCGACGTCAGCCACGCGTCACCGCCTCCCGCAAAACCCCGGCCGCCTCTTCCGGCAAGGTGGGGTTGATGTAAAACCCGGTCCCAAACTCAAACCCCGCCACCCCCGTAAGCCTCGGAAGAATTTCGATGTGCCAGCGGAAATCCGCATCCAGCGTGGTCCAGGCCTCCGGATGGCGGCTCCGCCGGAACGGGGCCGTGTGCAACACCAGATTGTAATTCGGACGATTCAAGGCCTCGGCATAAGCCGCCAACGTCCGTTGCACCGCCTCGGCAAGCAACAGCAGATCCTCATCGGTCGAATTCTGAAAGTCGGCGGATTGCTTTCGGGGCATCACACAGGTCTCGAAGGGAAACCGGCTGGCAAAGGGACAGAAGACGGTGAACCCGTCGTTTTCAAAAACCACCCGGTCTCCCGTTTTTTTCTCCGACTTGAGAATGTCCTCAAAAAGATTGCGGTCCTTCTCCAGGTAATAGGCCCGGGCCGCCACCAGTTTCTCCTTCACCACAATCGGGGTCACGGGCATGGCGATCAATTGGCTGTGGGGATGGGGCATCGTGGCCCCCGCCTGCGCCCCGTGATTCTTGAACACGAGGACATAGTTCATTCGCAGATCCCGCGAGAGGTCGATAATCCGTGCCCGACACGCTTCAAATACCCGGGCGACTCCCGCCAGATTTTGCTTCTCCAAAACCAACTGCGGATGGGGCGTTTCGACGATCACCTCATGCGCACCAATCCCGTTCATCCGGTCGTAAAATCCCACCGCCTCCTTGTCCAATTCCCCTTCGACCCGCAGGGCAGGAAACCGGTTTGGCACCACCCGCAACTGCCAGCCTGGGCCGTTGGGGGCTGAGCCGCTCGGTCGGATCGCATACACCTCCGGCGGCGTATACGCCTCGTGCCCCTCCAGAAAGGGATCATCCTCCGGACGGGTCGGCGGCAACTCCTCACACCGGTAACGTTCCGGGCGGATCTGTCGTTCCGGACTGAAGACAATCCAGCGACCCACCACAGGATCTTTTCTTAATTCAGGCATCGCTTCCTTGATTCCCGCCTCACCCCACCAAAGACCGATAGATTTTTTCGTACGCCGGCACCGCCGCTTTCCAGCTCCAGCTCTTCTTTATGCCGTTTTGCCGGATCAACTTCATCATGGAAGGAGTATCCCACAACGCGAGGGCTCGAGACAATGCCCCCCTCATCCCTTTTTCGGTCGGCTCAAATCGCAGACCCGTTCCCATTTTCTTTTCAAGGTTCCAATCCTCAACCGTGTCATGCAGCCCCCCCACGTCCCCCACCACCGGAATCGCCCCGTAACGCATGGCATACATCTGGGTCAGCCCGCACGGCTCGCTCCGCGAAGGCATCAAAAAGAAATCGGATCCGCCAAAAATCCTCCGAGCGAATCCCTCGTTGTATCCCGTCCGCACCACGATTTGTTTCGGATGCTTTCCCGCCAGCTCCGTCAGTGCCTTTTCCAAGACCGGATCTCCCGCCCCCAAGATCACCAACCGCCCCCCCTGCTGAACCATTTCCCCTGCGGCTCCGAGTACCAGATCCACCCCTTTCTCCCGCACCAACCTTGTCACCATCCCGAAAATCGGACGGCCATTTGCCGGCTCCAACCCCGTCTCCCGCTCCAAAGCCACCCGGCATTCGAGCCGGCCCGCCAAATTCCCCCTGCGGAAATTTTTCTTCAGTTCTCCGTCCGTCGCCGGATTCCAAACCTCCTCATCGATCCCGTTCAGAATCCCGCTCAACCACTTTCCTTTTCCCCTCAAAACATCGTGGAGCCCGCATCCATGCTCCTTTTTCTGAATCTCCCGGGCATACGTCGGGCTGACCGTATTCACCGCATCGGACAGGGTGATGGCCCCCTTCAACAGGTTTAGTTTTCCAAAAAACTCCAGCCCCTCCGGCCGAAAGATTCCCTCCGGCAAATCCAGCTTGCGAAAATCCTGCGCTGGAAACTCCCCCTGATAACGCAGATTGTGGATGGTGAAGAGGGTCTTCATCGGCAACCCCAACGCCCGCACATAGGCCGGCACCAGAGCCGCATGCCAATCGTTCACCTGAATCACCTCCGGCGTGGGCTCGATGTACCTCGCCAGCTCGACGGCCGCCCGGGCGAAAAAATTGAATCGCTCCAGGCTGTCCGGATAATCCCCTCCGCCCTCCCCGTACAACTGAGCCCGGTCAAAATATTCATCTTTCTCAATCCCCCATAACGCCACACCGCCCCTCTTCCCTTGCCAAACCCTGGCCCTCTCCATTTTTCCGCCGGCCGGAAACTCCATCTCGAGCGAAGTGGCCCGGAATTCTCCCGCCCGCTTCAACCCCCGGTGTAGCGGAACCACCAGACTCACTCCATGTCCCGCCCGCGCCAACGCCATCGGAAGGGCTGCCATCACATCGCCCAATCCACCCGCCTTGGCATGAGGGGCGAGTTCGGTTGCCACGAATAGGATGTTCATCGGTTCTGAGCTACACTATCCCCTTATCTATGCCAGCCGCCAGCCGCTTGCCGGATCGCCTCCTTGCCCTTCTCGAAGGCAAGAAAGCCGCTCCCTTGGATGCATCCACCCTTGCGAAACGCCTCCGGGTCCCCCCTTCGGCTGTTTCCCGCACCCTCACCGCCTTGGAAAAAGAAGGGCAAGTTGCCCGCGTCCGGCAAAATCACTGGATTTCCGCCCGCTCCGCCGACCTCGTCACCGGGACCATCCAGTTCCATGCCAAAGGATTTGCCTTTGTCGTCCCGCCCGACGGCTCGGCCGATCTGCATATCGCCGCCGAAGACACCGGCACCGCCCTCCACGGCGATCTGGTTGTCGCCCGCATCGATCGCCGGGCCGGAACCGCCCCCCGCGGTCGCCGCCCTTCCGAACCTGACCGCATTCGCGGACGCATCCTCCGCATTCTTGAACGCCGCACCGCCATGGTGGTTGGAACGCTGCAAAAAACCGCACGCTTCTTTATCGTCATCCCCGACGACCCCCGCTTCCTCCACAATCTGTACGTCCCCGCCCCCGGCACGGAAGGCTCCCCCATGGCCGAACCCGGCGACAAGGTCGTGGCCAAACTCATCGACTGGAAGGATCGCCAGTCCAACCCCGAAGGCCTCCTCGTGGAACGCCTCGGCCGCGCGACCGACCCCGGCATCGATATCCTCTCCATCATCCGAAAATTTGACCTGCCCTCTGCCTTTCCCCCCGAAGCCCTCTCAGAAGCCGAATCGTTTCCCCCCGTCGAACTCCCCGACCGCCCTGTCGGGCGGGAAGATCTCCGCGGCGACTTCATCATCACTATCGACCCCGACACCGCCCGCGATTTCGATGACGCCATTTCCCTCCGGGAACTCCCCCACGGCCATGTCGAGGTCGGCGTTCACATCGCCGACGTTTCCCACTACGTCAAACCCGGTTCAGCCCTGGATCATGAGGCCCGCAAACGGGCCAATAGTGTGTATCTCGTCAACGGCGTCATTCCTATGCTCCCGCCCCGTCTTTCGGACGGCCTCTGTTCCCTTCGTCCCAACGAACAACGCCTTACTTACTCCGCCTTCATTCGCCTCAACCCTGAAGGTAAACCCGGAGCCACCCGTTTCACCCGCTCCGTCATCTACTCCCGCCACCGTCTGACTTACGCCGAAGCCCTCCTTCGCCTGCGCCGTCCGGCCCAGGACGATCTCGATCGATTTCTCCACCGGGCCTGGCACTTCGCCTCGTCCCTTCGTCGGCAACGGTTCGCCCAAGGTTCCCTCGATCTGGATTTCCCCGAGCTACGCATCCTCCTCGATCCCCAAGGCCGGCCCAACCGGATTGAAAAAGAGTCGTCCGATGAGTCTCACCAGCTGATCGAGGAGTTCATGCTCCTCGCAAACGAGTCGGTCGCCCGCCACCTCAACCATGAACGCCGGCCCGCCCTCTACCGCATCCATGAAATGCCGGACGAATCCCGCCTGCTTGAATACCGGGAACTCCTCATCGCCCACGGAGTCAAAGCCGGCGATCTGACACAACGGGGGGAAATCCAAAAAGTACTCAAACTCCTTCCCGGCCGTCCGGACGGACATGCCTTGAAAATCGGTCTCCTCCGCTCACTCAAGCGGGCCGTCTATTCCCCCAAAAGCCTCGGCCACTTCGGCTTGGCCAAATCCCACTACACCCACTTCACCTCTCCCATCCGCCGATACGCCGACCTTCTCGTCCATCGCGCCCTCGCCCACTCGAAAGGTGCTCCCCGCATTGAGGGGGCTGCCCTCGATACCCTCGCCCAGCATCTTTCCCGCACGGAACGCACCGCCGCCGAGGCGGAGCAGGAATCCAAAAAGCTCAAGCTCTTGGAATACTTTGAAATGCAGTCCGGCCCCAACCCCAGCCAGACTTTCGAAGCCGTGGTCACCGAGGTCACCAACTTCGGCATGTTCGTTGAACTACCGGACTTTCTTCTCTCCGGATTGATTCATGTTTCGTCTATTCGGGACGATTTCTTTTCCTTCAGCCCCGCCCAACGCTCCCTCCGTGGGCGCCGCTCCGGAAAAACCTACCGGGCCGGCACCCGCCTGCGCGTCGCCGTCCTCAAGATCGACATCCAAAAACGGCAGGTCGACTTCCGCCCTGCCTAAGTCGTCGGCTTGATCGCCGTGGCCTGAAACGAAACGATCTTTGGGCCCTGCGGGGTCTGCACTACGACAAAAGAAAATCGATTCACCCCCTCCATCATCTTTCCCTTGATGGAAACCTTAAGGGCAAATTTTCCGGTCACGACCGCACAATCACCGAACAATCTCGTCTTCACCTCTTCCAGTTGGATCGGCTCATATTTGCGCGCTCCACTCCGCAGCGCGCTGAGAAACTCCTCCTTATTTTCCACCAAACCCGTCCCGTGGATGTGCTGATACGAATCATCCAGAATCTTGGCCAGCTCATCCGCCTGCCCTTGACCGACCCACCGCGCCCAATGCTGGGTGCAAGCCTCTGCATTGGTGATGGAAAGAGACTCGGCCTTCACGCCCCCCATAAAACAAAACATCAACCCGAGCCCTACCCCTGCCAGAAACCGGATTTTCATCGGTTTATGCTTCGTCAGTCCCTGCCTGCCGACCAGTCAATTCCCAAAAAAGAAAAATAGCGGAAGCTCAGTATCAGCCGGGCACCGGCGTGCCACTCACGCCGGTCTTTCCAGAATCTGTCCGCGCTCTTTCAGCTTGGTCCGCAACTCGTTCTCTGAAACGCCTTGGACTGAAGTCTGCCCCTTCAACGCCAGCGCCCCAGCCAAACCTGCCGCCTCCCCCAACATCATCCACACCGGCTCCATCCGGATGGAAGTCATCGCAATATGACTCGCCGAGCAACAGACCGGCACGAGCAGATTTTCCCCCTCCTCTTTCCGGGGTGTGATGGCGCGATAGGGCATCTTGTAAATCCCCCGATGCGCCTCATCCAGGCAGACCATCGAATACATCCCGCCATTCAGCGCAATTTTCCCGTTCAACGGAAACATGGCGTACGGCCAATCATCCACCCCGTACGAAGCCAGGGCGATCGAGTCCCCCGGGTCGGTCTTTCCTTCCATGTCTTTTTGCGTGACCACGTAGGACGAAACCATCCGCCGAGCCTCCCGAACGTACATCTGATGAGGCCACCCCTGCGTGTCGTCGAAGGAACCCGGCTGAAACCCAATTTGTTGAGCCTTCTGACGAAGATCCTCCCGGGCTGCCGGATCCGTCCGCAAGAAATGCGTCATCCCGGACATGAAATTTTGGTGAAATTTCCAGATCCGCGAACGGGTCGACCAGTCCCCGTCGGGATAGCCGGCGTTTGCTCCAAAAACGGTCGGCGCCAACAGGCTCCTCGCAAGATTGCCCGAACCCATCGCGTAAATATGCCCCTGCTCCGGCTCCCGGGTGCCCAGTTTTCTGATCCGGTACCCCGCCAAATCCACGTTCCCGCGGAATGCCCGCCGATAAATCTCAAACATTCCCGGGTCATACTCGTCCAGCAACCCGATCGGCAATTTCTCTTTCCCCAGCGTGAACTTCCACCGGAACCCGTAGCCCATCGTGAGCTTGTCGGCACTTCCCTCCGGCCCCATGGAAATATCCTGCAAAAGCGGCAAAAGTCCGCTCCGGGAATCGCCCGGCACCACATAGGGATCAATGTCGTACACCCCCATGTTCGGCGGCACTCCCGCCAAAGACTCCCCATATTGCTCCCGGGACTCCCTTCCGAAGGTGTGTGAGATCCCTGCCTGGGCCATCAAATCTCCTTCGTAGGAACAATCGATAAACATCCGGGCCTTCACCTGCATCGCCTGAATTTGCCGGGGCCGGGCAATCGGACATCCGGTTTTGTCAGGCGGGGCATAATCGAGCTCGATCGAATCAATCCGTGAACCGGTCTGATGAACCGCGGCCAGCCGATGCTCATAAACCACCGGAATGGAATGCTCCCGGACCAGCCCCTGAAAAATCCGCCGATACGTGGCATCATCATTTTCGTCGTTCAGTATTTTCCGGGTCATGCCGCCGACCGCATCCTTCTGACCCCAGTCGATGTGCATCAATCCTCCCCCCGTCATTCCCCCCAGCCATCGGCTCGGCTCAATCACAACCACCCGGCATCCCTCCTTCACCGCCGAAACCGCCGCCATGATTCCGCTGGCGTTGCCCCCATATACGCATACGTCCGCTTCCCTCCATTGCTTTCCGCCACATCCCGCCAGAAATTCCATCGGGAGAAGGGACGCGCTCCCCATTGCCAAAAACTGTCGCCGGTTCATCGGGCTGGGGGAAACTCCACCTGCACCACCGTGCTCTCCTCCAACCCCTGGAGAATCAAGGCAGGATGATCGGCAGTGATGAGCCGGGCCGTTCCCTTCACCCACTCCTCGCCGCTTCCCTCCTCCCGCACTTTTCCATCCGCCACGAAAAGATAACGGAACGTTCCGGAATCGGGCACCACCTCCCTCACCTCTCCCGGAGCCACCCACCAGCGAGTGATCTTGAAATCGTCACAGACCAACATCCGTTCGCCCCGGGGCTGAACAAAAGCCGGCTCGTGATCCTCCCATTGAATTGAAGCCAGAGCCTCCTTCAGATGCAGCGCCCTCGGTTTGCCGGAATCATCCTTCCGGTCCCAGTCATATACCCGGTACGTCGTGTCGGAATTCTGTTGAACCTCCAGAATCACGTTCCCTGAACCGATCGCATGCACTCGTCCCGAAGGAAGAAACATCGCCAGACCTGGCTCGGTGGGGAGGCGGTGAAAACATTCCGCAACGGTTCCCGCCTTCAGAGCCTCCTCAAACTCTCCACGCCGAATTCCGTTCTTCAGGCCGGCATAAATCTCCGCACCGGGTTGGGCCTCCAAAAAGAACCACATCTCGGTCTTGGGTTCCCCACCCAATTCCCCTGCTTTTCCCTTCGGCGGGTGCACCTGCAGGGAGAGCTTCTCCTGCGCATCCAGCAGTTTGATCAGGATCGGGAAACGGGCCGATTCGGGAGCCCGGGTGCCAAAAAGTTTCTTCCGGTCCGGTCCCGACCAAAGAGACCCGAGATTCTTCCCCAATCCTTCCACCACCGACTGCGCCTCCGCCCGGTCGACCAGTTCCCAGCTTTCTCCAATCTTTTTCCCCACCGGCAGAACCCTTCCGAATCCCTCAAGATTCCGTCCACCCCAAATCCGTTCCTGCATCAGCGGCTCGATTTTCCAAATCGCCATACACCACCCTAGGTCAGAAAGGCCAATCCATCATCCATAATTAAAAATCCGGTTCTTCCCATGCCCTCCCGTCCCGATAGGCCGCCCCCACCCTCCACTTTCCTTCTTCCAGCACAAACGGGACAACCATCCTCTTCTCCTTTCCTCCGGAAATCCGGATGATTTCCGCCTCGGCATAGTTCCCCTCAAACTTGGGCACATCGGATAACCGGTATTTTGCCCCTTCCTCCCGATCCTTCTTCCCCGCCACAGCCAACGCGGCCCGGGGTTCCCATCCTTCCGACCGAACCCTCCCCTGAAGTGCCTGGGAAAGCTTCCCCTCCAACTCCCCATGCCTCCCTTCATTGGCCTCTTGAATACCTTGATCCACCTCCCCAACAAACCGCCCCTGGGGATCACCCCCGCACCCCACAAAAATCAGGACCCCCAGCCCCACCCCCCACCCCTGTAAACTTACCTTGGAAATGGCCATCCTTACGCTCAATTAGACTCCTTCCATTCAACATGGCCAAACTTAAACCCATCCGTACCGGCCCGTCCCTTGGACAAGAGGTGATCGCCCTCGCCATCCTCGGAACAGGCATCCTCCTGTTGCTCGCACTCTTCTCCTTCGACCCCCGCGACCTCTCGTTCTATTCCCAGCCCCCGCAGAACCCGAAAGCCAACCTCGTCGGACCGGCCGGCGCCTACCTCGGTGGCATTCTCTTTCTCCTCTTCGGCTTGGGCTCTTATCTCTTCCCGGTGGTCCTCATCGCCGGAGGCCTTCTTCTTTTCTTCGCCAAAGAAGTTCATTACTCCCGGAAGTTTTTATTCCTCGGCATCCTCCTGGTCACCGGGGCCTGCCTACTCCAGCTCGCCGCTCCGATTTTTGGACCCAGCTTGGCCAATCCGCTTTTCTCCGGAGCCCACGGCCTCGATGGCCCCCCTTCCCCCGCCGGAAAAATGCCCGGCGGCTACATCGGCTATTTTCTGAACGACAAACTTGTTGCACCCATTCTCGGCCAGGTTGGCGCCGTTCTCGTCTTCGGCCTCTCCTATCTCGTTGTTCTCGTCCTTCTCTTTGAATTCCGTCCCGCCGAACTCGCCCGGGCCTTCGGCGAAGCCGGTCGCGCCCTCGTGGACCAATACCTCGACTACCGAATCCGCCAAGCCGATCCCACCGAGCGGATCGAACTCGAACAAAAGAAAGTCGAAATCCAACAAAAGCGCCTCCGCCGTCAAATCGCCAAAGAAAAGGCTCCCCCCAAAGAACCTGAACCGGCGGTTGCGATTCCGCTGAACCGGCCCGCTCCCAAAATTTTCGATACCACCAAAAATCCCATGCCCTCTTCAATCCCGGAATCACCGAAGGAGAAAAACGAAAAACCTGCCAAACCAGAAAAAGCTCTCAAAACCCTCCCCCCGGCCGAATCCCCTCTCCCTCCCCTCTCCACTGAATCTTCTTCCAAACCCAAGGCCACTCCCAAACCCGCCCCTGCCCCCACTCCCGCCTCGACCCGCCCGACCTACGACAAGTACAAGCTCCCGCCCATCGATCTCCTCCAAAAATCCGACAAGGAAATCCGCCCCACCTTCTCCGAGGATGAACTCAAGGCCAACCAGGAACGCATTATCGAAACCCTCTCGCATTTTGATATCGAGGTCAGTCCCGGCGATATCACCCGCGGCTCGACCATTACCCGGTACGAACTTTACCCCGCCCCCGGCATCCGCGTGGAACGTATCTGCAACCTCGAGCGCGATCTCGCCCGCTCGATGAAAGCCGAACGCATCAACATCCTCGCCCCTGTCCCCGGTCGCGACACCGTGGCCATCGAAGTCGCCAATGCCTCCAAGGTGAAGATCCTCCTTCGCGATCTCATCGAATGCGCCGAATGGAACTCCTCCCGAGCCCATCTCCCCGTCTCACTCGGCAAAGACGTCTACGGGGCCACGCTCATTGACGATCTCGCCGATCTCCCCCATGCCCTCATCGCCGGCACCACCGGTTCCGGAAAATCGGTCTGCATCAACACGCTCCTCCTCAGCCTCCTATACCGCTTCAGCCCGGACGACCTCCGCCTGATCCTCATCGATCCGAAGGTCGTCGAGCTCCAGGTCTACAACCGCCTTCCCCACCTTGTGGTTCCCGTTGTCACGGAACCCAAAAAAGCCCAGCTCGCCCTGCGCTGGGTGATCGTGGAAATGGAAAAAAGATACCGCTACATGGCCAAGGCGGGCGTTCGTAATATCGTTGCCTACAACAACCGCGTCCGCACCCCCCACCGGGTGGAGGAACTCGACCTCGCCCCCCAACTCGCAAACGGTGAGATCCCCAAGCCCCCCTCCTCCACGGAAGAACCGCTGCCGGACCGCCTCCCCTACATTGTCGTGATCATCGACGAGCTTGCGAACCTGATGCAGGTAGCCGCGGCGGATGTCGAAAATTCGATCGCCCTCCTCGCCGCCAAGGCCCGCGCAGCCGGCATCCATCTTGTCATTGCCACCCAAACACCCCGGGCCGCTGTCATCACCGGCGTGATCAAAACGAATGTCCCCGCCCGCATCGCCTTCCAGGTCCCTTCGGGGGTGGACTCCCGCGTGATCCTCGACGAATCCGGCGCCGAAAACCTGCTTGGGAAGGGAGACCTTCTCTATCTTCGCCCCGGCGCCAGCAAATTGATCCGCGCCCAAGGCGCCTTTGTGTCCGATGAAGAGGTTTCCCGCGTCATTGATTTCATCGCAGCCCAAGCCACCCCTTACTACGAGCAGGAAATTCATGCCAAATTGACCAAATCCGGCTCCGGGGATTCTGATCTTTCGGAAAAAGACGAGGAGCTCCTCGGGAACGCCTTGGAAGTCGTCAAAACAGAGAAACGGGCCTCCACGTCGTTGTTGCAGAGGAGGTTAGGACTGGGGTACGCCAGGGCCGCATGGGTGATTGATCAATTCGAATCTCGAGGTATTATTGGTCCCCGCGATGGAGCCAAGGATCGCGAGATCCTTGTCGACCTCGACACAGTCCAATTATGAAAAATCAGGCATCCCCCACGGCTGAGGCCAACACTCCTGTTGCCTCGCAGCTGGGTGTTGCCCGTCTCCGACTCGGTTGGTCCGTCGAAGAAGCCGCCGCCCGCACCCGGCTCCACCTGAATGTGATCCGCAATCTCGAAGCTGGCCATTTCGACAAATTCCCCAGCTTGGCCTATGCCCGCGGATTCCTCCGCATCTACTCCCGCGAACTCGGTTTGGACCCAAAAAAAATCCTTCGTGAATTCCAGCCCCAGGCTGAACCGGAAGATTCCATTCTGGATCTGCGCCCGGAAATGCTCGAAGCCCTTCCGACCCGTGCTTCGGAACCGATTCTTACCTCCCGGGGATTGGGCCTGGGAGTTTTGGCCGTCGCAGGCCTGTTTGTTCTGAGCGTCGTCGGGATCCAGATGTACCGTGTATGGCCCGTCAAATCACCGAAAGATCCTTCGAACCTCGCTCCCATTGGAGCGGCTGAAAAACCGGAATCTTCCGCCCCTACTCCCCCGGCTTCCACCGAGGGGTTCGTCAAATCTGCAATTCCGGTCAAACCCGGGAATTCCCCTGCTCCCTCTTCCCTCCCGATGGTTCAGTCTTCTGATAACACCCCCCCGAAACCCGCGACTCCCCAGCAGCTGAGGATCAAGGCGAAGAAAGACACTTGGGTCCGCGTGGTCGCCATCCGGGACGGCAAGGAAGTCCAGGTGTTCGAAGATACAATCGACGAGGATGATTTGGTCCCCGGACAGGATGACCCCGCCTGGAACGGAGAAGCCTTCATTATCACCACCCGCGAAGCCGCTGACGCGGAAATCATCTTTAACGACTCCAATTTCGGTCCTTACGAAAAGCCCGGCCCCCAAACCTTCCGCCTCCCCGCCCGCTGACGCCCCGGCGCTCTCTCTTTCCCTTCATGGCTACCAAAGTCGGCCTGATTTCCCTGGGTTGCGCCAAAAACCTCGTCGACTCGGAAATCATGCTGGGCCACCTCCGGTCGGCCGGCATTGATCTGACCTCTGATTCCGGCGAAGCCGACGTCCTCATCGTCAATACCTGTGCTTTCATTGATTCCGCCAAAACGGAAAGCATTTCCGCCATTCTCGAAGCCCATCGGGATCGCGGACTGCACCGCCGTCGCCCCGATCAGCGTCTCATCGTCGCCGGATGCATGTCCCAGCGTTTTTCTTCGGAACTTTCCGGTGAGCTCACGGAAGTCGACGCCTTCATCGGTCTGGACCAACTCGAGGAGGTTGCTCCCGTGGTCCGTCGCGTCTTGGCTCGCGCCCCCGGTACCCCGCCGGAGGATCTGGTCCCCGACCACCTCCCCGTCTACATCCCCGACTTCAACACACCCCGCTGGCGTCTGACCCCCAAACACTTTGCCTATGTGAAAATCGCCGAGGGTTGCAACCACCCTTGCTCCTTCTGCGTCATTCCCCAGATGCGCGGGAAACATCGCAGCCGCACGATCGAATCGGTCCGACGCGAAGCGGAACAACTCGTCTCCGAAGGAGTTAAAGAGCTTCTCCTGATTTCCCAGGACACCACCTACTTCGGGATGGATCGCTGGACCGAAGGTCGCGGCCCCCGCGCCCAAGTCAGCTCCGCCCAAGGAGAAAATCTGATCGACCTTCTCGAAGCCCTTTCCAGTGTGAAGGGGGATTTCTGGATCCGCCTTCTCTACACCCATCCCGCCCACTGGTCGGATGAACTGATCGCCGCCATCGCCCGCCTCCCAAAAGTCGCCCGCTACGTCGACATGCCTCTCCAGCACATCGAAGAGGGAATGTTGAAAGACATGCGCCGGGAAACTTCCGAAGCCCACATCCGGGATTTGGTAAAACGCCTTCGGGCCGGCATTCCCGGCCTCGCCATCCGCACCACCTTCATCGCCGGTTTTCCGGGAGAGACCGATGCCCAGTTCGAAACACTCCTCGGTTTTATTGAAGAGGCCAAATTCGACCGGATGGGCATCTTCACCTACTCCCAGGAACAGGGTAGTCGGGCCGCCAAGCTGCCCAACCAGATTTCTCCTGCGGTGAAAAAAGCCCGTTACCGGAAAGCCATGGCGGCCCAACAGAAAATCGCCAAGGAACGGGCTGCCTCCCTTGTCGGAAAAAAAATCCGGGTTCTGGTCGACACCCCCGACACCGCCCGCACGGAAGCGGATGCCCCCGACGTCGACGGTAAAGTTCTCCTGCAAAAGCCCCTGACCCCCGGGGAATTTGCCGAAGTGACCATTACCGGCCACAAAATCTACGACCTGGTCGCTTAATCTTTCTTCAGCATCCACTTGAACCTAAACTACCGTCCATGACTCTTCCCGACTGGCTCACGATCGGACGCGTCCTTGCAACGTTCGTCCTACTCGTGCTTCTCCAAGCCTGTGCCCATCCCCCGGTTCCCCTTTGGACCGCATGGCTGGCCCTCATTCTCTTTGGCGCCGCCGCACTCACGGACTGGCTGGATGGCCATCTTGCCCGAAAATGGAAAATCGAATCCGATTTTGGCCGCCTTTTTGACCCCCTCGCCGACAAGCTTCTGGTCACCATCGCCTTTATCGGCCTCCTCGGCGCAGGCCTTTTCCCCGTCTGGTTCGTCTCCCTTGTCGTCGCTAGGGAGTTTTTGATCACCGGGATCCGGCTCGTCGCCGGACAAAAGGGCGTTGTTCTTGCTGCGGAAAAAGTGGGCAAACACAAAACCGTCACGCAAATGGTGACTGCCATTTTGGGACTTCTCCTCCTGGCCATTGATCCTCCTCTCCCCTTTGGGCGGATCCTTCTGGATCTTGCCGTCCTGGTCACGGCCCTGATCACAGCCGGATCGGGCATCTACTACCTGATCCGGAACTACCCCCTCCTCATTCCCAAGGTCCACCGATCATGATTTATGGATTCAAGGAGCTCTCCTCGGTATGTGCGGCCATTGCCGAGGGACGGCAGACCGTTCTCCTTCGCAAGGCCGGTCTTCGTGAATCCACCGCCGAGAGCGGTTTCCAGACAAAATCCTTCTACCTCCTTCCCACCCAGTACCATGAGAAGGGAGCAAAAAATGCCGCTCCGAATTTCTCCATTACCCTTCGGGTTGAAATCATCCGTTCAGGAGACCTGGTCGACTGGGCCCAAATCGAAAAGCTTCTTCCTCTCACCGCCTACGATCCTCCGACGATCCGGGAACACTTTGAGTCCCGCGATCAGAGACTTCTGCACTTTGCCCATATCCGCGCCTTCTCACTGTCTCCGACTTGGCATCTGCCCCATTCTGAATCACTCTCCGGTTGCCGTTCTTGGTTTGAACTCCCTCCCCCATCCTTGGACATGAAAGAGCTCCCTGTTGCCGCTACCGACCTTTCCCGAAAAACCGAACAGGTACTTTCATGAATCTCGAAGACACCCATCTCGATGTCCTAATCAAAGCCCAGAAGGCCCAGGGAATCACGGATCGTGATCTCATCAAGATGGCCGGAATCACGGTCCCCGATCTCAACAATCTACGTGCCGGTCGCCGCGAACCCACCGCCCTGGAACGCGTTGCCCGCACCCTCGGGCTCCGCTCGGAATCCGTCATCGCACTGGCGAATAGCAATTGGTCCGCGCCGGCCGTGGCTTTGCCCGCCACCGTTTTAAAATTTACCACCCCGTTTGCCGACATGACGGTGAATCACTATCTCGTTTGGGATCCAAAATCCCTCAAGGCCGTGGCGTTCGATGCCGGAACGGATGCCGACCCCTTCTTCGCTGCACTGGACCGGCACAAACTCACGTTGGAAAAGATCCTTCTCACCCACTCCCACGGAGATCATGTCCTTGAACTCGACCGGATTCGCGAGAAAACGAAAGCGGAGGCATTCGCCCCGGAAGCCGAGCCGGTCGAGGGATGTCAGCCCGTCCCGAATGCGAAACGATTCAAAGTGGGCGCCCTCACCATCACCGCCCACACGGTCCCCGGTCACTCGGTCGGCGGCACCGTTTACGAAGTAAAAGGTCTCGAAGCTCCTTTGGCCGTTGTCGGGGATGTCCTTTTTGCCGGATCGGTCGGGGGAATTCGCTCCCGGTACCGCTCCGCCTTGGAAGCGATCCGTGCGGGCGTTTTCTCCCTACCACCGGAAACGATTCTTCTGCCTGGCCACGGACCTGTGACGACGGTGTCCCACGAACTCGCCCACAATCCTTTCTTCCCGTGAAAGTCGTTGTTCTTCTTTCGGGGGGCTTGGATTCGGTCACCGTCCTCCATCACATGGCCGCTACTGAAAAGGTCGTTGCCGCACTCAGCTTTGACTATGGAGCCAAGCATAACGCCCGGGAACTCCCCTGTGCCGCCGATCAGTGCCGCGGCCTCCGCATCCAAAACCAGATCGTGCCGCTGACCTTTCTGGCCGAAACCTTCAAGTCCGACCTCCTGAAATCCGGGGGTAAAATCCCCGACGGCCATTACGAGGAGCTGACGATGAAAAAAACTGTCGTCCCTTTCCGAAACGGCATTTTTCTGTCCCTTGCCGCCGGCTATGCTGAAAGCCTTGGGGCCGAAGCTGTGGCCATTGCCGCCCACTCGGGCGATCACGCCATCTACCCCGACTGCCGGGAGTCCTTTTTTGTTCCCATGGCCCAAGCGATCGAGGCCGGCACCTACGCCCACACCAAGCTCCTCCGCCCCTTTGTCGCGATGGACAAAGCCGCCATCGTGCGGCGTGGGACCGAACTCAAAATCAACTATGCCCGCACCTGGTCCTGTTATAAGGGGGGCCTTCTCCACTGCGGGACCTGCGGAACCTGCATCGAGCGCCGGGAAGCGTTCCTGATGGCGGGTGTGCCGGACCCAACCCCGTACGTCACCACACCTGCTCTTCCACCCAAGCCCTCTCCGGGAAGTTAAAAAGATGCGGATTGCGGAAATCTTCCACTCCGTCCAGGGGGAAGGTCTCTTGGCGGGAGTTCCCTCCGTCTTTGTTCGCACCTCCGGTTGCAATCTGCGTTGTGATTGGTGCGACACCCCTTACGCGTCATGGAACCCGGAGGGAACGGACATTTCTGTGTCGGAAATCGTGAACAAGATCTCCGAATGGAACTGCAATCACATCGTCCTCACGGGCGGGGAGCCCATGATTGCCCCGAATCTCCCCGAACTCGCGACCGTTCTGAAGAAACAAGGAAAACACATCACCATCGAAACAGCCGGCACGCTACCTCCCAACAACATTCCTTGCGACTTGGCCTCGATCAGCCCCAAGCTCTCCAACTCCACGCCTTCTTACGAACGGGACGCGGCTTGGGCTAAAAAACACGAGGCCACCCGCCTGCGCCCGGAAGTCATTGCCGAGTGGATCAGAAATTATGACTTCCAGCTGAAGTTTGTCATCTCAACCGAAAACGATTTGGTCGAAATCAAGGATCTCCTTTCCCGCCTTCCGCCTGTCTCATTCGACCGGATCCTCCTCATGCCCGAAGGCGTCGATACAAAAACGTTGGCCGCCCGGTCCCCATGGCTCGTCGAGATCTGCAAACGCGAAGGCTTCCGTTTTTGCCCGCGACTTCACATCGAGCTCTTTGGTCACCTGCGCGGGACTTAAGCACCGAACGCTCGAAGCTTCGCAGAAATCCAATCCGCCGGGTCATCTCCGCTACGGAGATTGCCTTTTCGCGAATCAGTTGCCTCTTAACTTCTGCATCAGCTTATAAAGGGTTTTTTCGAGACGGATTTCAAGGCGATCCATTCCGGTCAGCCATTTCTGCTGCCAGGAAGAGTGAGCCGAGGACTTTCCCTTCCCCCAAAGATACGCCATTCCCGGATTTCCAAAACCCACATTGAGCCAGCGGTAATCTTGCGCACTCAATTGCAGGGCGGTGGGACATCCCACCCAGGATTCCCTGGACTGGCCCTTGGCGTCCGGCTTTTGGACGAACGTATCATGCGCCAGCAGATGAAACTCGTCCTGCACGGAGATTAGTCCGGTGATTTCACGAATCACACTTTTGTAAAAATGATCCCCGTCCACAAAGAATAAGGGGCGGATTTTCGGATCCTTTGCTTTCTCGATCTGATATTGGGCCAAGGCCCCCCTCAAGCCGTCGTCCCGATGAAAGTGGACCCGGGCCAAGCCCTTGGCCAGTCTCGCGTGGTTCTCCCCCGGGTGTTGACCATGGGGAACGTCCTCAGGCAAATCCCAGGTGTGGATGGGGATGTCCATTCCCAAGGATTCCGTGATGTGATGAAATATCTTCGCCGAGCTCCCTATGTTCGTTCCCCATTCAAAAATGTGACTCGGCCGGACCCGATCCACCACCAGCGCCATGAGGGAAATTTCTGCCAAAGGATACAGTAATCCTGTTTTCGGAAGAATTTTTTCGAGGACAAAACTGTCCAATTGAACCACATCCGCCTCGCAACACCAGAGGTGCGGATTCTTTGAAATAGCCATCGGGGATTATTCTACGGAACGTGCGCGAATAAACACAAAAAAACAGCTCCTGCCCTCGTGGGAAGGCTCTACTGAGCTATTTTCACCACCCTCCCCCCCGGGGCTCCCGCTTCTGCGATCGCCAGTTCGAGAATCTGCGCCACCACCTCCTCGGGCTTTTTTCCGCCCTTGTGCATCTCGGTATCCAGAAACGGCGGTTCCACCGCGTTGATGAGCACATCCACCCCCTTTAATTCATAAGAGACAGCCTTGGTCAGCGAATCGAGCGCGCACTTCGAGGCACAATACGCGGATGCCTTCGGCAAATGCTTGATCGGGGCACTGATGTTCACAATCCGGCCAAACCCCCGCTGAATCATTCCCGGTAAAATGGCCCGGATCAGAAGATACGGACCTCTCACGTTGGTGGCCATGATCCGATCCCACTCCTCCACCGGAAGATCCTGCACGGCTTTCATTCCTGTGATGATACCGGCGTTGTTGATCAGGATCTGAATCGAACCCACCTCTTTTTCTGCCTGAGTCACCGCTTTTTCAACCGACTTCCCGTCGGTTACATCCATCTCAACCGCCGTGCCCACACCCCCCGCCTTCGTCACCTCTTCCGCGGTTTGTTGAATTCGTTCCTTTCGTCGTGCCGCGCAGATCACTTTGGCTCCCGCCTGACCTGCAGCAATTGCCAATGCCTTTCCGAGGCCCGACCCCGCCCCGGTGATTAATATGACTTTGTCTTTAAGATTCATGCTTGGGTGTGATCTCTTTTCTGGTTCTCTGCTTCAAAAACTACTGTGGTTTGGATTCTCCGCCACTCTCCGCCGGCAGATTCGTTTCGGTCACTGCCGGGGGGACGACCGCAGCCACGGGCTGGGGATACGGCCAAAGAATGAATTCACTGCGGTCAAACCATAGGCCTCCAGGCATCGCAAGGGTCGACCCCGCCCACTCCATCCCCGGTTTCGAGTGAACGGGGAAAAATCCGGTCGCACCCAACAGAGCCGCCTGTTGGGACGGTGCGAGAAGAAACTCGAGAAAGCGGAAGGCGGTTTCTTTTTTAGCCGAATCCTCCCGCACTCCCATCACCTCAAAATCAACCAAGGTTCCGTTGGATAGAACTGCCCACCGGATCAATCCCCCTCCCGTCTGGGGATCCAACACCAGACGCCAAGACGGCAGGTACGAGAAATTCACCTGCCCATTCTTCAATCCGTTCCAGCATTCTTCCTCTGAAGCCAGCCGGCCGGCCAAAGCGGCTTCCACCTGTTGCTTCGCCGATGTACGGGCATTTTCGCCGCCAAAGTTCACCGACCGATTTTGTCCTTTGATCCAAAGAGCCGCCAAAAGATCGGTGTCCTGCGGGAAAAGAGCCCCCGCTTCACTGACCCACCGGACCGGAGCCGCCATCGCCACCTTGGGGTTCGTCCCGGGAGCCACCTTCCGCATAAAAAACCATGGACTGATCCGCCATGGCCGGCTGCGGGCCCCCGCCGGATCAAAAGATTGGCCGCGATAGACCGCATTGATTCCGTCGGTCGGAACTTTCCCCGACAGATCGGCCCAGCCGAGCGATTTGCCCAACTCCGGAAAGGAGCGGGCTTTGAGAAGGTAAGCATCTCCATCGGTAGGCCAAGATCCGTCCGGATTTCTCGTCAAAACCCGCAGGTCGATTTTGGGGTAGCCCGGACCACTGGAAAATGTGTCCAGCCACACTTGGGGAATCGCCGGCCCCTCTTGATAGACCACGAGCTTGGGAGGTGTTTGGAAAATGGAGGCCGGCGCCGCCACCGGCAAGGGTTCCGGACTTTCCGCCCTGGGTTGCAACCGGTGTCCCAAGGCAAATCCCAAACCCACGGCAGCCATCAATCCCAATCCGATCAGCCCGGGGATTCTCGAATCAGGGGAATTTCTCGATGGGTCCATGAGGCTACCTTCTCCGAAATCTCTTAGGCGGGAAAGCCGCAAGAAAAGAATGACCGAAGTCCTGTCCGCCTATCTCTGGGCTCCCCAGGCATCACCTCTTTCCCCAGGCCTCCACGATTTCCGAAAATATATCATCCAACGTTTTGGTCAGTCCCCACGAGGGATAGTGGTCCTTCATTTTTGCCAAATTGGAAATATAGCAGATATGGTCACCCTCCCGGTTTTGATCCACATAGACGTGCTGCATTTTCTTGCCGGTGAGTTTTTCCACCCGGGCAAAAGCCTCGAGAATGGAGCAGCTGTTCTGCCTGCCTCCACCCAAGTTATAAACCTCCCCAACGCGGGGCTTTTCTAGAAAAGCCGCAATAAACCGGGCCACATCCAGAGAATGAATGTTATCCCTCACCTGCTTTCCTTTGTACCCATAGACCTTGTAGGTCTTGCCCTCGAGATTGCATTTCACCAGGTAGGACAGAAATCCATGCAACTCGACTCCACTGTGATTGGGACCGGTCAAGCAGCCGCCCCGGAGACAGCAGGTCTTGATTCCGAAATACCGCCCGTATTCCTGGACCATGATATCCGCAGCCACTTTTGATGCGCCAAAAAGGGAGTGTTTGCTGGAATCGATGGAAAAGTTTTCATCAATTCCGTTTTGGTAGACGGGATCATCATAATCCCAGCGGGCCTCCAGTTCCTTGAGGCGGATGGTGTTGGGCCGGTCCCCATACACCTTGTTCGTCGACATATGGACGAACGTCCCCTCCGGACAAAAACGCCTCACCCCCTCCAAAAGATTGAGCGTCCCCACTGCATTCACATCAAAATCATCAAAGGGACGCGACGCTGCCAAATCATGGCTCGGCTGAGCCGCCGTGTGCACCACGGCCGCCGGCTTGAGTTTTTCCATGAATTGCAGGACCGCCGGGCGGTCGCGAATGTCCAGCTCATGATGATGAAAGGTCTTGTGCTCCTTTTGGAGCCTCTGTTGATTCCAGCGGGTGTCCCCGCCGGGCCCGAAAAAATCCGCCCGTTGATTGTTGTCCACTCCATGGACTTCCCGCCCTTGCCCGGCAAAGAAGGCAACCACCTCCGAGCCGATCAACCCGGAAGATCCGGTGACCAGAATTTTCATGGGTGCCGCCTCCCCCCTTCGTGGGGTTTCGAAAAAGACATGAAACATACTGGCACAGGTCCCGAAGAAGGGGCAAATTCATTGGGGTGAAGACATCCCCCCCGCAAATCGAAATCTGGATGGAACAGCTCCGCCGGATGCGGGAAATGCAATATGCCTACCACCGGAAATTCTTCCACGGACTCTACTTCTTTCTCCTGCTGATCATCGGTTGTCTTCTGTGGGATAGCCCCCTTTCCCTCGCACTGGCTCCCCTCCTCGTCATCACCGCCGGGACCCAATCCTGCTTCTACCTTCATTTCGTCGATTTTGCCCGCATTCACGCCCGCACCATGGAAGAACGCCTTAACAAAACCTTGGGCAAGGGCACCCTGATCGGCTCCGAAATCGAGGATCTCTATTTCTACCCCGTGGATGCCCCCAAGATCGGCGGGTTTGTGCCCACGGCACCTCTCCGCTTTTTCAGCTTCTTCACCCTCCATTGGATTGCCCTCTGGCTCGGGCTTGCGGCCTTCGCCCTTTGGCGCCTTCTTCCCATGATGGGTCCCTGCGGTCGCTCCTATCTTGCCCTCGTCGCTTTTTGGGGAGGCTTGAACCTTGCTTATTTGTCATGGTTTTTCAGCCGGCGGGAAGGCCTCGCTTCCATCGAAAACTTTCTGCGAAAATGAACCGTTGGCTTCCGCTTTGGTTCTCCAGCCGGTTCTCCTCCGCGCCCCTTCTCCCGCCTCCGCCCGAAAAGAAGCTCATCCTGCCTGAGGTCACTCTTCTGATCTACAACCCGGAAAAAAGCCCGGATCTTTCCGCCCGGGTGATCAACCATGTCTGCTCGGGAATCGAATTCGGCGCCGTACGGCATCTTGCGGGAAGCCAACCCTCCGTCCCGCACCCCGGGGAATTCATCCGGGTCCCGCCGGCCGATAAAAATCAGGGGCAGCGGTTTCAATCCCTTGAGCTCAACCGCTATTTTACGACCCCCTTTTTGATGCATATCGAAGCAGACGGCTTCCCCGTTAACTTTCACCTCTGGGACCCGGCTTTCCTGAACTATGACTACATCGGTGCTCCGTGGCAGAAACGGGGGCTGGAAGCCGGCACAAACCGGGTGGGCAACGGCGGCTGTAGCCTCCAGTCGAAGAAATTCCGCAACTTTATCGATGCCCATTCCCACCTTTACCGGGAGGGGGTTCTTTCGGATGTCTTTTTTTGTCAGGAGCTCTACCCCCAAGCCCTGGCGGCGGGCATCCGGTTTGCCCCGCTGGAACTTGCTCTGCGGTTTTCGCTGGAAAATCGGATCCCTGAATTCCCCCGCTGGAAACCCAGCCAAAGCTTTGCCTTCCACGGCCGCTTCCCATGTTTCCGCGGGTATCTTGAGCCCTTCGGCCTGTCCGCAAATCGCTGATTCAGCCCAGAAACTTTTCCTGAAAGACCCGCATGACGAGACTCGGATCCGCATGCTGGTCGTATTCGGTCCCCGTCACCCGATGAGGTTGAAAATCCTCCAGGATCCTCCTTAATTCATTCCGGTTCCGGTACAGAAGACCGGCCGACCCCAGCATCTCGAGATGAGCCCTCTCCCGGGATTCTCCAAAAGTGATCACCGGTTTCCTCAAGGCGGCAAATTCGCCCACCGCCAACCCAAAGGTCTCCCCGTGCCAACGGGCGTGTAACATCACATCGCAGGTTGCCAAAAATTGCGCCTTCTCCTCCGGATCAATGGTAGGTACTAGATAATGAACGTTCTTGAGTTTTTCCGTTCCAAGAATGGGTTCTGTATTGAGAAATACAAAATGATCAACGGGCCTGACCCGCGCATGCTCTGCCACCACTCTGCGCACAAAAGGAATATTGAAGGTGTCGAACGCCCCATGCCTCCCAAAAACCTTTGCCCCCATTGGAATCCCGAGTTTTCCTCTGAGGTTTTGGTCGGACACAAACTTGGGCACAAAATGGGGAACGAATGAGTTTTCCCCGTCCGTCATGACTCGGGAGGCCCAACGGGATACATAGGCAAAGCGATCCCCGTGGAATTCATCGCTCAAAAACATTGCATGAATGCTGTTCTTTACCCCGGGAACGACAAATCCATCAAAAGGCCCCGGCTTGATTTGGTACAGCACCCCAATCCCGCTTTCCTTAAGCCTCCGACCTAGTTCGTTCCGCGTGCGATAGGGAATCAGGGGGAACCTGGCCTTCCATTTCGTAAAGGTGGGATTTTCCGGACTTTCGAGCCCTGCCGGATGACAGATGACCGACTGATTCCCCAGAATCGTTTCGTTAAATTTCGCATAGTCCCAAAGGGCATTTTCCGACCCTCGCAGGGACATCGTGTTGGAATGAAAAGCCACATTTTTCATGCTTGGTCCCTGTAGAATTCCATTCTCTTATACACCATTTCGAGGCGATATCCCGCACGCCCAAGGCGATGAATCCAGACAGGTCGTCGCGTGGGGTTCCAAATTCCCACAAAACCCGGACGAATTTTCCCATTCCGGATTTCCCGGCAAATGACGGCACTCTCCCGCGAACCACGACTGGTAATGCCCGTCAGATCGGTTTTTCTTTCTTTCTCTGACCAAGATGTCAGGCGACTTCCATGAATTTCCGTTCTTGGGCGGTTTTTGCGGAAAGCTGCCAGCGGATGGGTCCGATGTTCCCATGCCTCCACCCTCCACCCCCTGCCGCCTCGCTCCAACCAGATCCCCAAACTCCCCACATGCCCGTCCCCTGCCATGAGTTCGTAAAAACTTCCGGCTCGAACCTTGGCCAAGATATTTTTTTGCAGAATCCCGATAAAACCCTCTTTGGTAAAACCATGGTCTTCCAGCCCCCATCTCCGTTCATACCCTGCGAGTTTTTTACGGTACCATCCGTGCGAGGCAGCAGGGTATCTGCGGTAAAACCATCCGCGCAGAAAACGAAGGGCCGATTTCATGCGCCAGTTTTAG